>JAOBAU010000111.1 GCA_025463165.1 Acidobacteriota bacterium | reverse complement strand
GCGACTGAATAGTGTGGAGTCCACACTGAATCAATAAAGACGCCATTTTATCGACTCGCGTGCGTCCCTCGCGAGCGTTCTCCGATCGCCCGGCAACAACGGGCCGCCGAACGACACGTGCACGTCGATGCGCGGCAGTTGCAGCAGCGTTCGAAGATGCGACGTGAAGGTCGCGTCGCCGAACCACGGCACTTCCGGCTGCGCGTAACGCAACGCGGCGTACCAGACCGGCAGCGCATCGTCCGCCGCCGCTTCGAACAGCGGCGTGTTGAACGGCAGGACGTCGCTGCCATCGCTGCTCGTCCCTTCCGGAAAAACGACGATCGCGCGTCCGCCGCCTACGAGCTCACGCAGCAGTGTCGTGACGCGCACCGCATCGCGACGCGACTGGCGATCGATGAACACCGTTCCGGTCGATGACGCGAGCGGACCGAGCGCCGGCCAGTCGCGCACGTCAGCTTTCGCGACGAAGAGCGTCTCGATCAACCCGCCGAGCACGACGACATCGACGTAACTGAGATGGTTCGACACCAGGAGGAATGCACCGCGCGGCGGCGTTCCATCAACAGTGATCCGAACGCCGAGGATGCGTGCGACCGTCGCATGCCAGCGGCGAACGATCGACGAACGCCGCGAACGAACGATCACGAACAACGGATAGAGCAGCGCCGTCGCGGCACAAACGGCGGCGACGCGGACGACAGCGCGAACAATCTTCACGTCGAACGAACGTTCAGCGCCAGGACGAAAGGATCAGCGCCGCGATGATGAACGAGAGGAGGTTGTAGCTCGTGTTGATCAGCCACAACGCCTTCTTCTCGCCGGAGAAGAGCGCGGTGCCGAAGCTCGTCGCGCCGGCGAAACCGGCCCAGCAAACGACCGCCGCACAAACCGCATGCGCGGGATCGAGAGGTCCGGAGTGATGCGCGAGGATGATCGCCATTGCCAGCGACGTCACGATCGCGCAGATGAAGACGAGGAGGAACGGCATCGGGCCGGGAGCGTTTTTCTTCAGCTCCTCTTCCGATTTCCCCATCAGCGCGACCCAGCGTTTCGCGAACAGGAGCGGTGAATACCAGAGTCCGCCGAGCATGAAGATGGCGACGGCGCTGACCAGGATCGCCCAGACGTTCATTCCGTGCAGCATGGTTCCTCCGATTTGGTGTGCGATGAGGATACGCGATTCATGCGAGTTGACGACCGCGGTCGCGCTCCGTACGCTGCCGCCCGTGCCCATCGACGGCGACAGCACGCAAACCTCGCGCGCGCGGCTTCTCGCCGCGGGTAAATGGCTGTTCGCGAAACACGGCTACGAAAAAACCTCGACGGTGTCGCTCGCGCGCGAAGCGGGAACGTCGGAATCGCAGCTGATCCGCTACTTCACCGGCAAGAGCGGACTGCTCGACGCGATCTTCAACGAGGCGTGGAGCGGATTGAATGTCGAGATTCGCCGCCACGTCACCGAGGCGCAACACGGCCGCGACGCCGTCCTCGGCATCCTGCAAACGGTCGTCGAAGCATTCGGCCGCGATCACGACATCGCGTTCCTTTTTCTGTTCGAAGGACGGCGCATTCGCGGCGATGAAGTGACGCTGTCGAAAGGCTTCCTCGAGTTTTACGAGCTCCTGCATCACCTCGTCGGACGCGGCCAGGTCGATGGGTCGTTTCGCAATGACGTGAGCGAAGTCGTGCTGGCGTCGGCGATGCTCGGCTGTGCCGAGGGGATGATTCGCGATCGCATGATCGCGGAGCGGATGAAGCAGCCGAACGTGTTCGATGACGAGACGGTGCGGCGCACGTTCGAAGCGATGGTCAACGGCCTCGCGCCGCGCTGAGCGCGTTTAGCCGAAGTCGCGCAGACGGATCTTCGCGTCGAGCGCGTGCGGTCCGTCGGGCCAGGTCGCGAGAAACGCACGCCACATCGCACGAGTGTTCTTCGCGACGGCGAGCTCGAAGTCGCGCGCTTCCTGCCGGCATCGCGTGGCGTCGGCGGCGCGCGGCGACTCGGGATGCTGTGCGAGATATTCGTCCCACGCTGCAACGGAACCGCGCTCCCACGCGGAATCGAAGTCGCCCGATTCCGATTCGCGCGCCAGCTCTTCGAGTTTCGCCAGACGCCGCCGCGCGTCGCCCGCCCATCGTCCTGCCGGACGCGCGGCGAGATACGCGCGGAACGACATGACGGTGGCGACGCGCTGCGCTTCCGTCCACTCGGACTTGTCGCGCGCCGCATCGATCGCCACCTCCACCTCGGCGCGACGATCCGCGTCGGTGATCTTCGCCAGCAACGTCTCGGCCTGCGCGACGTCGCCGCGCGTTGCGGCATCGAGTGCCTGCGTGATCGCGAGACTCTCGCCGCGCCGCGCAAGCATCCGGCGAACTTCATCCGCGCGCGGCGAGTCGGGAAAATCCGCGAGGAACTCCGCGGCGGCGTCGGGGTGCAGCTCCGTCGTCAGCGATGCGTACGCTTCATCTTCGAGCGCCGTCAATCGCTGATGCGCGCGCTCCGCGTGCGCGCCGTTCGGGTGCGCGGTCAGGTAAAGACGCCACGCCGCCGGCGCTTCGATCGACAGCGCCTGCGCGTAATCCTCTTCGTCGCCGAGCTGGCGGAGAATGCGTCGCGCGTCTTTGGCGAGCGATGAGCCGGAGTACTGGCGAACGAACTCGTCGAGCGCATCACGGCCGCGATCGACGGCGCTCTCGAACGCCAGCGCTTCGCGCAGATGAAGCTCCGCGCGCGCCTTGCGCCTGCCATCGGGCGACTTGGCGAGGAACTGTTTCCACGCCGAGGCCGTGCGCGCATCGGCAGCGATGCGGAACGCTTCCTCTTCGCGGTGACGCGCCTGATCGCGACGCGTGCGCGCGCCGGCCGCGTGACGATCGTCGGGAAAGCGTGTCAGGTAATCATCCCAGGCATCTTCGGAATCGCGCGCCGCCGCGCTTTCCCACGCCAGCCGTTCCTTCGCAGCGTTCGCTGCTTCGTTCGCATGCGTCGACGCGGCGAACTTCGCGAGATAGTCGCGCATGGCCGCGTAGGTGTCGGCTTCGACAGCGCGCGCGAACGCATGGTCGGCGAGGCGCTGCTTCACCGTCACGAGCCGGATCTCCGCTTCGTAACGATGGCGTCCATCGGGAAAGGCTTTGAGGAAATCGCGCAGCTGCGTTTCCGATTCGCCGCCGGCCGCCGATTCGAATGCGACGGCTTCATCGAGCAGTCTTCGTGCGCGCGCCATGCGCGCCGAGCCAGGATATTGATCGATGAACGCGCGCCACGAGGCGGCGCGTCCGTCTTCCCATGCGCGCTGGAACGATTGCTCTTCATCGCGCTCGCGATCGCCGGCGCTCTTCACGCGATTGAGCGCTTCGCGCGCCGCGTCGCCGATGGCGGTGCCGCGCTGATGCGCTTCGCTCAATCGCTGCAGCGCGTCGCGATCGCCTGCCACTTCTTTCGCATGAACGGTGTCGAGCAGCTCGAGCTCGAAGAGGCGCGCTTTCGCGGCGGTGCTGTCGTCCGATTCGGGATGACGATTGAGATAGTCGCGATAGCCTTCGATCGTGTCCTGCGCGATCGTTCGCTTCCAGTCGCGGCCCGTCGCCGTATCGCCCGGCATTCGCTCCGCGATGGTCGGCGCGTCGCCGCTGACCGGCAGCGGCGTCGAGATCGTGACGGTGTCGCCGCGGCGAAGGCTGGCGACGTCTTTTCTCGTCAGCAGTCCGGCCGGACCCAGAAGAAACGGTTGCAGCGCGGCGGAGAGCGCGCGTGCGTCGGGATAACGGCGGTCGCGCTTTTTCTCGAGCGCGCGGAAAATCACCGGCTCGAGATCGGCGGGGAAATCGTGATCGGGTTTGCGCTCGACGAAACGCGGCGGCCGCTCCGTCAGGTGTTTGATGATGTAGCCGTGCGGCGTCTCGCTGGCGAACGGCGAGATGCCGATCAGCATCTCGTAGAGGACGATGCCGAGCGAATAGAGATCGGTGCGGCCGTCGAGCTGATCGCCGTCGCGGATGTCGCCAAGCTGCTCGGGCGACATGTATTTCGGATTGCCGATCAGCAGTCCGGATTGCGTTGCGTCGCTGGCGCCGGGGTTGACGTCCTTGGCGACGCCGAGGTCGATGATCTTCGCGATCAGCCGCTCGTCGGAATCGTACGAGAGCATGACGTTGTCGGCGGAGATGTCACGATGAAGCAGACCGCGGCGATGGATGTGATCGAGTCCGGAGAGGACCTGCGTGGCGACGTCGGCGGCGAGTGCGAGCGGGAACGCGCCGAAGAGGGTGCTCCACTGGCGGACGGTCGTGCCGTCGATGTACTCGGTGACCATGTAGCTACCGCCCTCGCCGAGAAAGAAATCATGGACGACCGCGATGTTCGGATGATGGATCTGCGTGGCCAGACGCGCCTCGCGCAGAAAACGGTTGCGGTAACCGTCATCCGCCATCAAACCTTGCTTCATAACCTTGATGCAGCGGAACGCGTTGAGGTGGACGTGGCGGGCTTTGAACACCTCCCCCATTCCGCCGGCGCCGAGAAGATTGAGGATCTCGTACTTGCCGTCGAGGACAGTCCCCGGCCCGAGCTGCGACGCTGAACCGTTCGACATGAGTGCGAACAGGATATCGCCGCGTTACGTCAAAAACGAAGAGGGCCGCGTTGAGCGGCCCTCTGGTTATCGTCGATTGGAGCGGGCAACCGGACTCGAACCGGCGACATCAACCTTGGCAAGCTCCCCGCCGCAGGTTCCGACGCCCGAAATACACGCTGCGACACCTTCACCCACAGTAACCCAACCCCTTCCATCTGAGACAGTTGACGACGACTCCGGCTACACCGGGGCGTGAGACGGAGTACGCCCGGATGAGACGCAATAACCCTCGTCTAGACACCCGTGGTAGGCACTTGGTAGTCACAGGAGTCGGCCTGTGATCGCGCTCCTGATCCAGTGTGCGATCGCCCTCGCGATCCTCCTCGTCGTCGCGTCATTGCCGTTCGGCGTCGCCGGGCGTCCGCTTCGACACGCAGGCTTCGCAGTGTTCTTCGGCGTCTTCGCCCTCGCGATCGTCGTTGACATGTTGCGTGTTGTGCTGCCGGTCCTCTTCGGGGACTGGCGGTTCTACGTCTTCTGGCTCGTCGCCTC
>JAOBAU010000080.1 GCA_025463165.1 Acidobacteriota bacterium | reverse complement strand
ACTGCTGCAGCTACGACCGCATCGCGATCACGAAGCGCGACGTCAATCGTCTCGCGAAGCACTTCGGCATCGAGCCGGAGGTCGCCACGCGGCGCTTCACGAAAGTCGTGGAAGGGGACGTCGTCCTCAAGCATCAGAAAGACAGTGTCTACGGATCGATCTGCATGTTCCTCGATACGAAAGCGCGCCGCTGTACGGTTTACGAGGCCAGGCCCGGAGTTTGCCACGAGTATCCCGACCGCCCGACGTGCGGCTATTACGACTTCCTTCGCTGGGAGCGCCGTCACCAGGACGACCCGAGCTTTATCCCATTGAAAAAGGGCTAGTTATTGTCGCTGCCATGTCCCCTGGCAGCCCCGCGCCGGCGTACCTTCCGGGAAATGCTCCGCTCATCGGTTAGTGTTATTTGCAGTATGTTCGTGCGTAGTCTGGCCGTCGCGCTGCTCCTTTTTCCGTTCGCGCTCCCCGCGCAGGAGAACGTTTCCCAGCAGCTCACCGAGTCGGTCTCCGTCGGCTACGTGATGATCCCGTTCACCGTCCTCGGCGATCGCGGCGCGCCGATCACCGACCTCCGCAGCGCCGAGATGAAGCTGCTCGTCGACGGCAAACCGGTACGCAGCGACCTCTTCGAGAAATCGCAGAACGCGCCGGTGTCGTTCACCATCCTCCTCGATGGCTCCGGCTCGATGGCGCTCGGCGGAAAGATGGACGCGGCGCGCGCCGCGATCGGCGCGCTGCTCGCGCATCGACAGCCGGGCGATGACTTCGCGTTGTACGTGTTCGACGACACGGCCGCGCACGAAGTCGTCCCATTCACGAGCGACACCTCGCAACTCAATCGCGCGCTCGCGAACGTGAAGCCGTTCGGCAAGACCGCATTCTTCGATGCGCTTTCAACGATGCCCGAACGCAGCCGCCTCGGGCGCAATCCGACGCGCGCGATCATCCTGCTCAGCGACGGCATCGACAACGCGTCGAAGCTGACGCGCACCGATCTCGCGCAGCGGCTGCAGGGAATCGCGGTGCCGATCTATCCGCTCGGCTTGCGCGAGCCGGCCGAGCTCGAGCGCGTCGATCCGAAGCAGCCGCGCGAATCGCTGTCTGATGTTGCGCTGCTCGATGAGATTGCCAATCTCACCGGCGGCCGGATGCAACTCGGCAGCAGTCCGCAGGAGATCGCGCTTGCCGTCGCGTCGCTGGAGAAGAACCTGCGCGCGCAATATCTCGTCGGTTTCTCACCGACCGGAAAAGGTGCAGTAAAGTACCGCCGCATTTCACTCGAACTGACGGGGCGAGTCCGCTCCGTAAGGGTACGTGCCGGATATCTCGGCACGGAACCACCGGGAAAAACCGAAAGGAAAGGAAGTTGATGACCATGCATTCAAACGCCACCCGTCTGCTCTCGCTGTCCCTGCTCGCCGCCGCTCTCGGCGGATGCGCAACGTCGAAGTCGGTCGACGAGAAAATCGCCGAGGCTCAGGCGCAAACGAGCCGGAAACTCGAAACGGTCGAGACGCAGGTGGAAGACCTCCAGCAGAAGCAGAAACAGACCGACGTCCGCCTCGATCAGCTCAGCCAGGAATCGCGCGAAGCCCTCAAGCGCGCGCAGGAAGCGGGCGTGCTCGCAAAGGGCAAGGTCGTTTTCGAACAGACTTTCAGCGAAGACCGCGTGAAGTTCGCCGTCAACTCGTATGACATTCCGAAAGAAGGACAGGCAGCGCTCGACGAGTTCGCCGGCAAGGTGAAGGCGCTCAGCGATCAGTACTTCATTGAAGTGCAGGGACACACGGACGACACCGGCGGCACGCGGCTCAACGACGAGCTCGGCCAGCGCCGCGCCGATTCGGTGCGCCGTTACCTGTCGCGCAGCCAGTCGCTGCCGCTGGCGCGGATGTCGACGATCTCGTACGGCGACACGCTGCCGGCCGAATCAAACAAAACGAAAAAAGGTCGCGCCGCCAATCGCAGAGTCGTGCTCGTCGTGCTCGAATAGGAGGCGATGAAACTACGACTGCTGCTCCCTCTGCTCCTCGTCGCCGCCGCATCGTTTGCGCAACCGGCCGCGCAACTCGACACGCAGCGAAAGAAGTTCGACGCGCTGGTCGACGAGGTATGGGAGCAGCGGCTCGCTTCGAATCCTGAATCGGCTTCGATTCAGGGCGACCGCCGCTGGAACGATCGGCTCACCGATCGTTCCGCGGCGGCCGTCGAAGCGAATGCGAAGAAAGCGCGTGCGTTCCTCGCGCGCGTCGAAGCGATTCCGGCGAAAGGACTCGACGAGCAGCAGGCCATCACGCGGACAATCCTGCTGCAGCAGTTCCGCAACGAGCTCGAAGATCTCCGCCTGAAGAATTACGAGATGCCGCTGACGCAGTTCACCGGCGTCTATCTGGCGATCCCGCAATCGGCGCCGCTGATACCGTTCGCGACGGAGAAAGATTTCACTGACTGGATCGCGCGGATGCATCAGGTACCGCGCGTGTTCGACGACACGATCGAGCTGATGAAGCGCGGCGTTCGCGATCACCTCGTGCCGCCGAAGGTGCTGCTCGACAAGGCGGCGACGCAGATCGAAGGGCTCGCGAAAACGCCGGCCGAAGAATCGCCGTTCGCGGAGCCGCTGAAGAAACTGCCGGCGTCGATCGATGCCACGCGCCAGGCCGCCCTGCGCGAGGAACTGCTGAACGCGATCCGCACCGATGTGCTCCCCGCGTACGCGAAGCTCGCGAAGTTCGTGCGCGAGGAGTACGCGCCGCACGGACGTGAAGACGTCGGCACGTGGGCGCTGCCGCAGGGCGCGGAGCGTTACGCATCGCTGGTTCGCCGCAACACGACGACGTCGATGACGCCGGAAGAGATTCATCAGCTTGGGCTGCGTGAAGTGGCGCGCGACGAAGCGGAGATGCTCGCCATCGCGAAGAAGCTCGGCTTCGATTCGATCGCGGCGCTCAATGCATCGATCGATGCGAATCCGGCGCTGCATCCGAAGTCGCGCGAGCAGATCCTCGACAACTTTCGCGTAGCCATCGCCGCGATGTACGAGAAGTTGCCGCTGCTGTTCAATCGTCTGCCGAAGCAAAAGGTGGAAGTGAAAGCGACCGAGGCGTTTCGCGAGAAGACGGCGGCGACGCAATATCAGCGCGGCACGCGTGATGGCTCGCGTCCCGGTTACGTCGTGGTTGTGACGTACAAACCGGAGGAGCGGAAGACGATCAGCAACGAGTCGACCGCGTATCACGAAGGAGTGCCGGGACATCATCTGCAGAACGCCATCGCGCAGGAGTTGCCGGGATTGCCGCTGCTGCGGCAGCAGGGCGGATTCGTCGCGTTCGGTGAAGGATGGGCGTTGTATGCGGAGCGGCTCGGCAAAGAGGTCGGGCTGTACACCGATCCGTATTCAGATTACGGGCGGCTGCAGAGCGACGTCTTCCGCGCCGTGCGACTCGTCGTCGATACCGGAATGCATGCGAAGAAGTGGACGCGCCAGCGGGCGGTCGATTACATGCACGCGCATACGAACAGTGCCGACGTGATGGTGCAGGCGGAGATCGATCGCTACATCGCCATTCCCGGCCAGGCGCTCGGCTACAAAGTCGGCCAGCTGCACATTCTCGGACTGCGCGCGAAAGCGGAGAAGGAGCTCGGCGCGAAGTTCGACATTCGTGAGTTTCACGACGAGGTACTCGCCGCCGGCTCGATCCCGCTCGACGTGCTGACGCAACGGATTGATGCGTGGATCGCGCGGAAGAAACAGATGGCGAGCGTGGAGACGTACGACATGCGAACGGTCGCTCAGCTGCCGCCGTGTGCGTTGCCGGCGATGCTCGCGACGTCGGGCTGGTCGAAGCTGGCGGCGCAGGATGGCGAGGTGTCGATCGCGATGCCGGCGGACTTTCATCCGGCGAAAACAGGCTGGATGATTCACGGCGGCGCTGCGTGGGATCGACCGGGCACTCGCGTATCGATGTCGTACGGATCCTGGGCTGTCTATTCGTTTCCCGCCGCGGCGCTGAAATGCCGCGCGACGATCAACGGGATGGAAGCTGTCGTGATGGACACGCGCGATGGCGACGGCGCATCACGCATCGTCTGGCTGGTCGACTCCGCGAAACAGAGCGGCGGCCACGACGTCGTCCTCGAACTCTCGAGCGCGAAAGCAGAGGACGATCCTCTGCTGCTCACGATCGCGCAAACGGCCACGCGCACCGCGCCACAGCTGCACTAGCCGCGTTCTGCGCGGAACCGTACGCGATGACGCGCGGAGCCGCACGATTCAGCGACGACGATCGGCCGCGCACTGAGCTCTTACTCGAACGTCGCCACGACCGGCGCGTGATCGCTCGTGCCGATCTCACGAAATGACGGACATGAGATCGCACTCTTCGCGATCGACTCGCTCGCGAACACGTAATCGAGCCGCCAGCCAATGTTGCGCTGGCGCATGCTTCGCCACGGAGCCCACCAGGTGAAGTAATTCTCATCGTCGGGATTGAGCGTGCGGCCGACGTCGACGAGTCCGTGTCCGATCATCTGTTCGAGGAGCTCTCGTTCTTCCGGACGCTGGCCGATGACCGGCTTTCGCTCTTTCGGATGTACATCCATGTCGGTGCGCGCGATGTTGAAGTCGCCGGAGATGACGAGCTTCCGTCCGTCGCGCTGGATCGCCGCCGCGTAATCGATGAGTGAGTGCATGAACGCGATCTTGGCGTTGTAGTCCTTGCCGCCGTTCGGCACGTAGACCGACGCGAAGGTCGTGTCGCCGACGTCCGCCTGCACGATGCGCGTTTCGTGATCGAACGCCGGATGCGAGAAGCGCGGCTCCTCCGGAAACGTATCGCGGCGCAGATGAAGACCGACTCCCGAATACGCGGCCGCGCCGTGCCAGTAGCACCAGTAACCGTTGAGCTCGCAAATCGACGCCGGCACCTGCGCGACCGTCGCTTTCAATTCCTGCAGACAGACGACGTCCGGCTGCGCGCTCGTAACCCACTCGAGAAATTGCTCGTGGCGCGCGCGAATCCCGTTGACGTTCCAGGTGGCGATTTTCATGGCCGGCGATTCTACCGTCCGCTTCGCAATCGGTCGGCTCCGTTTTCGCAAAGCAGCAGCGAGCAGATCATGGAGGCATCACGCAAATGCGCAAACTCATCCTCATCCTCGCACTCATCACCATCCCGGCATCACTCTTCGCGCAGGACGACAGCTGGCGCAATCGCGGCGGCGATCGCGATCGCGACGATCGCGGCTACGGCCGCTACGACAATTCGTTCGAGCTCACGCCGTTCGCCGGATACCGTTTCGGCGGCACGATCCACGCGAGCAACAACGATATCTTTCGCCGCGACCTCGATCTGGCCGCCTCGCTCAGTTACGGCGCGAGCTTCGGCATTCCGCTCGGCAGCCCGCTCAAGCTCGTGCTGATGGTCGATCATCAGTCGACGCATCTGACCACCGGCGACAACTATCTCTTCGCGCCGGCCACGAACCTCGGCGACTTCGACATCACCTACTACCACGCCGGTTTGCAGATTCCGTTCGCGCGTAGCCGCGGCGCCGAGCCGTACGTGATCGTCAGCGCCGGCATCGCCAATCTCGATCCGCAGGTGTCCGGCGCGACGTCGGACAATCGCTTCTCCGCATCGGCCGGCGTCGGTGTGCGGCTGCCGATCAATCGCAACGTCGGGCTGCGCATCGAAGGCCGCGGTTTCTATACGTCGGTGACGAATGCCGACAATCGCTGCACCGTCTGCGAAGCGGTGAACTCGCGCGAGTTGTATCAGGGCGAAGTGAACGTCGGCATGTCGTTCCGCTTCTGACGCGTCACTGCCAGCGGAAGATCTTCAGGCCGATCAGGAACGTGAGCACCGCCCACGCCGCGAGAACCGCAAGCTGCGTGGAGATGCTCGCGAGCGGCGCGGCGTCGTTCATCACGAGACGCAGCGCGTCGTTGAGCGCGGTGAGCGGCAGGAGGCGGATGAACGGCTTCACCGGTTCGGGAAAACGTTCGTACGAGAAGAAGACGCCGGAGCAAATCCACATCGGCATCATGATCAGGTTCGCCATGCCGCTGACCGCTTCGATGGTCCGCGCGCGCGACGCGATCAGGATGCCAATGCCGGTGAAGGCGATGCCGCCGGTGATGCAGAGGATCGAAAAGGTGACCAGCGAGCCGTTGACGGAAACGTCGAAGACGAGCCAGCCGAACGTCACGAGTGCGACCGTCTCGATGATCAGGAATCCGATGCGCGAGAAGATGTGCGCGAGCAGGTAGTCGCGTTTGCGCATCGGCGTGGCGACGAGACGCTTGAGCAGTTTGCGCATGCGCGCGTTGACGACGCTGAAGGCGACGCCCCAGATGCCGGTGCCCATCAGATTCATGCCGAGGAGACCGGGGACCAGGAAGTCGATGTAGCGCGAGCCGCGCTCGGAGACGTGCTGTTCCGTCGACTTGAAAATGCTTTTGCGTCCGGCCGCGGTTTGCAGCGCGTCATCCGCTTCGATGCGTCCCGCTCGCGCGTCGGGCCGCGTCGGATCGAAGCGATAGACCGGCGTCGCGTCGCCCGTGACGAGCAGCGAGATTTTTCCGCGGCGCAGCGCGAGCTTTCCTTCTTCTTCGCTGACGATGCGCGGCAGCAGCACCGGCGATGCGCGCAGCGCCGCGAGCCGTTCGTTCGCATGCGGACCGGCGACGATGCCGATCGGAATCTTGTCGGGCGGCTTTTCGCGGAACGCGAATCCCAGCGACAGCGCGAGCAGCAGCGGAAAAACGAAGACCCAGAAGATCGCTTCCGGCTCGCGCGTGAACTCGCGCATCCGCGCGAGCGTCAGCTCGACGATGGGCGGGCGCGGCTCAGGCATCGCGCAGCTCCCGTCCGGTCATCGAGACGAAGAGATCTTCGAGCGTCGCCGCGTGCGTCGAAAGCGTGACCAGCTTCGCGCCGCGGGCGTCGATCGCTCCCATCAGCTGCGGCACCGCGACCGCGAGCGAATCGACGCGCAACTGCCACGCATCGCCGCGGCGCGTGCAACCGCGGCAGCCGGTGACGGCGCGAATCTCGTTCTCGTCGAGATGCGGCTCGCTGGTGAACTCGATGATGAACGGCGCATCGAGTTTGGCGATCAGCTCCTTCGGCGTGCCGAGCGCGATGAGGTGACCGTGATCGACGATGGCGATGCGATCGCAGAGCCGCTCCGCTTCATCCATGTAGTGTGTCGTCAGCAGCACCGTTCCGCCGCCGGCGCGGAAGCGCGCTACGACGTCCCACAGCTGCAGTCGCGATTGCGGATCGAGTCCGGTCGTCGGCTCGTCGAGAAAGAGAATGTCGGGGTTGCCGATGAGCGCGCAGGCGACGGCGAGCCGCTGCTTCTGGCCGCCGGAGAGTTTGCCGACGCGCGCGTTGCGCTTCTCGTCGAGCGAGAGATCGCGCAGCAGTTCGTCGGGCTCGTGGCCGCGGCGATAGAACGAGCGAAAGAGCGTGAGCGTCTCGATGACGGTCAGCTTGTCGCTGAGCTGCGTTTCCTGCAGCGAGATGCCGATGCGCTCGCGCAGCTCGCGCTCGTCGTGTTCCCACGTGCGGCTGAGAATCGTGACGTCGCCGGCGTCGCGCGGCGTGAGTCCTTCGAGAATCTCGATGGTCGTCGTCTTGCCGGCGCCGTTCGGCCCGAGAAGACCGAAGCATTCGCCGAGTCCGATCGAGAGGTCGAGTCCGTCGACCGCCCTCACATCGGAGTAGTGCTTTTTCAGTCCGACGCAGGAGACTGCGAGATTGCTGACTTCCGTCACGGCCGCCGAACATTACTACAGGCGAGGCATGAGGGATGAGGCATGAGTGATGAGTGATATAGAGGTTCGCATGCGTGCTGTTTTGCTCGATGCGTTCGGCGATGAATCGGTGATGCGGATCGGTGAGGCCGATTCGCCGCCGCTCGGACCGCACGAGCTGCGCATCGCGATTCGCGCGACGGCCATCAATCGCGCCGATCTGCTCCAGCGCCAGGGTCATTACCCGCCGCCTCCCGGCGCTTCCGAAATCCTCGGCATGGAGTGCGCCGGCGTCGTTTCTGAAGTTGGTGTCGATGTCGTCGGCTGGCAGATCGGAGATCGCGTCATGGCGCTGCTGCCGGGCGGCGGCTATGCGGAGCAAACCGTCGTCGACGCCGGCTCGGCGATGCGCGTTCCCGATGTGCTGAGCGATGAAGAAGCGGCAGCACTGCCCGAAGTGTTTCTGACCGTCTGGCTCAATCTCTTCATGCTCGCGCGCGTGCAGCGCGGGGAGAGCGCGCTCATTCACGGCGGCGGAAGCGGCATCGGCACGGCGGCGACGACGCTGCTGAAACTCGCCGGTGTGCGCGTCATCGTCACCGCCGGTTCCGCGGAGAAATGCGCGCTGTGTATTGCGCACGGCGCCGACGTCGCGATCAACTATCGCGAAGACGATTTCGTCGAGAAAGCGAAAGGGGTCGACGTGATTCTCGATCACATCGGCGCGCGCTATCTGCCGCGCGATCTCGCGGCGCTCAATCGCAACGGACGCGTCGTCATCATCGGCTCGATGGGCGGCGAATCCAAAGCGGAGATCGACGTGACGTCGCTGTTGTCGAAGCGGCAGCAGATCATCGGCTCGACGCTCCGCGGACGGCCGGTGAGCGAGAAGGCGGAGATCGTTTTCGTCATTCATGGCGCGCTTCGGCGACGACCTCGCGGCGGGAAGGATTCGGCCGGTCATCGACCGCGTGTTTCCGCTCGAGCAGGCCGGCGATGCGCATCGGCGGATGGCGGGCGGGGAACACTTCGGGAAGATCGTTCTCAGCGTCCCGACAAAAAATACAAACCCGACCACACCTTCAAATCGATGAGCACGCCTTCCTTTTCTTTGTCCCGCAACCACTCCGCGGCGTCGCGCAGCGGGACCGCGTGCACGGTGATCTCTTCGCCGTCTACGCCGCCGCCCGCTCCTTCGCGCGTCAGTCCCGTTGCGCGATAGAGGTGGACGATCTCTGACGTGATGCCGGGCGAGCTCGGGCCGGCGGCGAGCCGTTCGACGGCGCGACAGCGATAGCCGGTCTCCTCTTCGAGCTCCTTCTTCGCGGTCGCCGCGGCATCGCTGTCGTCCTCATCGCCGATCAGACCGGCCGGCAGATCGATGACTCGTTGATCGACCGGCCGCCGGTACTGTTCGGTCAGCACGATCTTTCCGTCGTCAGTCGCGGCGACGACCGCCACCGCTTCCTTCGCCGACTTCCGTTCGACGAACTCCCAGCCGTCGCGCGTGAAGATGAAGACGTGCTTTCCTTCGAACTCCGTTTTCTTGTCGCTCATGCGAGCGACGAGAGCAATGCGCGTTCCTTCACGCGAATCCGGCGCTGCGCTTCGGGATCTTCATCGTTGCCGTCTTCTTCGCCACCGCCTTCGGATAGATCGAGGCGGCGAACGATGCATCGATGTCGTCGATGTCGGTGCCACCCAGAATCGGCTTGCCGCTCTTCGTGATCGAGCCGGGGATCTGGTAGCACATGATCGACTTCGGATCAGCGTTTGAGGTGTGCAGCAGCGCCGACTCTTCGATCGGCGTCAGCACCTGCTCTTTCACTTCCTGCGGTGACCAGCCCTGCGTTTTTCCGAAGAACGCGATCGCCTTCTTCTCATCGATCCGATCGACGAGCTCGCGGCGCATGTGCTCGTGCGGAAATCCGAGCGTGTGTCCCGCTTCGTGACGAACGACGCGGTTGAATTCCGAATCGATCGTGTTTATGGTGAAGCCTTCGAGATTCAGCGTCGGCTCGCCCGGCGGGATCACGAGGATCTCGACTCCGACGTACGACCAGAAGCCGCCGTCGGCCTGCGTATCGAGTCGCGCGATGCGCACCTGGCCGGTGCCGTTCGTTTCCGTGAAGACGACGTTGGCCGTCTTTCCCCACGCGTTCATGTGCGAGAGGATCTTCTTCCGCAGCGCCGTCTCCGGCTTGTCCATGAACTTCACGGAGAGCCGTACGCCGGTCGACGGCCACTTCTTCGCGATCACTGCCGCGATGCTTGCTCTATGCGTCGGCGGGCCGCCGAGCGCGCGGGCGACGATGGCGCTGTGCGGCTGGTTTGCGGGATTCATTTCGGCAGCGAGCCGCGCCGCTTCGATCATCTGTTCCGGAGTGATGGGACGTGGAGCACAAGTGAGTCTTGCCATCGGTTCCCCCTGAATTAAGGAGGGCCGCGGATGGACGATTTCCCTACCTCTGGCTACTTAATCGAAAAGCGTCGCCTGCCGTCCGCGGCGCTGGAACGCTGCCGCTGAAAGTTCGTAGCTGCGCTCGTTGAGATGCAGCCTGCGGCAGGTGACGTCGAAGATGGCGCGGAACTGTTCCGCGAAGATCCCTTCGCCGCGTCCGCGCACGCCCCACTTCGCGTCGTACAACTTTCCGCCGCGCAGGTCGCGGACGCGGTTGAGCACTTTGTCTTTGCGATCGGGGAAGTGCTCGTCGAGCCATTTTTCGAACAGCGGCGCGACCGCCCAGGGCAAGCGGAGCACGACGAAGCCGGCACTGGTCGCTCCGGCATCCGCCGCGGCGGCGAGAATCTTCGGCATTTCGTGATCGGTGATCGCCGGAACGACCGGCGCGACCATCACGCCGACCGGCACCCCGGCTTTTGCCAGCGTCTCGATCGCGCGCAAGCGCAGTTCGGGCGATGACGTGCGCGGCTCCATCGTCCGCGCGAGCTCGGCGTCGAGCGTCGTCACCGACACGTTGACCGAAACGGCGCCGTGGCTTGCAAGCTCGGCGAGATGATCGACGTCGCGCGTGACGAGGTGGTTCTTGGTGATGATGACGATCGGATTGCGGAACTCGGCGAGGACGCCGAGGCAGCGGCGCGTGATCTCGAGCTTCCGTTCGATCGGCTGGAAAGCATCGGTCACTCCGCTGATGGCGATCGTTTGCGGCGTCCATTTCGGCGACGACAGCTCCTCGCGCAGGAGCTCCGGCGCGTCTTCTTTGACGAGGATCTTCGTTTCGAAATCGAGCCCGGCGGAGAAGCCGAGGTATTCGTGCGTGGGGCGCGCGAAACAGTAGATGCAGCCGTGCTCGCAGCCGCGATACGGATTGATGCTGTAGTCGAAGCCGACGTCGGGACTGTCGTTGTGCGTGATGATCGTGCGCGTCGGATCGCGAAGAAAGATCGTCCGCGGCGCCGGCGCGTCATCATCGATGTGCGCGTCGTCATCGACGAAGTAGGCGAGGCTCTCGAAGCGGTTCTGCGGATTCCAGGAGGCGCCGCGGCCTTTAATCGGAGCGTTGGGATCGTTCATGGGGCAGGGTCACCGCAATCAGCGTACGACGCCGGTCAAGAAAATCTACGCGGCGTGGACGGGTTCCCCTCCGATTGACTTCATGCGGCGTAACTGCTTCGCCCAGACGGCCGTCATCGATACGACGACGAGGGTCATGAAGCCGCCGAAAAGGACCGACGGAACGGTGCCCATCAGCTTCGCCGTCACTCCCGATTCGAATGCGCCGATCTCGTTCGAGGAGCCGATGAAAATCTGGTTCACGGACGAGACGCGGCCGAGCATCGATTCGGGCGTCATCGTCTGAATCATCGTCGAGCGGATGACGACGCTGATGTCGTCGGCGGCGCCGTTGAGCGTGAGCAGCGCCAGCGAGAGCCAGAAGCTGGTCGAGAGTGCGAACCCGATGATCGTCAGTCCGAAGAAGGCCACGGCGCAAAGCAGGACGATGCCGGCGCGTTTCATCGGCGGACGATGCGCGAGGTAGATGCCCATCAGCAGCGAGCCGACGGCGGGCGCGGCGCGCAGCATGCCGAGTCCCTGGGGACCTGCTTTGAGGATGCGCGCGAAGATCGGAAGAAGCGCGGTGGCGCCGCCGAAGAGGACGGAGAAGAGGTCGAGCGTCATCGCCGCGAGGACGACCTGCTGGCCGAGGATGAAACGGATGCCGGTGCCGACACTCTCCCCGATGGAGAGATCGGACGGCGGCAGCGCGCGCGACTCGTGTTTGATGACGGCGAGCGTGACGAGGGCGATCGTCATCAGCACGACGACGATGCCGTACGTGGTCGCCGGTCCGGCGAAACCGTAAAGGAGTCCGCCGAGTGCCGGCCCGAGGATCGCGGCGAACTGCCAGGTCGACGCGCGCCAGGCGACGGCGCTCGGATAGAGCTCTCGCTCGACAACTTCCGCGGAGAGCGCGGTGAGCGCCGGCCGCGTGAAGCTGCGCGCGATGCCGCTCAGAAAGATGACCGCGTAAACCGGCCAGACGCCGCCATGCTCGAAGATGCTCGGCCAGAGTGTGAAGACGAGCAGCGCGATCGCGGAGAGCAAAAGTCCGAAGGTGCCGGCCAACGTGATGGCACGCCGGCTGGCGCGATCGGCGATATGCCCGGCATACAGCGCTACCGCAATGAACGGCAGCGCCTCGGCGAGCCCGATCATCCCGAGCGAGAGCGGATCTTTGGTGAGCTCGTAAATCTGCCAGCCGATGACGACGATCTGCGCTTCCCGCGCGACCGTGATCAGGCCGTAGCCGAGGATGAGGCGGCGAAAGTTCGGGATGCGAAGCGCGGCGTAAGGATCGTGAGCGGCCAAGGCGGGTGGAGTGTAACTCTGACTCCTATGCGTTTCTTGACAGCCAGCATGCAGCGCGGCTATGTTTCTTTATGGAGAAACAAACAATGCGCATCGTTCGCTACGCCGTCATTATTCTTGCAGTGCTGTCATTGCCGTCCGGCATTTCGGCGATCGAGCAGAACCCGACACGGGATCCGGTCGACAACAGCTGCAGAGAGTGCATTCGCAGTTTCGACAACTACGCCGAGTGTGGCGACAATGCTCAGTGGGGCGCTCACAGCTCGTGGTCGGGTTGTGTCAACAATTCCCGTATTTGTTACGTGATGCCGGGAGCGGGTACTTATTGCGAGCCCGAATGCGGCAGCCGCTGTTCCTCGATTTGATGCGCGCGCCGGTTCTCCTTGCGGCGTTGTCGTTCGCTGGAGCGGTCGCCGGGTTCGCGTCCGACGCACCATTTCGCGTAATGCCGATTGCGGCGAGTGGCGGCAGCGTTTCCTGCGCGCGTGCGATTGTTCGCGCTGAATGTGAAGGCTCCGGCTGCGGCGAACGTGCACCGGTCGAACGCTCATGGTCGCGCGCGAACGCCACCGACGGTGTTGTGCTCTCGCTCGATGAAGGTCAAATCTGGCGCCTTTCCGTCATTGGCGACGGCTGCTGGGCGGCTCCCGTGGTCATCGCCGGTGGAGATCAACCGCGCGAGCGCACAATCGCTGTCTGGCCGTCGGCGCGGATTCGCGGCAAACTGATTGCGGCGCGCGGAGCAAAGTTGCCGGCAGCAATCTCGATGCGCGCGGAGTCAGCGCCGAAGACCGATTCGATCGCGCCGACCGCGCTGGCATGCAACCTGGCCGGCGATACGTTTGTCTGCACTGGTCCGGCGGCGGAGCTCGATCTTCGTCTCGCCGCTGATGGCTTTACGCCGAGCTATTTCTGGAACGTGCGCACGCCGGCA
>JAOBAU010000074.1 GCA_025463165.1 Acidobacteriota bacterium | reverse complement strand
TTCAATCTCAACTTCTCGCCGATGCACATGTTCCTGCGCGGTGTGAAGCTGTGGATGTTCGCCGAGGCGGACAACGTGCGGCTGCAGTTGCGGCGATTGTTTCGCCGCCGCGCTGCCGCCGCTCCGGCCGCCGAGGGTGCCGAAGCACGCGGATGAGCCGTCGCGTGGCCATCGTGTTCGACGCCGAATTCGGCGATCGACTGCTGACGCTGATCTTGCGGACGCCGGTCTGGATCGTGGAGAGCAGCGCGAATCGGATCGCGGTGGCCGAGGCGATGAATCGCGCCACCGAGTGGCCGCACATCAGCGTGACGGTATTTCGTGCGACGGATGATCTGAAGCATCTCCTCTCCCAGATCGGCCATCCGCAACGAGTCGATGTCATCGGAGTGCGGCTTCGCGAGGAGTCCCGCGACGCAATGCGGGCCGCCGGCTTCACGAAAGTAGTCGAGACAAGTGAAGGCTTTCGCGCGACGTGAGGAAAAGCATCCCACCACAAAGGCACAAAGGACACGAAGGGCTCTCTTTGTGTCCTTTGTGTCTTTGTGGTGAAAGGGTCTAAAGCGCCGTCAAAGCAGCGCGCTTCACTTTCCCCCGCTCGTCTACCGGAATCGACTCGATCAGCTTCACGATGCGCGGCACTTTGTGCGGCGAGAGGTGCGCCAGGCACCAGGCGCGGATCTGCTCGCGCGTGACGTCCGCGCTGGCGACGACTGCTGCGGCGACGACGTCGCCGCGCGCTCCGGCTGGCTCGCCGTAGACCTTCGCCTCGCGCACGCCCTCGATCTGCAGCAGCACGTGCTCGACCTCGCGCGGGTTCACTTTTTTGCCGGCGGTGTTGATCAACTCACTGGCGCGGCCGGTGATGATGATCTCCCCGTTGTCGCGAACGTCGACGAGATCGTCGGTGACGAAGACGCCTTCATCAAATGGCTGAAACGTGTTCGCGTCGTGTAAGTAGCCGAGAGCGACGTTGTCGCCGCGGACGATAAGTCGCCCGCGTTTCGAGGTCAGCGTCACGTTTTCCATCGCCCGTCCGACAGTGCCGCGCTCCACCGCCGCGCCTTCGCGGTCGTAGGTGATGCCGCCGCATTCGCTGCAGCCGTAGAACGTGTGGGCGGAAAGTCCGAAGCGTTCGCGGAAGCGGCGCGACGTTGCGGCGGGAAGCGGCGCGCCGGCGGAGAGGAATGTGCGCACGGTGCGGAAGCCGCCGTCTTCAATCGGCAGCGACGTCAGATGATCGAACATCATCGGGATGCCGGGGACGACTGTGCATTCGAAACGGTTGCAGAGATCGACGATTGACTGCGGCAGGTATTCGTTGGAGATGACGATCGCGGTTCCCTGCATCAGCAGCGGCGTGACGAGATTCGAGAAGCCGTACGAATGCGAGAAGGGAATCGCACCGAAGTTGCGGTCGTCCGCGCGGATCTCCATCGTCGCGCAGATGTTCGTGCAGTCGGCGATGAGGTTCGCTTCGCTGGTGACGATCCCTTTCGGCGTGCCGGTGGAACCGGATGAGAGTTTGATGAGGCGCGCGTCGCCTGGAAGCGAAGGGGTGATTGCGTTGCGGAGCGTCACGGTCACGCCGCGTTCGGCGCGATAGACGAGCGCCCGAATGGAGAAGTGGCCGAGGATCCGCGCGACTTCCGTAGGCGTGGCATCGCGATCGATCGGAACGAAGACCAGCTTTCGTTCGAGCGCGGCGAGGAAGGTGGCGATGAAATCGGCCGAGTTGGGCAACTGGACCGCCACGAGGTCGCCCTGCGCGACGTCGCGAAGTTGCGCCGCGATCTCGCGACCACGCGCGGCGAGTGCGCCGCGTGTGATGACGGAGCCGGTGGCGCCATCGATCAGCGCCGGCGTGTCGGACGCCTGCGCGGCGAGGGAGAGGAAATGGGAAAGCATCGGACTCGGCGAGGATAACATCCGACAAATTGGCAGTTAGTCCCGTTCGCGAACGGAGGTGCTGAGTGCTGAGTGCAGAGTGCTGAGGCGAACGCGAGAAATGCACGCGCAAGGCGCCGCGTTCCAACCGCCGCCTATGAAAGATGTGATCGTGATCGGCGGCGGGCCGGGTGGTTCTACCGCGGCGACGCTGCTTGCTCGCAAAGGGTTCTCCGTGACGCTCCTGGAGCGGGAACGCTTTCCGCGGTTTCAGATCGGCGAGTCGCTCCTTCCTTATAACAACGACCTCTTCGCGCGGCTCGGCGTCGCCGACCAGCTGGCGGCCGGCGAATTTCATCCGAAGTATGGCGCGGAGTTTCTGACGGGCGACGGCGAGATCCGCGTCAGGTTTCATTTCGACAGCAATCTCGAAGAGCGGTATCACCGCTCGTTCCAGGTCGAGCGCGCCGAGTTCGATCATCTGCTGCTGCGCAATGCGGCGTCACACGGCGTCGACGTGCGCGAAGGCACCGGCGTCGCGTCGATCGATCTCGACGATCCGAATCGTGCGGTCGTGAAGTGCGCGAACGGCGAGCAGCTCGAAGCGCGTTTCGTCATCGACGCCAGCGGTCATGGCTCGATCGTCGGACAACGGGTCGGCATGAAATCCGACATCGAAGGTTTGAAGAAGATCGCCATCTTCTCGCACTATCGCAACGTGCAGCGCCCTGAAGGGCGCGACGCCGGCAACACGGTGATCGTCGTGCTGCGCGATGCCTGGTTCTGGCTCATTCCGATCACCGCGGAAGTGATGAGCGTCGGACTGGTCGTCGACAAAGATCACCTGAAGAGTTGCGGACTGACAGCCGAGGAGTTGCTGGCGCGAACGATCGATGGATCGCCGCATGTCGCGAACGTGATGCAGTCGGCGGAGCGCACCTCGCAGGTTTACGTTCGGAAGGATTTCTCTTTCCGGATGAAACGGCTGGTCGGTCCGAATTACGCGCTGGTCGGCGACGCTGCCGGATTTCTCGATCCGATTTTCTCGACCGGCGTGTTCATGGCGATGCAGTCCGCCGATATGGCGGCGACCGCCGTCGAGGCCCGACTCCGTCACGGTTCAATGCGCCCGCTGCGTCGCTATCAGGGAACGCTGCAGAAGGCGCTCGATAAATATCTCCGTTTCATCAACGGCTTCTATCGGCCGGAGTTTCTCGAAGTCTTCATGCAGCCGCGGCCGAATCACGGGCTTGTGAAGGTGATCGTAGGGATTCTCGCGGGCAACGTTTTCGCGCGCCGCCGCGATCGTGGCGGACTGGCACTCTTCTTCCTCCTGGTGCGCCTGCAGAAGTGGCGCGGCATGATTGCGCCGCGAATTGAATGGGAACGTCAGCCCGGCGCCGCTTCTGTGTGAAAATGCACGAACTTTTCTTATGACCGACCTCAACCGTAAACTCAAGGAGCTGCTCATCGAGCGGCTGAAGTTTGAAGACATGACCGCCGACGACATCGGCGACGACGAGCCGCTGTTCGAAGGCGGACTGGGGCTCGATTCGATCGACGCGCTCGAGATCGTCGTGATGCTCGAATCCGAATTCGGGATCAAGGTGAAGAACGAAAGCTCCGCACGCGCGCACTTTCGCTCGATCTCCTCGCTCGGAAAGCTCGTCGAGTCGAAGCTGGCCGAATCGAAGCTCGCTGCCGAAGCGACGGAAGCGTGATGAATCCCGTGCAGAGTGCGGAGTGCGGAGTCGGGGACGACGCGGTTTGACTCAGCACTCTGCACTCAGAACTCAGCACCTCCGGTCGCGATGAGCTGGCTGTCGAATCTCCCCCATCAGATTCCGTTTCGGGCGGCGTCGGATGCGCGGCGCATCGACGACAAAACGATCGAAGGGGAGTTCGTCTGCACGGCCAACGATCCGCTCTCGCTCGAGATCATGGTCGTCGAGGCGATGGCGCAGGTGGCGGGCGGAATCGCGTTCGAGGGGAAGGCGACGCACGCGTACCTCACCGGCATCGATCGCTGCACGGTGACGCGGCCGATCATCGCCGGTGACGTCGTTCGCATCCGCGTTGCGCTGGACGCAGCGTTCGGCGCGATCTATCGCTTCAGCGGGACCGGCTCCGTCGATGGACTAGAATGCGTCAGCGGCAGGTTTTATCTCGCCGAACCGGATGCGTAGAGCCGACCCCACGATTCGAATCGCCGTCACAGGCGCCGGCATCATCTGTTCCATCGGACGCAACAAAGACGAGGTCTGGCGCTCGATCCAGGAATCGCGCGCCGGCATCGGCGTCATGTCGCGTTTCGAAGGGGAGACGTTTCCGACCGACATTGCCGCCGAAGTGAACGTCGATCTGGCGGCGCTTGCGCCAATCGATGCGCGCGAGGCGAAGCGGTTGTCGCGCAGCGATCTCCTCGCGCTCGTCGCCGCCGATGAAGCGATGAAGCAGGCCGACGCGGGAGCCGCGAAGCCGTTGCCGCGCGAGCGCGCCATCGTCTCCACCGGCACCTCGACCGGCGGACTGCTCGAAGGCGAGGAGTACTACTTTCGCCGGCTCGTGAAAGGCCGCCGACGTGCGCGTGCGTCGCGCGTGCTGCAGCAGCCGACGTCCGGTCCGAGCGAAGCGGTTGCGAGCGTCTTCGGACTCGGCGGCGGCGTGATGTCGAACGCCACCGCGTGCGCGTCGGCCGGCGCGGCGATCGGCGTCGCGGCCGATCTGCTTCGCTCGCATCACGCCGATGCGGCCATCGCCGGCGGCAGCGACGCGCTTTGCCGTCTCACCTACAGCGGCTTCAACGTGTTGCAGGCGGTCGATCCTGCGCCGTGCGCGCCGTTCAGCGCGGAGCGAAAAGGGATCACGCTCGGCGAAGGCGCCGCGTATCTGATTCTCGAACGATGGGATGACGCGGTCGCGCGCGGCGCGAAAATCATCGCGGAGCTGCGCGGCTACGGCGCGACGTGCGATGCCCATCATCCGACCGCACCGGCCGAAGATGGGCGCGGCGCCGAAGCGGCGATGAACGGCGCACTCGGCGACGGCAACGCCGTCTCCGCGTCGATCGATTACGTCAACGCGCACGGCACCGGCACGCTGCTCAACGACTCCGCGGAAACGAAAGCGATCATCAGCGCGATCGGCCGCGGCGTTCCTGTCTCGTCATCGAAATCGTTCTTCGGTCACACGCTCGGCGCGGCCGGCGGAATCGAAGCGGTCATCACCGTGCTCGCGCTGCAGAATCAGCTTGCGCCGCCGACGCTGCGACTCGATCGCGCCGCCGACGACTGCACGCTCGACTACGTGCCGAACACTCCGCGCCCGCTGGCGATGGCGAACGCGCTGTCGAACACGTTCGGATTCGGCGGCAGCAACGTCAGTCTGCTGTTCTCGCGCGTGCTATAAACGCCTCCTTCCTTATGAATCGCGTTGCGATCACAGGCATCGGGGTCGTCGCACCCGGCGCAGTCGGCATCGACGCGTTCCGCCGTCTGCTGCGCGGCGGCGTGAGCGGCGTGCAGCCGGTCGAGCGATTCGATACCGAAGGTTTGTCCGCGCACAGCGCCGGACTGGTGCGCGACTTCGTGCCGAAGCAGTTCATCGCGCCGATGAAAATGCGCCGGATGAACATGCTGTCGCGGCTCGCGGTGAGCGCGGCGCACATGGCGATGCTCGACGCCGGCGCCGCTGTAACCACCGAGAGCGGCGTCGTCCTCGGCACCTCATTCGGTCCGGTGCAAACGTCCGTCGAATACATGCACGAGTACGTCGCGAAGGGAGCGGCACTCGCGCCGCCCCAGCTATTCGCGGAATCGGTCGCGAACGCGCCCGGCAGTCACATCGCCATCGAGACCGGCTTCCGCGGTTTCAACGTGACGGTGACGCAGCGCGAGTCGTCGGCGATGGCGGCGGCGATGTACGCGGCGTCGCAGATCGTGAAGGGAACGGTTCCGGCGGCGCTGCTCGGCGGCGTCGAAGAAGTGAACGAGATGATCTTCAGCGTGCTCGATCGGATCGGCGCGCTTGCGCATGTGAACGGAGTCGCGGCCGAGCCGGCGCGGCCGTTCGATCGCTTGCGCAACGGGCTGTCGATCGGCGAAGGGAGCGCGGTGCTGCTCTCCGAATCGGCGCAGCTGGCGCGCGATCGCGCAAGGGTTTACGGCTGGCTGGCGGGGTTCGGCATCGGCCGCGATACAACCGCGTCGATCTCCAACTGGGGCGAAGGTCACGCGCAGGTCGCGGCGACGATGCGCGCGGCGATCAACGATGCGGAGCTGACTCTCGACGACATCGATGCCGTCTATGCATCGGCGAACGGCACGCGTCGCTGCGATCGGCTCGAATATCGGGCGCTGCAAACGCTCTTCGGCGCGCGGCTGCCGCCGGTCGTGGCGGCGAAAGGCTACTTCGGCGAATACGCCGCCGGCGGCGCGCTGCAGCTCGTCGCGGCGCTGCTGGCGCTTGACGAACAATCGCTGCATGCGTCGCTCGGATTCGAGGAAGGCGACGCCGACATGACGATCGACGTGACGCGCGAAGCGCGGCCGATGACGCTGCGCAATGTGCTCGTCAGCTCGCTGAGCGCGGGTGGTGGAATCGTTTGCGCCGTGATCTCGCGGGAGGACGGATGAGTGACGAGCGGATCATCGCCGTCATCCCGGCCTTCAACGCCGCGCGGACGATCGAGCCGGTCGTCATCGGCGCGCTGCCGCACGTCGAACGGGTGATCGTCATCGATGACGGCTCGCACGATGCGAGTGCGGACGTCGCCGCGAAGGCGGGCGCGGTCGTGCTGAAACACGAAGTGAATCGCGGCAAAGGCGGCGCGCTGAAGACCGGCTTCGCGTACGTGCTCGAACAGGGATTCGACGGCGTGATCACGCTCGATGCCGATGGCCAGCATCTGCCGTCGGAGATTCCGAAGCTGATCGCGGCGCGGCGCGAGACCGGCGCCGACATCATCATCGGCGGACGCGCGCACCTGTTTGGAGAGATGCTGCCGCGTCGCCGGATGGCGAATCGCTTCGCGTCGTGGGCGATCTCGAAAGGTTCCGGCGCGCGCATCGACGATTCGCAGAGCGGCTACCGATTCTATTCGGCGTCGCTGCTGCGTGCGATCACGCTGCGGTCCGACGGCTTCGACATGGAGAGCGAAGTGCTCGTCCTCGCCGGCATGCGCCACTTCCGCATCATCACGATCCCGATCTCCCTCGGCTTCGTCGATGGCATCGCCACCAGCCACTACAAGCCGCTCAAAGACACACTGCGCATTTTCCGGACGGCGATGATCACCCGCTTTCTGCGGCGGCAGTGAATCCTGCGACGGCAGGATTTATCGAATCGTGCTGACTCGCGGAACGATGAACTTCTTCGGCGACGTGGTGTCGATCCTCCCGCTGTTCAACGCGACGCTCGCTTCGACGCCATCGCCCGTGACGGTGAGCGTCGCTCTGCCGGTGTTGCCGAACGAGCCGACGTCGATGGCGCACGTTTCGCCGGGCTGCAGTTGTTGCTTTTTCGCGCAGCCATCGCCCTCCTCGACGATGAAGTAAGCGCCGCTCGTGATCTTTGCCGGACCGGCGATCGTGACGACATCATCGCCGCTGTTCTCGAAGATCACGGTCGCCACTTTTCCCTGCGTCTGTTTGAGAGTCAGCTGCGGCGTCACCGCGCGCAGCATATGAAGCGTCCCGGCTCCGCTCACCATCGTCGTTGCGCTTTTGCCGCTGTCATCGGTCGCAGTGAGCGTCGTCGAGATTCTGCCGCGCTTCTGCGGACGGAATTCGACCGTCGCCTGACACGGCGCGGCGGCGGGAAGCGTCGTTCCCTCGCAGCCGGCGACCGTGAATTGCGGATCGCCTGACGTGAGCGTTTTGATGGTGAGCGGTCCGTTGCCGTTGTTCACGATCGTCACCGGCCGTTGCGACGTGGCGCCGATTCGATGACTGCCGAGCGCGACTTCTTTCTCCTGAAAGTCGAGCTCACCGACGAGCGCGACGCCGCTGCCGTTCACCTTCACCGGCAGCGATCCGTTCGATTCCGCGCGCAGCGTGAACGTCGTTTCCTGCGGTCCGGTGCTGTGCGGCGTGAAGGTGATCGTCGCGACGCAGAAGTCTTTCGGCGCGATGCGCGCGCACTTTTCGGCGGCGATCGTGAAGTCGGTCGGCGTGAGGCCGCCGGTGATGCCGGCGGTGACGAACTCGGTGGCATCGGGATTCGTGAACGCCACCGGCTGCGTGGCGCTCGTGCCGACCGGCATCGCGCCGAAGTCGATCGCGGCGGGGTCGACGCTCACCGGCAACGGCGGCGGAGTGATCGTGGTTGTGGTGGTCGTGGTCGGAGTCGTCGTTGTGACGGTTTGCGTCGCGACGGTTTCGGTGGTTTGAGTCGTCGTGCCGCCATCACTTTTCGGCGTTTCCGCCGCCGAAAGCAACGCGAGCATCGCGCCGATGAAGATCACCGCGCTGAGCGCGCTCCGCGTCTGTTTGCGGCGGCGCTCGCGGCGCTCATCGTCGTCGCCGGTGTGGACGAGATCGACGGAGACCTTCGTCATTGGCCTGATGCGCTCGAAAGATTCGCGCGGCTCTTCTCATCGAGTGACAGCGTGCCGACGACATGAAACTCCGTCTGCTTCTGCGCGGGCGGCGGCGCCGGCGCTTCGCTCTTGCCGATGAACTCGGAGATCCGGTTCGCGCCGCCGACCAGGATCAGCCAGAGGATCACGACGTTCCACGTCTGCGACAAGTTGCCGAAGTGAATCGTTTTGACGTCGATCACCTGCGAAAGCACGACCGCCGCGCTGAGCACTCCGGAAATCAGGAAGTAGAAGATTTTCCGGAGGTGCTCCATACGGCTGGCGCGCGTCTTTTCATCGTTGCCGTGCGACAGCGCCGCGTACGACGCGACGAACATCACCGCTGCGATCAGACGGTCAATGACGAAAGCAGCGAGGAGTACGGTGGCGATCGATTTGGCGTCCATAGTTCCCAATTTACCGCCAATCGGGAACTACGGCATCCGTCCGATTATGGCAACGGCTTGCGCGGCATCATCTCCGGACGATTGGCAGCCTCCCAGACAAACGTGGCGATGACGACCGATGCCTGCATCAAATCTTCACGATGCAGCCGTTCGTAGACGTCGGAGTTCGTGTGGTGCGTGCGCGTTTCATATTCGAGCTCATCCTGGATGAACTGAAAGCCGGGAAGGCCGACGTCGTCGAAGGCGACGTGATCGGTGCTGCCGGTGTTGCGCATCGTCACGGTCGTTGCGCCGAGGTCGTGAAGAGGGGTCAGCCACGCCTCGAAGATCGGACGAACGGCGGCGTTTTCCTGCGCGTAGATGCCGCGAATTCTTCCGGCGCCATTGTCCATGTTGAAGTAGGCGGAGAGTTTCGTGTGCTCCGGCTTGAGCACGAGCGGCAGCTTCCTGCGCATCGACATCGGCAGATCTTTTTCCGCCGGATCGGTCGATTCCGGCCGCGCGCCGAAATGCTGTGCGACATACGCGCGTGAGCCGAGCAATCCCTGCTCTTCACCGGACCAGAGCGCGATGCGGATCGTGCGGCGCGGCGTGGCGCCGAGCGCTTTCAGGATGCGCATCGCTTCCATCATCGCCACGCAGCCGGCGGCGTTGTCGGTCGCGCCGGTGCCGGAGTGCCATGAATCGAGATGCGCGCCGAGCATGACCACGCCTGCATCTTTGTCGCGGCCCGGCAGCTCGGCGATGGTGTTCTCCGCCATCGCATTTTCTTCGGTGATGTGCGTCTTCACATCGAGCTCGA
Source organism: Acidobacteriota bacterium (assembly GCA_025463165.1). Taxonomy (GTDB): domain Bacteria; phylum Acidobacteriota; class Thermoanaerobaculia; order Gp7-AA8; family Gp7-AA8; genus JAOBAU01. Next base: position 5,682 of record JAOBAU010000074.1, on the reverse strand, counting down.
GCTCGACCGCCTGCTTGTTCGCGAGCAGCCGCGCGATGCGGCCGTAGTGTTCCGCGGACATGGCGACCGACGGCACGCCGACCGATTCGTCAACCTTCTGCGAGCCGGACTGCTGCACGTTGAACGTCCCTTCGTCGCCGCGGCCGGCGACGATCACTGCCGCGACTTTCTCATCGACGAGGAACTTGTTCAGCGCGCGGCGGAACTGCATCCGCTTGCGGAACTCCTGCGAGTCGGGACGCGCGGCCGGAATCTCGTACTCCTCGATCGCGGCCAGCTCTTTGTCGTCGTAATGCGCCGGCGCCGGCTTCTCGCTGCTCGCGGCGGGCACGTCGCCGATCATGACGATCTTTCCGGCGAGCTTGCCCTTCTGCGCTTCGAGATCTTCGAGTGTTTCCAGTTTCACTTTCACCGGCGTTCCGCGCAACACGCCATTCGTCGACGGCGACCACGCGCGCGGCAGCGCCCAAAGCTGCACGACGTCGGGCGAGATCATTCGCACGCTGCACGATTCGTAGCTCCAGCCGCGGCCGAACGGTCCCCACGTTTCCGTGTGCGCGTTCGAGAGACCGAGCTCGGTCAGCTTCGCGACGGTCCAGTCGTTCGCGCGCTTCATGTTCGGCGAGCCGGTGAGCCGCGCGCCGACCGTGTCGGTCAGACCGGAGGCGAGCTCCATCACCTTCGAATTGCGAAAACCTTCCTGGCGAATGCGGGTCTGCATCGCCAGATCGGGAGCGTCGGCGGCGAGGAGAGTGGAGGAGAGAAAGAGGAGCGAGAGGGCGATCGGCGCTTTCATCGCGCGAGACTTTACCGCGCTCGTCTACTCCAGTTCTTCCCAATCGACGGCGGTCGGCACGTTCGACTTGGCGAAGATCGTCTTCAGCATCTCGTTCGGCGTGTAGATGCGGATGTCGCCGAACTCGCTCGGGCGGCGCGTTTTCATCGTGAAGAGAGCGCGCTGCGAGGCGTAGTCGAAGTTCGCGAAGTAGTCGTCGTTCTTCTTCTGCTCGAACATCGTTTTGAGGACGTCGAGCTGGCGCGTGAGCGGATCGACCTGTTCGTCCGACTTCGCGGCGATGCCGCGCGCTTTCACCGGCGCCGCTTTGCGAGTCGGCTCGAGTCCGATGGAGACGCGCAGATCGTCGAGCTCCTGCGATGCGCGATCGCGCTTCTCTTTCTTCACGTTGTGCGGGAGCAGAATCGCCGGCAGCTTGTTGCAGTTCGCGCGGTGGATGGCGTCGGAGCGGGTGATCCAGCCGAGGTTCGTGACGCCGCAGTGAGCGGAAACGTTCTTCGTCAGGTTCTCGACGAACGGGCGGACCGCGGTGTTGAACGAATCCTCGACGCCGTTGAAGAGATTGAGGACGTAGTGGACGCGGAATTCATCGATGGTCTGCTGCACGGTTCGCGTGATCGGATGATCGCCGAGGTTTTCGGCGAGATCGGTGGCGAAGGCATCGAGGTTCTGGACTGACGAGTCGTAGACGTCTTCGACGCGATCGATGAGGTCGTTGATCAATCGCCAGTAATCGATGCGATCGGCGATCGTCGAGAAAAACGGCGAGTCTTTCGTGAAGATCAGCCGCAGTTTGCGGAAGAGAATCGCTTTGACGATGTCGGACGCGGCGAGCGTGGCGCTCGGCAGATGCGGCGTGAAGATGAGGATGCCGGAGTTCGAGAACGGCAGGAAATCGATCACGTTCGAATCGAGGCCGGCACGCATGTCGAGGATGACGTAGTCGGCGTCGAGCGTGTTGATCGCTTCGATCAGTCTCGCTTTGTGCGATGCGCCGAAGTTCGTGATCTCTTCGATCAGATGCATCGGTCCGGCGACGAATCCGAAGTTCCGGAACTGCCGCTGCGGATCGAGTTTGTCGTCGAGCGGCGTCACGCATTCGTTGAGCGACGCGCCTTTGCGAAAGAAATGGTAGAGGTCTTTTCCTACCGGGACGTCGATGGCGTTGCGGATCGCCGACGTGCCGGTGTCGAGGTCGACGAGGACCGTTTTGCCGTGCCGGGAGAGCGCGAGCGAGAAGTTGATCGCAAAGGTCGTCTTCCCCACGCCCCCTTTTCCCGACGAAATGGGGATGATCCGTTTGATCGCCACCGGTCAGCCGAGTGTATCGCCTTTCAGGTTAGAATCGCGGCGTCCATGCAAGTGTCATTCTTCCGGAAGTTCACGCTCTTCGCGGAGCTCGACGATCGTGAGCTGTCGTCGATTGCGGCTGTCGCGAAATCGCGCCGCTATTCGAAAGACGACGTGGTCTTCCATGCCGACGAGAGCGGCGACATCTTCTGTCTGATCAAAGAAGGACAGGTGAAGGTGACGATGATCTCGCCGGAAGGGAAGGAGATCATCCTTTCGATGCTCGGGCCGGGCGACTTCTTCGGCGAGATGGCGCTGCTCGACAATGAACAGCGTTCAGCGACGGTGATCGCGACCGAGCCGCTGGAGCTCGTGACGATCTGGCGCAGCGATTTTCTGCAGATCCTGCAGGAGAATTTTTCGATTACGAAGAAGGTGCTGGCGGAGTTGTCGCGCCGTCTGCGCCGCGCATCGAATCGGATCGAATCGCTGGCGACGATGGACGTCTACGGCCGGCTCGCGCGATTTTTTCTCGAGCTCGCGCGCGAGCAGGGGAAGTCGCTGGATAACGGCTACATCGCGGTGACGCGGCCGACGCATCAGTCGATCGCGAACATGATCGGAACGTCGCGCGAGACGGTGTCGCGATTGATTCACGATCTGATGAAGCAGAACCTGCTGCTGTCGGAAGGGAAGACCGTGTATCTGCGCGAGAGCGCGCTGGATCAGTTTCGCGCAGAAATGTAGCGGCGACGCGCCGCTGCGTTGCCTGGCCAAGCCTCGGCGCGCGGCTTCGCGGCAGATCATTGCGCGAGCTCGAATGCGCAAACTTCAGCGACCGTTCGTCGACTCCACCTTCTCCACATTGTTCTCAAACGACGCGATCTTCCATCCTCCCGCTGTCTTCCGCAGCGTCACCACCTGACGCATCGTCGCGTACATCGCGGGGCGCAATGCGGATTCAACTCCCGGCGGATTGAAGAGCACCGTCTGCACGGCGTGCAGCGAGATGGTGCCGTCGGCGGCGACCTCTCGCGAATCGATTTTGAATTTGGACGGGAAGAGCGTCTGGAACATCGCCGGTCCACCCCACGTCTTCTCCTGCGAGCCGAGCGCGCCGAGATCGGCTTCGCTGAGTCCGTCGGTCATGGAGGCGGCGACGTCGTAGTGCCGCTTCAACATCTCCTCCGCGAACTTGTGATACTGCCGCTCGGGAGCGAACGAGCGCTCATACCAGCGCCAGCCGGCGAACGCGACCGCGATGAGAATGGCGGCAACGACCAGTCGTTTCATAGTTCTGTCCTTTGCTGAAGGCGCCAAGCGTACTACTGATACGATCAGAGGACTTGACCTCTCGCATCATCACGATTCCGAACGCTCTGACGCTCATCCGCCTCATCGCGGTGCCGGTGTTCATCTATGCGTCGTTCCGCGGGATGTTCACGCTTGCGTTCATCCTCTTCGTCTCCGCGGCGCTCACCGACATCTTCGACGGTTTCATCGCGCGCCGCCTGAACCAGCGCTCGCGCCTCGGCGCCGTCCTCGACCCGGCCGCCGACAAGACGATGATGATCAGCGGCTATCTCTTCTATACGCTCAGCGACAACGTCGGCTATCAGATCCCGCACTGGCTCACGTTCGTGATTCTCATCCGCGACGTCTTCATCACGATCTTCGTCTACCTCCTCTTCACGCGCGTCCAGGTGACGAGGTTCGTTCCATCCTGGGCCGGGAAGATCTCGACGCTGCTTCAGGCGATCACTCTTGGTTGCGTCATCGCCGTCAACTCGTGGTGGCCCGAGGCGACATGGCTCGGCGAGTTGCTCTTCCATGCGGCACTGGTGATGACGGTTTTCTCCTCGTGGGACTACCTTCGCCGCGCGCAGGGTCTGCTCGAAGAAGGCATTCGTGCCGCCCTTGACCCGCCGGGAGCCACCACTTAGAATGCGCCGCTCGCGCGTCCGAAATAGAGACGCGGAACACCCGGTTAGCAGAAGTCCCGAACGCCTCCATAGCTCAATTGGTAGAGCAGCAGACTCTTAATCTGTTGGTTCCAGGTTCGAGTCCTGGTGGGGGCACCAACATCGCGTGCTGAGCAATGAGGACTGAGGATTCTTCAGTCCTCGTTTTGTTTCACAGCCCGGATTGCGAAAGTGGCGGAATTGGCAGACGCGCTGGACTTAGGATCCAGTGGCCCAAAGCCGTGCGGGTTCGAGTCCCGCCTTTCGCACCATCTCCCCTGAAAAATCAAGACGACCTGGAAGAAACGATGCTGCTCAATTACGAAGACCTCTCCACCGTTCGCAAATCCGTCGAAGTCGAGATTCCCGCTGACCTCATCGCCAATGAGGCGAAGCGCGTCACGAACGAGTTCAGCCGCCACGCGAAGATCCCCGGATTCCGCGAAGGCAAAGTGCCGCTGTCGATCGTTCGCACGCGGTTCGCGAAAGAGATTCAGGAAGAGGTGATGAACCGCCTGCTTCCGCTCAGCTTCCGCGAAGCGATCAGCGACAAGGGCGTCGAGCCGGTCGGCGATCCGCAGCTCGAGCACATGGATGCGTTCATCGACGGCGCGCCGCTGAAGTACAAGGCCGCGTTCGACGTGAAGCCGCAGTTCACCCTGCACGACTACAAAGGAATCGACGTCGACGATCCGAAGATCGAAGTGTCCGACAACGACGTCGACGAGATGATCGAGCGTCTGCGCGAGCAGGGAAGCTCGTTCCGCCCCGAGCCCGATCGCGGCATCGAGGAAGGCGACTACGCGATGATCGAGATCACCGCGTCAGCCGAGGGCGTGGAACCGCAGACGAATTCCGGTCATGTGAAGCTCGGTGAAGAGACGCCGATGCCGGAACTGCACGATATCCTTCGCGGAAAGAAAGCCGGCGAGAGCGGTTCGTTCGAGAAGGCGTATCCGGAAGATGCGAGCAACGAAGCGTTCCGCGGCAAGACCGTGAAGCACGACGTGACGATCAAAGAAGTGCGCGTGCAGGAGAAGCCGGAAGTGAACGACGACTTCGCGCGCAGCATGGGCGGTTGGGACACGGTCGAGCAGATGCGTGAAGCGATCGGCGCCGACATTCGCCGCCACCGCGAGCTCGAAGCGCTGCGGATGAAGAAGAACCAGATTGGCGATCGCCTGATCGCCGCGCATGAATTCGAAGTGCCCGATTCGCTCGTCGAAGAGGAGCTCGGCAAGTCGCTGCAGAACTACGCGCGCTTCCTGTCGTCGCAGGGCGTCGACCTCGAGAAGGCGGAGCTCGACTGGGCAAAGATCGGCAATGACTTCCGCCCCGAAGCGGTGAAGCGCGTGAAGCGCTCGCTGATTCTCGAGCAGATCGCGAAAGCCGAAGGGCTGACGGTCGGCGAGGTCGAAGTCGACGCCGAGATCCGCCGCGCCGCACAGGAAAACAACCGCGACTTCGCCGAGGTCAAGCACCGCCTCAAACACGACGGCGGCTACGAAGCACTCCGCGCCTCACTCGCGCAGGAGAAAGCGCTCGACCTAGTCCTCCGCGAAAGCCACGCGAAGTAAGTAAAGTCAAAGTTGGGGGTCAGGTCTGGAAGTTTGACTTTAGTGAGCTGCACCGCTC
>JAOBAU010000099.1 GCA_025463165.1 Acidobacteriota bacterium | reverse complement strand
CGTCGTGTATCCACGATCGTCTGCTCCCGGAACGGCATCGATCCTCCTCGACACCGCCGATCATGACGACCTGTAAACAATCAGCCCCGACACATCTGTAAACCATCAGACCCGGTTGAACCCTCAGCACTCAGCACTCAGCACTTCGGACTTAGAATCTCGAAGTGTTCCCCCTCTTCTGCCTCTACGCGCTGGCTGCCGGCGCGATCACGGGGAGTTTTCTCAACGTCGTCATTCATCGCTATCCGCGCGAGGAGTCGATTGTTTTTCCGGCCAGTCATTGTCCGCATTGCCGGACTCCGATCAGGCCGTATGACAACATTCCGATTCTCAGCTGGCTGTGGCTTCGCGGGCGCTGCCGCGCGTGCCGCGAGCCGATCGCGCTTCGGTATCCGCTCGTCGAGCTGGCCAATGCGCTCTTCTATCTCGCAGTCTTTCTGAACACCGGCATCTCCATCGCGTTCCTGCCGCTGGCGGCGATCGTGTCGATGACGATCGTGCTCATCTACATCGACGCCGACATTCAGATCCTTCCCGACGTCATCGACATCCCCGGCATCGCCATCGGTCTCGTCATCGGCGCCATGTCGCTCGGCCTCGTCTATCCGCGGCTGATGCTCGCGCAATCGCTCGTCGACTCCGCGATCGGCGCGGCGGTCGGCGGCGGCATCCTGCTCGCCATCGGGCTCGCCTACAAACTCGTCCGCAAAGTCGACGGCATGGGACTCGGCGACGTGAAGATGCTGGCGATGATCGGCGCCGTCGTCGGCTGGGAACCGCTGCTGGCGGTGCTGCTCGTAGCGTCGATCAGCGGCGCGATCGTCGGCGCATTCGTGGCGATGCGCAGCGAAGAAGGCTTCCGCGTCGCGCTCCCCTTCGGCGTCTTCCTCGGCTTCGCATTTTTGATCGTCCTCTTCCACGGCCCTACACTCTTCGAATGGTATCTGGCGCTCGTCCCGCGCTGACGAAGATCGGTTTCCGGCGCGACGTCAAACTTTTCCTCGCGCTGCTGATCGGTTTTCTGATCGTGCTCATCCTCGCGCTGGTGACGCTGCTGCAGGTCAACGTCCGCCAAACCGAACAGGCAGTGCTGAGGCAGTGGGAGCTCGCCGCCGACGTCGCGGCCGATTCGCTGCGCGACTCATTCGCACGCGAGACGCTCGCCGCCGTCGATCTCGCGTCGATGCGCACGCGCTACTCGCTGACGGCCATCGAAGTACATCGTCCCGGACGTCCACCGCTCGTCAGCGGCTATCCCGGCCAGCCGGCCGAACGGATTACGCGGCGCGTCGACGGCAACGAGATCGTCTTCTGGTTCGACGATGCGCCGCTGCGCACGCTGCGGCGCCGCTTCGCGTTCACCGCCGGCATCGTGCTCTTCGCATCGCTCATCAGCACGCTGCTCATGCTGCAGTACCTGCCGAAGATCGTGAAGCCGATCGAAGAGTTGCTCGATCACGCGAAGGAGCTTGATGGTGGCGCCGCCGCGGGCGTCGATGAGACGACGTATCTCATCGACACCTTTCGCACCTCGATCGCCACGCTGAAAGAACAGGAGTCGGAGCTCAAGCGGCTGCACGAGCGCGAGAAAATCCGCGCCGACGATCTCGAGCGCGTCACCGCCACGCTCACGCGCAATCTCACTTCAGGATTCATCGCCATCGACACCGCCGGCCGCGTCGTCGACCTCAACGCCGCCGCGCGCGAGATCCTGCGGCTGTCGATTACTTCGCTCTCCGGCGTGCCGCTGCGCGACGCGCTCGGATCCGGTGCATTCACGCAGGCGCTCGCCGCGTCATTCGACGAGCGCCAAACGCTGGCACGACATGAAGTCTCCGCCGGCGACGGCGCCGACACGCGCATCATCGGCCTCACCACCGTTCCGCTCTTCAACGAGTCGGAACAGTTCCTCGGCATGCTCGCCCTCTTCAGCGATCTGACGCCGGTGCGCCAGCTCGAGACGCGGCTGCGCGAAAGCCAGACGCTCGCGGAGCTCGGCGAGATCTCCGCCGGCATCGCGCACGAGTTCCGCAACTCGCTCTCGACCATCCTCGGCTACCTGAAGCTCGCCCGCCGCGCACCGGACAGCGCCGCAACGATCGACTCGATCACGAAGGCCGAGAAGGAAGCCGGCGAGCTCGCCGAAGCCGTCAATGCGTTGCTGTCGTTCGCGAGACCGTTGCAGCTCGATCGGCGAAGCGTCGCGCTCACGCCGTTTCTCGATGAGCTGTCGAGCCGCATCGGCGTCGAGACCGGCGTCACGATTCGCTGCGACGGCGACGACGTCACGATCGCCGGCGATGTGGCGCTGCTCGCGCGCGCATTCGAGAACCTCATTCGCAACGCTGCCGAATCGGTTCGTGCGAAAGGGAGCGGCTCGGTCGACATTCGCGTCGCGGCGCAGCCGTCGCCGAACGTGACGATCTCCGACGATGGCACCGGGCTCGACAACGCCGACGTTCCTCGCCTCTTCCTGCCGTTCCAGTCCGATCGGCCTGGCGGGTACGGCCTCGGCCTGCCGCTTGCGCGCAAAATAGTGCTCCTGCATGGCGGGAGTATCGATCTCACCGGGATCATCGGCGGAGGCGCGACCGCAACCGTCACGCTGCCGGAATGACGCCACCAGCGGCATAGCTGTTACCTTTTGTAACAAAACCAACGTGATCGGCCAGCACAACAAACGAGCCGATCCGGCGTAACATACAGACGCTGCGAGAGATGCGCGATCTCGCGTCCCGTGGCACCTGCCCTGCTAAAGGAGGTCCGTTGAACATGCGAGCTCAGAGAAACAGCAGTCGTGGATATTCGCTCATTGAGCTGCTGGTGGTCATGGCCATCATCGGCATCCTCAGCCTCATCACCGTCCCGCAGTTCATCTCGTTTCAGCGCGCGGGAAAGATGAAGTCGGCGCTGCGCAACTTCACGATGGATCTCCGCACCGCGCGCCAGAAGGCGATCACACAAAACGTCTGGACGCGCGTGGAGTTCCAGCCTGCCACGGCAGACAGCGCGGCCGCGCGAACATACCAGTTCGTCCAGTCGAGCGACCGAGGGGCTACCTGGACCGCGCTGGCGATGCGCGGCGGCTTCGGCGGTAACACGTCGAACGTCATCGGCCAGGGCAGCGGCAACATCAAAGAGCTCGAGAAGGCGGTCTTCTTTTCGTGGACCAACTTCACGGATACCGATGCGAACGGCCGCATCGACATCACCTTCCTGCCAAACGGTACGGTGACCATCCCGACGCCGCCGGCGAACACCCCGCCACCGCCGGCGGGCAGCCTCTACCTGCGCACGCTCTGGAACGTTCGCAACAATCAGATCACCATCACGGTCTCGCCTTCGGGCCAGATCCACACAGACGCAACACACGTGTGAGAAACGAGCGCATGAACGAAACAACTCGCCGCCGCTCCGCAGGGTACAACCTCGTCGAAGTCCTCATCGCCACCGCGATCATGGGCGTCGTCTCGCTGTCGATCTTCACCCTCTTCTTCATGGGGCGAAGCAACGTCTACAGCGGAAAACAGATGACGCAGGCCGTCGCGATCGGCACCCGCGTGATGGAAGACATCTCCGCGTACAACCAGCAGAACCTTTATTCGACGGCGTTCGCCATCGGGGGAACCGCCACCGGCGTCGATCTCACCTACAACGGCGTGACCTACACCAACGCGCAGATCCGCTCGACGGACGTGACGACGGTTCACTCGCCGGTACAGGCAAACATCGGGACTGAAAACGCCACGCCCGGACTGCTGGCGCGCTGGCGGACGATGCTCGATGGAAACAAGAAGCTGACGAAGGCTGCAATCACGCTGATCCTGCAACCCGACCAGGACACCGGCAGCCACGATCCCGATCAATTCGCGACCTCCAGAGTGCTCCGCGTCCATGTGTTCGTGACGTGGAACGAAGCGGGTCGCCGCCGCTCCATCGAGATGATGACCGTAAAGACGTTCTGAGCGCCGCGTGCGGCCGCAGATCGGAGAATGACGATGAGAAACGATACCCCGGCAACCTCGCGCAGACAGCGCGGATTCACACTGGCCGAAGTCACGGTCGCGACGGCGGTGCTCGTCGTCGTCATCGTCGGCGCGCTGATGCTCTACGATCGCGGCAATCGCGTCTTCAAGGAGTCGAACGAGTCGGCGGAGATGCAGCAGAACGCGCGCATCGCGTACGACCGGATGATCGCCGATCTCCGCATGGCCGGTTTCGATTACATGCGCGGCGGCGCCATTCCGGCTGCCTCGGTGCCGACGCCGTGGGTCGCCAACCGGCAATACGCGGCCGGTACGGTCGTCACTCCGGTCGTACCGAACGGCAACATCTATCGCTGTATGTCGAACGGCACCAGCGGCGGCGTCGAGCCGGCGTGGCCGAGCGGCAGCACGACCGTCAATGACAACACCACCACCTGGGTGAAGTCGGGCGGCATTCCTTCACAGCAACCCGACGAACAGATCGAATATATCAACTCCGCGGCAATTACCGTTCGCGCGAATTACGACTACTCGGCGCAGCAGACCGGCGATGGCGATCACGGACGCGAGACGAATCTCGAATCGACGCAGTTCCCGATCGTCACGACCGGCAATGACGAGATCGTCACCTATGCTCTCGTCTCGGCGAAGGCGGCGGCAAACACGCAGTCGGTGCAGTTCTTCGCCGACATCAACAGCAGCGGAAGTCCGACACGCCGCTCCTACGCCGGCGGTACGGCCGAACGCCAGATCACGATTCCCAACGTCGATCTGACGAACAACAATCCGCCATACACGCTCAATCGGTACACGCTCAGTCCTACAGGCGAAGTCGTAACGACAGCCCTTGCGGAGAACATCCGCAGTCTCACCTTCTTCTATTACAGCGACACCGCCGGCCGCACGCCGCTCCTCGACAACAACGGCGCGTACACGCCGAACACGATCCTCGGGCTCGGCCAGTTCAATCCGAACACCGCCAACACTCCGATCCTGCAGCGGCTCTATCGCGGACGCATCCGCTCGATCCGCGTTCGCCTCGTCGGCATGAATGAGATTCCCGACGCCAATTACCAGGACACCGACACCATCAACGGCATCGTCTCCACCGATGCGACCGTCACCGGCACCGCCGCCGTGCCGGTCATCGACACGGTCAGCGGGACGTACGGTCCGAACGCGTGCGCGAACTGCACGATGAAGAATTATCGGAAGATGTCGATCGATACGCTGGTCGTTCCGCGAAATCTCGGTTTGCGCGGCATGATTCAAACTGAGGATCAGCCGCCGACGGCACCGACGATTACTTCCGTCTGCGTCGGCTTCTGCGGCGTCGCCGTCGTCACCTGGAACCCCAACACCAATCAGCAGAACGCGAACTACGTCGTCACATACGACACGAACGCGAACGGCAGTTTCTCCGGCTCGAGCGCCTCGACGATCGGCACCAGCATCGCCGTCGATCTGACGCAGCAGGATCGCTCCGCCACGTACAGCTTCCGTGTCCGCGCTTACAACAGCGCCGGCAGCGCGCTCTCGAACGTCGTCACCGCGTCGATTCAGAACGGCACGGCACCGGGTCCCGTCATCAACATCGTGGCGTCCGGCGGCAGCGGCTCACCGGTGAGCGGACTGGCCGGAAAGGTACGGCTGACCTTCACCGCACCGACGACCTACACCGGCACCGGCGCAAGCTGCACGCCGAACGGCACACCGCCGTCGACGCCGTTCATGCGCGAGGTGAAAGGCTTCCGCATCTATCGCGGAACGTCCGCCGGCTTCACCGCTGACGCCTCGTCGCAGATCGTCGATGAAAATGCATCCGGCACGAGCGCGCCGGCAAACGACGGCTACGGCAACTACACCTACGACGACAATACCGTCGCGAACTGCGGCAACTACTACTACCGCGTCCAGGCGGTCGAGTGGTGCGCGGCAGCCGCCGCCGAGAACATCGCCAACAATGTTTCGACGTCGCTCGGCGCGATCACGCCGGCGAACGGCTCGAACGGCATCAACGGCGCGCCATCTACGAGCGGCACGCCGCAGGTTCCGCCGAACGTCGCCATCGACGCGCCGAACAGCTCGTGCAGCGTCGGCCTGAATACCTGCAGCATCCGGGTTACATGGTCGAAGGTCACGCAGGATACGAACAACAATCCGGTCACCGTCGGCACCTATGAAGTCGAGCGCGAGCAGTGGCTGCCCGGTGCTCCGACGCCGGTCTCGACCACGACCGCCACGGTCTCCGGCGCGGTCGCCGGCTCAACGGTCACTTACAACGACACGACCGCACAGGAACACGCGGTTTCGAGCGTCAAGTACTACTACAAGTATCGCGTACGGGCGATGCAGGTCTCGCCGTGCGCGCCGAGCGGCTGGTCCGCACAGGTGCAGTATCCGCCGCCGTGTACCTTCAGCGGCTCCGTGATCGTGGAGACCGGCGCAACCACCGGCGACGGCCTGACCGCCGGCACCGCGTGGTCGATGAACGCGGGCGATACGTTCCAGGTAACGCCGCCCGGCGGCCAGTCGTTCACGCAGGTGACGATGGACATCTTCAACGGCAACACGGCTGTCGCCAGCTATACGACGACGAGCTCGCCCGCGTCATTCGCGTGGCAGGATCAGACGCCGGGCACCACGTACCGGATCCTGTTCACGATGACGAACAACGCGGCACCGCCCTGCACGCAGCAGCTGACGCGCTACGTGGTCCAGGAAACGCCGCCGGGCTGCACGCTCAACACGCTCGGTGCGCCGACAAACGACGCCACCGTGCTGACGCTCGCCGCCACTCCGGCGTACACGCTGAAGCTCAAGCTCGTGAACACGGCCAGTGAAGCGATCAACCTGACGTCGATGGACTTCACCTGGACGCAGCCGTCGCGCATTGCATGGGATCGCATCACGTTCCCGAGCGGCGGCTTCGTCACGCTGACCGGTGCAGCGACGCCGGCGACGTTCACGCAAACACTCAATCCGCGTCCGGTCACGCTGGCGGCGTCTGACGTCACCATCCCGGCCAACTCGACGATCATCCTGACGCTGAATTTCTCGAAGACCAACGGCAACCCGTCGATGACGGCGAACACGATTTCCAACGTCTGCGTGAAATACACGCGCGCATCGGTCATTGGACAAACGTTCCTTTGCCGCATCGTGCCGGGCGCGGGCGCCGGCAATCCGTTTACATCGTGCAACTGAGGAGTAGCGACATGCGTCGTGCAAAACGAGTTCTGCTATCGATCCCGCGAAAGTTCGAGCGGGGGTCCGCGCTGCTGGTGACGCTGATGGTCCTCGTCGGCATGTCGCTGCTCGGCCTCGGATTCGTCGCGCTCTCCGAGACAGAGAGCGCCATCTCCGTGAACGAGCGGAACCACGCGCAGACCGTCGCACTGGCCGAGGCGGGAGCGCGCGAAGTCGTGCAATGGTTTCAGAGCCCGACGACCTTCGGTCCGGCCGGCCTGAATTTGATTCCCGGAAACAGCACCGACGTGAAGACCCAGCGAGCAACGGGCTCCTATACCGGCTACTACCGTCCGGTCTCGAGCGACGTCCTGTTCGATCTTCCTTTCGGTCCCGCTTCGGACGATCTGTTTCTCGGTACCGAAACGAGCGCGGACATCAAGGTCACTCGTACACTCTCCGCGACGTATCTCGACAACCTCAATAACGCGCTGCTCGGACCGGCGCCCGCCAACGAAGCGCGGCCGGCCGGAGAGATCACCGAAATCCGCGTCTATGCGCCGCCGATCATCGGCGGGAACCTCGTCGGCACTGCACCGAATCAGTTCTGGGCCGGCGGTACTCGTTACGGCGTCGCCACCATCGCGGTGCGGGTCGACAAGTTCAATAAAGCCGGCGCCGGCCGTGTCTCGATCGCGAACACGACCTGCCGCATCGTCGTCTCGCAATTTCCGCTGCCGGTTCCTGCCGGTCCGCTGCAATCACAAACCGCACTCGCTACGAACGGTAATTTCAACGTGCACTGGGGTCTGGTCAGCTCGCAGACGACGCTCGATCTGAAGAAGGATTACGTCACGCTGCCGTGGGTGAACGCATACGAGCGCATTCACTACGAGCGCGGATGGGATTCGTCGACGGAGTGGGCCGCGACCACCGCGTATCGCGTCGGTGACATCATCCGTCCGACGGCAGCAACCCTCGCTGCGAATGCACCGCTGCGCTTCCACGAATACACCGTCACGACCGCCGGGACGACCGCCGCGACCGAGCCTCCGGCCGCGGGTGTCGGCTCATGGCCGACCGGCGCTGCCGCAAACGTCACCAGCGGCACCGTCGTCATGCGCGAGCGCGCACCGTCCGCCTATCCGCTCACGACCGGCGGAGGCCGCGATGACTCCAACACGCCCTGGCTCAACTACCTCAACAGCGGTCTGACGATCGAAGATCCGTGGTTCCAGGCGCGCTCCGCCGGCACCATCATCGGCGATCCCGCCGGACCGCAGCCCTATCCGTTCCCGTACAACTCGCCCGGCACCTACGGCCGTACCCATCACTTCCAGAACCAGAGCTTCGATCAATACTCCGCCTATCGGCGCCTGATCTTCCCGGACGTCAATTACGACGTCTGGAAAGCGGCGGCGCAGGCCGCAAACGGTCAGGGCGAAGTTCACTATCTCTATCCGGAAAACGGTACCGGCCCGAATTTCACCGACGGCATCACGACGCAGAGCTTCATCGCGTGGACGAACCGCGGCGGCGGCTTCTATTTCTTCGACACGCTGAACCAGCAGAATCCGCAGAACGGCGGCCCCGGCGATATCTCACAGCAGATCAGTCCCAGCGGCGGCGGCAGCCAGCCAATCCGCGGCTTCGTCTACGTCAACGCCAGCCTCGGCACAAAGGGTCTCGGCGGCGTGACCGGTAATTTCAATCAGCCGGGCGAGCCTTATGAAGACATCGGTTATCGCCGCGTCGCGCAGCAGGCAGTCAGCGGAACAGCCGTCGGTGGATTCGAGACCGATGCGGCCGGTCAGCCGGTCATTGAAGGCGCGTATAACAAGCAATGGGATTTCGAAGATCTGCCCTGGAGCAACAGCGGCTCGTCGACCGGCGCCGGTACGCCCAATCAATACTTCGACGTCTGCATCCTGCAGCGCACGGTCACGAATCCGGACGGCGGTGGATCCTACGCGGGCTGGTTCGTTGCGCCGTACTATCCGGGCTGTCTGCCCGGCAACAATCAGCAGCTCGGCACGTGCAATTGTTCGGAACCGCACGAGCCGTACGTCAACATCATCTACGACGGCACCAGCACGCTCGGCCTGGCGATCGGATTCCAGAACCCGGCATCGCAGACGCGCGTGGCGAAGCAGCTCGTGCCTCCTGACGGACCGCGTACCAGTCCGCGCGTCAGCTGCGTCGCGTCGTACGCAACGTCGTCGACTACGCAATGCACGTCGAACGCATACGATCGCGAAGGCGCGCTCGTGAATCTCACGGTCGCCGTCGACGGCGTGCTGTATATCGAGAACGTTTTCGATTCGACCGGTAACGCCGAGTATTACGGCTCCGTCCTCGTCGGACAGGGCGGCGTCAACGCGAAAGGTACGCCGACCATCTGGTATGACGAAGCACTGCAGCGCGGCGACTGGCGTCCGCCCGGAATCCCGCGCGTGCTCGTAACGTCCGTCGAGACCGACCAGTAAGAAAACAGAGCCGTGGAAATCCCGCGGCTCTGTTCATTTGCGCGACCGAGGCACAGGAATTGGGATCTCGTCTGCTGCTCGTCGAAGACAACGTGTTGGCAGCCGATGCCGTCAGGCTGGCCCTGCTGGAGTACGGGTTCATCGTCCAGGTGATCAATGTGGGACGTCAGGCAATTGGCAGCCTGATTCAGCGCCCCGCCGACGTAGTCGTAATCGACCTCACCCTCCCCGACGTCGACGGCTGCGCATTAGCGCAAATGATCCGGCAGGAGTGGCCCGACCTCCCAATCATCCTCACCAGCGGCTACGACCAGCCCCTGCGTCTCGCATCATTTCTGAAGAACCGCCAAACCGCATTCATACAGAAGCCATACGACGTGGCCGCGCTGATTGAGACGATCGAGGCGCAGATGTTGCCGCGCAAAATGTAGGCGAATTCTCTGACGATGAGTACTCTTCTCTGCACTTCGAAATACCGCGCGCTCTTTCATCTTCCAAACGACCTTGCGTCGTCGGCCGATGAGCCGAACGGCTCGCTTGGTCCGTGGTACGCCAACACGCTTTCGATCGGACCACAACGGTACATTCATTACATGAGCAGTCGCACCTTGCTTCCGATCGTCATCTGGCTCCGCGAAAGTCACAGTGCGGAAAGCAGAATGCGCGACACCTTACGTGATCTGCTGTCCCATCTCGGGATCGCGGAACACGTGGCTAATCAGGAGCTCGAAGCAATGGCATCATTCACCTATGCACGAGCTACGGATCGAAGTCGTCTGGCGTCGATGCGCGACCAACTGATCACGGCGAAGCACGTCGTACGGGGCGGGCGGGCGTCGTCTCCGTGGGACATCACCATCGATCTTGCGCGAATGCCGTTAGGTGTGCTGAATTTTCAAACCTCTCGCGAGTTTACGAAGGAAGTATTAGGCGTGAAAGTACACCGTTAGCCGGACTCAACCTTTCTGCTCAAATTGTCGCGGTCGCGACGTCAGCGAGCTGAGCAAATACGACTGTGCAGTAATCGCGGTCGCTATTGTAAGCTCGCGTACGTGCTCGGAGCAGTTGTTCACGTTCTCAAGAATGCGCGCGACAACGGCGTGGGGATCGTGCTGGGCCTGCTGGCCGGGCACCGACGATTCGCGGCCGCCATTTACATCGCCAACGTTTTGGGGCCGCTGCGCGAAGTCATTGCACGTCTGCGTGGCCGGCCTCTCCGGCTCGGATCCGGCCGCGAATATACACTTGCGTATCTACTCGGCTGTATGGACCTTCGCGAGCTCAGGTTCGCGACAAGAATCAGCGTAATCGGCCTTGATGCACTTCGGCGGGCGGTCGCTCTCAATCGCGGTGTCCTGGTCGTGACGACTCATGCGAACGCCGGTTTGGCGAGACTGGTACTTCGACCGCTCGCTGATTCGAACATACGATGCGTGACGATTTCAGGCGGGCGCGGTTTCCCGATCTGCGGCACGGGCGCCGTGGGCCCAACGATCGCACCGACCGGAACGTTCCTTGTTGCCGTCCGCTCAAAATTGCGCGCCGGTCTTGTCGTGTGCGCTATGGTCGATGCGCCGGTCGACGCCAACCGCACGCGCCGTCATGTGACGGTGGACGGCGGATCGACGTGGCTGGCCGAGCCGCTTATCCAATTGGTTGCGCGGTGGCAGGTTCCCATAGCAGTGCTTAAAGCCTCGTTCGAGAACGATCGTGTCTTACTCGAAGTGCAGATCTCGGATTCACAAAACACGAGCGATGTGGTTCTTGCATTGTCGTCATCAGTTCCACTGAGCGAATCCGTTAACCCGTCTTGCGAGCGACGAGCGTTGCAGGACACAGCGAGCCCATGGTCAGAACCGCGAGAAGCACCGCTGGGAGGAGGGAGCTAACGCGCGATACGGCGCACCCTTGCGCTGTCAAGACTCGCCTGTATTCGCCGTAATGCCGAATATCGTCGATCAACATTTGACCGTCGGGCTTCAACACGCGAACAATCTCAACGAGCGCTTTTTCTCGTTCGACTGCGGAATAGAGGTTATGGATCGCCGCGCATGAGACCACGATATCGAACGTATGCGCCGGGAATGGGATCTCACGCATATCTGCAGACCTCACCTGAACTCGATCGGCAACTCCCTCGAGCTTCGCGTTCTCAAGGGTCGACTCGGGTCGATTCCCGGAAAGATCTTCGGCCTGCCAGATATCGATGCCGGTGGCCATCCCTGACGTGAGCCGTTTCGCGGCACCTATCAATAAGAGGCCACGACCACACCCGATATCGAGGACTTGTTCCCTTCCGGTCCACGCGAGCTTGTCCAGCAGCCTCTCGCGGTCTCGCACCTTGCCGATCCTGCTGTCCCAAAGCATCCAGCAGGCCATGAATCCGCATCCCAAAGCCATCCACGCGCCGATTTGCGACAGCGGAAGGCTGAGCCGAATGTTCTGAGAAAGCGACGCCACAATCCGCCCCGACCACAGGCCGAGAAATGCCGTCACCCACGCGATGAGTCCCAACGCGACGGCTATGAACAGGTTGCGAATCACACCCGGTGCGTCAATGCCGTAGTCGATTCGAGGGGCGTTGTCTTTCATTGACGATCACTACGCACATAGCGCAAGTGTGTGGCGGCCGGATTATCGAGAACTTTCTCAATACGAAACCGCGGCGCGGGCTCGCCCAGGTTCTCGAAGAGACGCCGCCCGCCGCCGAAAAACACGGGTGCCAGGGCGATTTCCAGCTCGTCAATCGCACCCAGGTTCAGGTACTGCTGGATCACATCCGCTCCGCCCGCGATCCGAATATCACGGCTGCCCGCGGATTCCCGAGCCAGCTCCAGGGCACGCTCCGGACCGTCATTGATGAAGTGAAAGGTCGTCCCACCGGGACGCTGCCAGGGTTCGCGTTTCTCATTGGTAAGAACGTATACCGCTGTGTGAAACGGAGCCTCCTCCGGCCAGGCGCTCTCGCCCTGCTTAAACATTCGCTTGCCCATAATGTTGGCGCCGATGCGCTCCGTCGTGCTGCGAAGCAGGTCATTGACCGGGCCGGTCTCTCCCCCAGGTCCGAGTTTGAGGTTCTCGCGCATGTATTGTTGATTGAGAGCCCAGCCCATCAGCGCTCCCCACTTTGCGCCCCAGTTTTTGTACTCGGGGTTGTCCATGGTCATTCCTTCCGGCGCCATGTAGCCATCGAGGCTGAGTCCGATGTTGACGAATACTTTGCTCATGATTTTCCTATGTCGGCCTGACTACTCGCTGACCTGCAACCGCTTCGGCTCGCGCGATACATACTCGTCGAATTCCCGCCGTGCCGCGCCGGCCAACGCGTCGTGCGTCTGCTCATAGCAGCGCGCGCGGCGTTGCAGGTATGCGTATTGCCAGGGGATGTTTGGCTCATAAGAATGCAGGAGCTCTGTTTCGCGCGCGGTGCAGGCGCCGCCAGCGGCCTGCTGAATTAATGTAATCAGCGCCGATTTGCGCAGCTCTTCGAACATTTCCACCGCGAACGGTTGCGAGAGTCCGTCAATGATTGGCGCGGCGGTCTGCGCGAAGCGCTGGTCGCCGGCGATCTCGATCGTGAACATCAGCGAGCGCCGCATGACGATCGGCAGCGGCCAGGGATTTGTTCGGTATGCGACGAATGCGCGCTGCATTGCGGCTGCTGCTTCGGAGGTTTTCCCCTGACGCCATAACATCCGGCCGCGCAGGAGATCAGCTTCAATCGGGGCGAATGTTTGCAGGCGATCGATCAGCGTCAGCGCATTGGGATCGCCACGCTCCGCCAGCGCCTCGGCCAGTGTCAGCGCTTCCAGCGGACTCTCCACCGTGTTGTTGAGACTCTGCCAGATCGTCCAGACGTCGGCGTACGATCCTTCCACGTACCGCGCCTGCGCAATCGCGCGCATGCGATAGGGATCGGGCACCAGCGGATCGACTTCGGGAACGGCATCGTGCGGAATGCCGATCGACTGCCGCCGGCTGATCACGACCGGCTCGCCGCCGGTTCCGCGAATTGATGGCGGAACATCGTCCGACGCCGCGCGCGCAAAATTGCGCAGTTCCGAAAGGCGGAACGTATCGGTCACGCCGAGCGTCCGCGCGAACGCATATTCGACCAGCGTCCGGTCGTCGGTATTGCGTCGTGCACCGCCGCCCAGAATGCGCGCCGTTGAATTGCCGCAAACGTAATGCGCGATCACGGCCGCCGCATCGTCGGCCCACCACACGTTGCGCAACGCGGTGCGCACCGGCTCGACGCGCATCCGTGCGCTGATCGTCGCCGCGTCGTAGGTGATCGGCGCCATTGCGCCGACCAGCAGCAGATCGCCGCTTTGCGACTGCCACGTTTCGACGTGCGTGAAGACGCCGCCGATCGTGCCGTAAATCGTCTTGATCGTTTGCGCGTCGACTTCGTATGCCTGCAGGAACTGGATGAACAGCCCGCCGTCGTTCAATCGCGAGCGGCACGCTTCATAGAACTCGGTCGTGAAGAGACTGGCGATTCCCGCGCGATACGGATTCGACGGCTCGGCGGAGATGATGTCGTAGCGATCGCCGCGCGACAGCAGGAACTCGCGGCCGTCGCCGATCGCGATGTGCGCTTTCGGGTTGTGCAGCACGTCGCGATTCACCGCCGTGCACATCTTCGCGACCTGCACAATCGACGGCTCGATCTCGACGGCGTCGACGCGCTCGATCGTCGGCAGCGATGCCAGCCAGCCCGCCGTCGTGCCGGTGCCGAGTCCGATCACCGCCGCGCGACGCGGATGCGGATGGAGCAGCGCGGGAAGCACGCCGCCCATCACCTGCGTGCCGGCGTCGAAGCGCGCGTGTCCGTCGCCTTTCCCGTTCACGATGAACGCGTATCCGTCTTCGTTCGAAACGGAGACGCTGCTCTCCGTTCCTTCCGCTTCCCACTCCGTCGTGCGGCGGCGCGAATGTTCGAGATCGCGCAGCCGGTTCGGCGTTGAGTTGGTTTGATTGACGCGTCCCGCGCCGATCGGCGTGTGACGCCAGAACGCCGTCGGTCCCATCGCGAACAGCATCACCACCGCGCCGGCGCCGACGGCCATCGCGAGCAATCGCGCGAATCCATCACCCGTTCCCTGGAACGCGGCGACGAGTGCGAGAACGACGAGCGATCCGATGACGAGACGCCATGTGCCGGGCGCCGTCAGCAGCGGCAGGATTCCGAAGCCGCCGGCGAGCGAGCCGACGATCGCGCCGGCGGTGTTCCACGCGTATGCGACGCCGACGTGTCGTCCGACGTTTTCGCGTCCGGAGCCGAGGAGTGAGATGAGCAGCGGGAACTGGACGCCGGAAACGAATGCGGTGGGGAAGACGATGAGCATCGTGATCGTCGTCCAGCCGATGATGTGACCGCTGAATCCTGCCTGTCCGAGAGGACGCAGTAACAGCGCGAACATCGCCACGCGATCGCCGAGTGCGAACGGGATGGCGAGACAGAACGCTTCGGCAGCGCAGCACAACGCGAACGCCGCGGCGCTGGCGCGCGTGCGACGGAACGCCGCGTACGCGAGACTGCCGCCGCCGATGCCGAGGAGCGCGACGGCGAGGATCAGCCCGAACGTGAATGTGGTGCCGCCGAGGAGCGGCGTGAGCATGCGATACCAGACGAGCTCCATCAGGAGGAATGCGAAGCCGGCCACCGCGGCCGCCGCGTAGACGAAACGGGGAGCGGCAACCGGAAGTGCGACTTCGGCATCGTGCGTGGTTTCGATGACTTCGATCTCGTCGGCGACGCGCTTTGCTTTCGCGCCGCGTTTCGCGCGGCGCAGCGAGTTCGAGATCATCATCGCGCCGAGACCGACCATCGCATTAACGAGCGCCGCGACCCACAACGTGGCGCGATTGCCGAAATGCTCGAGCAGATAGAACGTCGAGAAGAGCGCGCCGGCTACGGCGCCGCACGTGTTGATCGCATAGATCGTCGCCAGCGCGCGGCGTCCCGTATCGCCGGCTGATTCGACCGAACGCGATGCGGCCGGCAGCGTGCCGCCCATCAGAAACGTCGGCACGCCGAGCGTGATGATCGACAGCAGCAGCCGGACGATCGTCGCGAGCAGCGGGCCCATGACGAACGAGCCGCCCATGAAGAGATACACCGCGCGCACGGCGGCGAAGACGAGCGGAGTGATCGCCGCGAACGTGGCCACGCCGAGCTCGAGGAATCCGTACAGCGCGAGCGGATTGCGACTCTCATCGGCGCGGCGTCCGATCACGACGCCGCCAATGCCGAGTCCGCCGAGGAAGACGGCGAGGACGGCAGCGGACGCGAGCGTGGAGGCGCCGAAGATCAGGCGAAACTGGCGCAGCCACACCGTTTGATACACGAGGGCCGACATTCCCGAGCCGAACAGAAGCAGCGCAACTTTCGAAACATGTCGATTCATGAGGACGAGCGATCATAGCGCCGCCACGGGCCGCTGCGGTGGCCACGGGCCACTGCGCTGGTTCGCAAGCGTCGGCGGACGGCTTCGCGGCGAATGCAATCGCAATCTCGTTTGATTCCGAGCGGTGCATGGCGCACTCCGGCGAACGCGACTGTCGATTGCCATCCGCCGCGAAGCCGTTCCACTGACGCTTGCGAACCAGCGCAGCCGCCCGTGGCGGCCGGAATCGAATTTCCACACCTCCGGTTGTAGGATGCTCGCTTTGCCGGCACCCGTCCGGCGAGCGCCCCTTAGACGAAAATCGGAACGTTTGTCGGAGTCGCCCGTCAGAGAGGCGTGGCGAACAGGAATCGCAATGCCTGAATTCATCATCCGCGTGGGAACGCCTGACGGCGAAATCGTTGAACGCCATGTCCAGGCGTCGACGTCCCGTGTGGCTGAAGAAGAGTTGCGCCGTCAGGGACTGCACATCTTCGAGACGAAGCGCGGCGCGATGTCGCTGCGCGATTTTCTCCCGCGCAGCCGCAAAGTCGTCACCACCGAGCGCTTCCTTCTCTTCAATCAGGAACTGCTCGCGCTCGTGCGCGCCGGCCTGCCGATTCTGCAGTCGTTCGACATCATGCTCGAGCGGCAGAAAGACGCGAACTTCAAGGAAGTGCTCACCGACCTTCGCGATCAGCTGAAGAACGGCATCGCGCTCAGCGACGCGTTCGCGTCGTACGGCGACGCCTTTCCTCCGATTTACTCGACGTCACTCCGCGCTGGCGAGCGCTCCGGCGATCTCGAAGGCGTGCTGAAACGCTTTCTCCGCTATCAGAAGATCATCGTCAATCTGCGCAAGCGCGTCGTCAGCGCGCTCATCTATCCCGTCATCCTCATCGTGATGTCGATCGCGATGATCTTCATCATGATCACGAAGGTCATCCCGAAGTTCGCCGACTTCTTCGCCGGCTTCGACAAACAGCTGCCGCCATTCACCCGCTTCATGATCTGGTTCGCGACGGCGCTCAACAACAACATCCTGATCGTCCTCGGCGTCGGTATCGTCGGCTTCATCGCCTTCCGGCGCTGGATCACCTCCTCCACCGGCCGCATCGCGTGGGACACATTCAAGCTGAAGATCCCGCTGGCGGGCGGTGTGCTGCACCGCTTCGCCATCATGCAGTTCACGCAGTCGCTCGGCACGCTGCTTGGCGGCGGCACGCCGATGGTGCCGGCGATCGAGATCGCCTCGCAGTCGGTGACGAATCAGCTCGTCTCGCAGCGAATCTTCGGAATCGTGCAGAACGTCCGCGAAGGCGAGCCGCTGTGGCGCTCGCTTGAAGAAACCAAAGTCATGTCCGATCTCGCCGTCGAGATGATCAAAGTCGGCGAGGCCACCGGCGGCCTCACGGAAATGCTTGGAAATGTCAGCGAGTTCTACGACGAGGAAATCGAAGCAAGACTGCAGCGCATCGTGGCGTCGATCGAGCCGCTCATCCTGGTATTGATGGGCATCGTGATCGGCGTCCTCCTCTACGCGTTCTATCTCCCGCTGTTCGAGCTGTCCGGCGCAGGCTCCGGTCAGTAGCAGACAAAATTATGGCCACCGACCCACGCACTCTCTACAGGAACGCCGAACTCGGCGGCGACACCGCGCGTGCGCAGCGTCTCGCCGAAGAGTACGGCTTCGACTTCGTCGACCTCGATCATTTCCAGGTCGATCACGAGCTCTTCCGCAACATCCCGCTCGAGCTGATGATCCGCTATCAGTTCCTGCCGGAGAAGCGTGAGAACGGCCACATCTCCGTCGTCGTCGGCGATCCGACCGACGTCCTGAAGCTCGACGAGCTCGAGCTCCTCCTCGGCGCGCCGCTCAAAGTGCGCGTCGCCGCACCGGCGGCCATTCGCGAGAAGCTGCAGAAGTCCGAATCGACGCAGCGCGTCCTCGACGAAGCGACCGAAGGCTTCCGCATGCAGCTCGTCGGCGAAGACGAGGATGGCGAAGAGACGCTGACGATCGACTCGATCACGGCGCAGGAATCGTCGCCGATCATCAAGCTCGTCGACTCCATCGTCTTCAACGCCATCCAGCGCCGCGCCTCGGACATTCACATCGAAACGCGCGACAACGAAGTCGTCGTCAAGTACCGCATCGACGGCGTGCTCTACGAAGCGCTCGAGCCGATCGACAAGCGCCATCACTCGACGATCATCAGCCGTATCAAGGTCATGTCCGAGCTCGACATCGCCGAGAAGCGCGTCCCGCAGGACGGCCGCTTCAAGCTGCGCATCACCGGCCGCACGATCGACTTCCGCGTCTCCATCGTTCCGACCGCGCACGGCGAAGACTCCGTCATCCGAATCCTCGACAAGGAATCGATGTCGTCGGAGTTCAAGAACCTCCGCCTTGACATCCTCGGCTTCGACGAAGAGATGCTGGCGCGCTTCCGCAAGTTCATCAAAGAGCCGTACGGCATGGTGCTCGTCACGGGACCGACCGGCTCCGGCAAGACGACGACGCTCTACGCATCGCTGTCAGAAATTCAATCGCCCGACGACAAAATCATCACGATCGAAGATCCGGTCGAATATCAGCTGCGCGGCATCACGCAGATCCCGGTCAACGAGAAGAAGGGACTGACGTTCGCGCGCGGACTTCGCGCCATTCTTCGCCACGACCCCGACAAGATCATGGTCGGTGAGATCCGCGACGAAGAGACCGCGCAGATCGCCGTGCAGTCGGCGCTCACCGGTCACCTCGTCTTCACGACCGTGCACGCCAACAACGTCGTCGACGTCCTCGGCCGCTTCCTCAACATGAAGGTCGATCTCTACAACTTCGTGTCGGCGCTCAACTGCGTGCTCGCGCAGCGCCTCGTGCGCCGCATCTGCGATCACTGCCGCCACGAAGTGACGTATCCGGAATCGCTCATTACCGAATCGGGGCTCCTTCCCGCAGACTACCGCGGCAAGACCTTCTGGGAAGGCGCCGGCTGTCTCGAATGCAACGGCACCGGCTTCCACGGACGACTGGCCATCTCCGAGCTGCTCGATCTCTCCGACCGGATTCGCGGCATGATTCTCGATCGCCGCCCGGCCGCCGAGATCAAGCGCGCGGCGAAGGAAGAAGGAATGATGTTTCTCCGCGAGTCGGCGGTACGGAAAGTGGTGGAGGGGAAGACGACTTTGCGCGAAATCAACAAGGTCACCTTCGTCGAATAAATGGCCGGATCATTTCCACCGGACGTCCTCGTCCTCGACTCCGACTCGCTGGTGCACGCGCGCCTGGCGCGCGGCAAAAAAGATCCGCAGATCATCCAGGCGAAAAGCTATCGCGTCGCCGATGACGTCTTCACTCCCGCCGTCGTCACGCCCGAGCTGACGAACGAATCGTCGCTCGCCGAAACGCTGCGCCGTTTGAAGACGGAGACCGGCCGCTGGGATCGCGCGTCGCTGCTCCTTCCTGATTCCTGGTTTCGCATCAACATCCTCGATCTGCCGACGCTGCCGGAGCGCAACAACGAAGCGATGGACGTCGTGCGCTGGAGCCTCAAGCGCTCGCTGCCGCTCGATCCCTCAACATTGCGCGTCGCGTATGAAGTGCTGTCGCGCGACGACAACAGCGTGAAGGTGCTCGTCGTCAGCGCCGTAGACGCAACGCTCGCCGCGCTGGAGCGTCTCTTCGGTGCGGCCGGCATCGACATCGTCCTCATCGAGCCGGCCGGACTCAACATCTGGAACGCCATCGCCATCCGCGAAGCGGCGACGACGAAAGATCGTCTCTTCTTCTATCTGCGCGAGCGCGACTTCACCACCGCCGTCTTCCGCGGCTCGCAGCCGCTCTTCATCCGCTCGCGTAATCTCAGCGGCGAGCGAACCATTCAGCAGGAGATCCGACTCTCCGCCAGCTATCTCCGCGACACGCTGCAGAGCGAGTCGATCGAGAACTGCTACGTCGCCGGCAATCACATCGACGGCGAGATCACGTCGGCAATCGCGTCGGAGTTTCAGGCGCCGGTGCGGACGATCGATCTTCGCAACGTCGTGGAGCGCACGCCGGCTGACGTCTCGGGATTCGAAGCGGAGCTGACGGCCTGCACAGGAGTATTCACCGGGTGAAACCGATCCATCTCAACCTGGCGTCGCGTCCGTATCGCGATACGCGGCCATTCACCATCGTCGTGGTCATCGCCGCGACGATCATCGCCGCGATGACGTACCTGAACGCGGTGACGTTCCTTCGCTATCGCTACGAGACGCGGACGACCACCGCAAAGATCGCCTCGACGCAGGCGCAGACGCAGCAGGAAGAGCGCCGCGCCGCGCTGGCAAACGATCGCCTGAAAGGGATCAACGTCACGCTCCTCGCCACGCAGACGCAGTTCGCGAACGCGCAGCTCGCCGAGCGCGCATTCTCGTGGAGCGAGCTCCTCGATCGGCTCGAGCACGTCCTGCCGAGCGATGTCCGCATCGGCGGCGTCGCGCCGCAGTTCGGCAAGAACGGACTCATTCACCTCAACCTGCTCTGCGAAACGAAGACCGGCCAGGGAATGGTGAACACGATCAATCGCTTCAACGCCGATCCGCATTTCTCGCACGCCTTCCCGACGACCGAATCACACGTCGGCGATGCCGCGTGGAAGTTCGCGGTCGGCGTCGATTACAAACCGTCGATGGCGCGGGTGGTGACGGAATGATCTGGAAAGAGCATCGTCTCCTCCTCGGCATTCTCATCGTCCTCTTCGCGGCGAACGTCTTCTTCTTCTTCACCTATCGCGTGCAGTACCAGAGCCGGCTGCAGGATGCCGCGCAGCGACTGCACGACGCCGAAGACGGGCTGGCGAAAGCGCGCGGCACGCGAGTCGCCGCGGAGCAGCAGCTGGCCAGCTATTTCAAAGTGCAGCATGAGCTGGACAAGCTCTATAACGAGCGCTGGTCGACGCAGACCGAGCGTCTCACATCGCTGATCCTCGAGGTCAAGCGCCTCAACGCCGCCACGAAGATGGAGCCGGTCGCGTACACGTTCAGTGAAGGCGGCGCGAGCGGCGGTTCGCAGGATCGTCAGCGTCCCGGCTCCATCGGCACGTCGACGGTCGGCATCACTTTCACCGTGCAGGGCGACTACCAGCAGGTGCGGCGTCTGATCAACCTCCTCGAGCTGTCGGAACAATTCGTGATCATCGACTCGATCGACCTGGCCGGCTCGCCCGGCGATCCGAAGCTGACGCTCGATCTCAGGCTGAAGACGTTGTTCCGCGATCCGAACGGTGCGCCGGCGGCGACCGCGGGCTGAGAGAATTGATGGACTGGAAGAACTGGAAAACCTGGGCCGCGATCGGTCTCGTGCTCGTGGCAGCGTTCACGATCTACACCGTCGCGGCGCCGAACGACGCTCCCGCTCCGGCGCCTTCACCGCGCGCGGTTGCGGGCGTGCGCAATTCGCGCTCGACCAGCGCGCCGGGAGTCGGCACGCTGCACACCGAATGGCTCGACGCGCAAAGCGGCTCGTATCGCAGCGAGCGCAATCTCTTCACGTACGTGGAGCCGCCTCCGCCTCCGCCACCACCGCCGCCGAAACCGCCGCCACCGCCGCCTGACCGCGACAAAGACGGCGTGCCGGACTTCCGCGACAACTGTCCCGACCGACCGAATCCCGATCAGACCGATCTCGATCGCAACGGCATCGGCGACGCGTGTCAGATGACGCCCGTCATTCCGCCGCCGCCTCCACCGCCGCAGCCACCGCAGTTCGCGTACAAATACATCGGCACGTTCGGCAATCCCGCCAATCCGCTGGCGACGTTCTCGAACAACGGCGAGATCATCAACGTGCGCGTCGGCGAGACGTTCGGCGACGGCAAGTTCATTCTTCGCTCCATCGGCATCGAGTCGGCGGAGATCGGCTTCACCGGATTCCCACCTGACGTTCGCAGCCGCATCCCGATCGGTCAATGATCGCGGTGACGTTTCCGAACGCCGGGCGTCACAGCATTTGACGACAACAGGAAAAACAATGAATCGACTAAAAACTGCAGCCGCAGCCCTCACGCTCATGATCGCCGTTGGATCGTGCGCGAGCTACGACGCGTACCAGAAAGCCAAAGCGGCAGAGACCGAGAAGAACTGGGACGTGGCCGTGCAGCAGTACGAGCGCGGACTCGAGCTCAATCCCGGCAGCATCCAGCTCCGCATGGCCGTACAGCACGCGAAGCTCGAAGCATCGCGCGAGCATTTCGAAAAAGGAAAGACGCTGCGCGCCGCCGCCGCCAACGCCACCGGCGCCGAACAGTATCGCCTCGCGCAGCTGGCTGGCACGGAGCTCGAGCTGACCGTGAAGCTCGACACGACCAACCAGTACGCCGCCGCCGAGCTCGGAAAAGTCGTGGCGATCCTGCAGGAAGCGACACGCACCGCCGACGCCAACACGATCGACGCGATGAAAAAACGCGCGAAGAAGAACGTGAGCAAGGCGCAGCCGCCGCAGCTCAATCCCGCATCCGATCAGCCGATCTCCCTCTCCTTCCCGCGCGAGACGTCAGTGAAAGAAATCTACCGCGCGCTCGGCAACGCGTTCGGCATCAACGTCCTCTTCGATCAGGCCGTCAAAGACGACCGCATCTCCATCGAGCTCCGCGACGTTACCGCGCAGGAAGCACTCGAGCGCGTCATGCAGGCCGCCAATCACTTCTACAAAGCGCTCGACGACAAGACCATCATCGTCATCCCCGACAACCCGCAGGCGCGCCGCGACTACGAAGATCTCGTCATCCAGACGTTCTACCTTTCGAACGGAGACGCCGAGCAGGTCACGAACGTCGTCCGGACGATGATCGAAGCGCGCAACGTCTTCCCGCTCAAAGCGCTCAACGCCATCACCATTCGCGATACGGCCGACAAGGTCCGCATCGCCGAAAAGATCATCGAAGCGAACGACAAAGCGAAAGCGGAAGTCGTCGTCGACGTCGAGCTGATGCAGATCGACGTCACGAAAGCGCGCACGCTCGGCACGCTCCTCGTCGACAGCGCCGGCAATCCGGCAACCTCTGTCGGCATGTCGCTGCTGCCGAACGTCGGCACCGTCGACGGCAAGCCGGTCAATCTCCCGATCGATCTCTCCTTCCTCAAGAACATCGGCTCGAGCAACTTCAGCTTCACCGTGCCGAACGGCATCATCGCCAATCTCATCAAGACCTCGACGAACGGCCAGCTGCTCGCCAATCCCGAGCTCCGCATCTCCGAGGGTGAGAAAGCGACGCTGCACATCGGTCAGCGCATTCCGGTGCCGGTGTCGACGTTCAACTCGCTCTCCACCACGACCGCGAACGGCTCGTTCGCGCCGGTCACGTCGTATCAGTACCAGGACGTCGGCATCAAGCTTTCGATGGAACCGCGCGTTCACCACAACCGCGAAGTGACGCTGAAGCTGACGATCGAAGTCTCCAACCTCGCCGGCAACGCGCCGGGATCGAATCCGCCGCAGCCGATCATCGGCACGCGCACCATCGAATCGACGATCCGGCTGAAGGATGGCGAAACCAACTTCCTCGCCGGACTCATTCAGCGCAACGACACCACCGACAACACCAAAATCCCGTTCCTCGGCGACATCCCGATCCTCGGCCGCCTCTTCACCAACGACGCGCGCACGCACACCGCGACCGACCTCGTGCTGACCATGACTCCGCACATCGTCCGCATCCCCGACATCACCGATGACGACGTCGCGCCGATGTGGGTCGGCACGAGCAACAACCTTTCGTTCCGCGGCGTCTCGCCGCGCATCGAATCGCAGGCCGGCGCCGATCCGTTCACCGTTCGTCCGACCGGCGCGCCGAATCTTCCGCTCGCCGACGGCGAGCCGGGCAACTACATCCAGCCCGCGCCCGTGGCAGCACCGACGACCGTGACTCCCGGCGGCGCGCCGAACGACGTCTTCAAACAGCCGGTGCCGCAACCGCAGATCAATCAGCCGGAGCCGCAGGTCCGCAATCAGACCAACGGCACGACGAGCATGGCTTCGGCGAGCGTCGCGCTCGTCTCCAACAGCGTCGATTCCGCCGCCGCGCAGGGGCTCTCGCCGCGCATCGGACCGCAGCCGGTCAACCTCTCCCTCAAACCGGGTGAAGAGAAAATGTGGAGCGTCGTCGGGATGGATCTCGATGGACTCACGGCCACGCAGCTTCTGCTGCATTTCGATCCGCGCGCGCTCGACGTCATCGGCGTGTCGATCGGCAACGCCATGCTCGTCGATCCGAAAACGCCGCCGATCGTGACGGTCAATCGCGACTCCGGCACGATTCGCGTCACCTCCAGCGATGGCCAGCCGCTCCGGTTCACCGGCGGCGGCGACGTGCTCGTGATGCGCGTGCACGGCGGACTCTCCGGCGAAACGTTTCTCGTGCTCGAGAACCCGAACCTCAAAGGGACCAACGGCCGCGAAGTGATGTCTTCCGTCTCCGGAGGACGGGCCAAAGTCGACTACTAACCATGATGCGCGCGCGCAAAAGCAGCAGCGGATTTACGATCGCGGAGCTCATCACCGTCTGCGCGATCATCGCCATCCTCGCCGCGGTGGCGATGCCGGTGGCGAGCTTCGGCTTTCGCCGCCAGCGTGAGATCGAACTGCGCGAGCGCCTTCGCAAAATCACCGACGCCATCGATCGCTACCACGACCTGATGACCATGCAGGGACCGGTTAAGCCGGCGCAGATGCAGGCATTCGCGGCCGATGGCTATCCGAAAGAGCTCGAGGAACTGGTCAAAGGCGTGAAGATGTCGGACGGCAAAGTCGTCAAGCTTCTTCGCGAGCGCGACCTCATCGATCCGATGACCGGCAAGGCCGAGTGGGACACGCTCTCGACGACCGACGATCCCGACACGCGCAGTTCCGACGACGCCAACATCTTCGAAGTGCATTCGAAGTCGACCGCCATGGCGCTCGACGGCAAGACCCACTACAACGAGTGGTAAACAAGATGACCAATCGCAAACGCAAAGACGATCGCCAGCGCGGCTTCACGCTCATCGAGCTGCTCGTCGTCGTCACCATCATCGGCATCCTCGCCGGCATCGCCGTCATCCAGACGCGTCACGCGCGCCAGAAAGCGCTCGAAACGGCATTGCGCGCCGATCTCTACGAGATGCGCAAAGCGATCGACAACTTCTACGCCGACAAGCAGCGCTACCCGACCGATCTCAAAGAGCTCGTGCCGCGCTACCTGCGCAACATCCCGAAAGATCCGTTCACGAAGCAGGAAGACTGGGAAGAGATCCAGGACAATCCCACCGATCCGAATGCGCCGCCCGATACGTCCGGAAACGCCGATGCCGCCACGAGTCAGGCCGGTCCCGGCGTGATCGACGTGAAGAGCCGCGCCACCGGCACGACTCTCGATGACCATGTCGCGTACAAGGACCTCTGAGAGCGGCTTCACGCTCGCCGCGGCGATCGTCCTCATGACGATCCTGCTGGTCTTCATCGCCTACACGGTTCCGCGCGCGTGGTCGCAGATCATGGCGCGCGAGCGCGATCAGCAAACGCTTTACGCGATGAAGCAGTACGCGCGCGCCATCCTCGAATATCAAAAGCGCCACGGCGGCCTGCCGACGTCGCTCGATCAGCTGAAAGAAGCGCGCAAACCGCGCTTCGTCCGCGGACCGAACGCCGAGATCCTCGATCCGCTCACCGGTAAAGCCGACTGGATCCTCGTGCCGCCGTCGGCGACCGGCGGGCCGATCAACCCGAACGACACGAACACGAAGCCGAGCAACCCCAGCTCCAGTTCGAACTCCGATAACAGCAACAAAAAAGACAGCGACAAAAAAGACGCCGAGAAGAAGCCCGGTCCGAACAAGGACTACGTCGGCCCGTTCGTCGGCGTTCGTCCGAACAAAACGGGCAAGAGCTTCCTCACCGTGAACGGTTCCGACAACTACGAGGACTGGACGTACACCGTGACGGAGCTGACCAACGACCTCAACGCTCGCGCCGCCGCCCTCATGGTGAAGTAATTTTTTGAACCTTCCGCGCGGCGGCGCAGTATCAGTCGTCGTGGAAGAGCTCAAAGACGCAACCGACGCGTTCCTCGTCGGCTCGATCGTCAACGGCGATCGCGAAGCGGTCCGGCCGCTGATCGAGCGCTATCAGAAGCCGCTCCTCGCGCTCCTCCGCCGCGCGCTCGGCAACTCTCCGGAAGTCGAAGACGTCGCGCAGGAAACGTGGATTCGCGTAGTCCGCAGCGCACATCGATTCGATCCCGCACAACGCTTCAGCGCGTGGCTGTTCGCAATCGCGTGGAACCTCGTGCGCGATCGCTGGTCGCGCCAGCGCGACCTCTCCGATGTCGATCTCGATGCGCTGCCGAGCACGCGCGACTCCGCCGAACAGACGCTCGTCGACGGCGATCGCGCGCGCCGCGTTCGCGAGCACGTCAGCGCGCTGCCGCCGCGCTTCGCCGAAGTGATCCTCCTCCGCTACTTCGAGGAGCTTTCCGAAAAGGAGACCGCCGCGCGCCTCGGCGTGCCGGTCGGCACCGTCAAAAGCCGCATCCATCACGGACTGCGAAAACTGGCCGCCGCAATCGGCGGGGAGAACGTATGACCTGCAAGACCGCCATGGCCGCGCTGCTCGCGTCGATCGAGAACGGCGACACGCTGACGCCCGAGGTTCGCGAGCATTTGCGTACGTGCGAGCAGTGCAA
Source organism: Acidobacteriota bacterium (assembly GCA_025463165.1). GTDB lineage: Bacteria > Acidobacteriota > Thermoanaerobaculia > Gp7-AA8 > Gp7-AA8 > JAOBAU01. The sequence goes on along the minus strand of JAOBAU010000099.1, from coordinate 1,063 downwards.
AGAGCTGCTGAGCTCCGCGATGCAGTTTCAATCGACGCTCAGCGATGACGTTGAAGTGCCGGAGACCGACATCGACCAGACGACCGCCGCCGCCGAAAAGGAGCTCGGCCGGACGAAGCTCCGCAATCGCATTCAGATTGCGGCGACCGCGGCTCTCGTGCTCATCCCAATCGTTGCGTACATCGCGTCGCACACAGACGGCTTTCATCCGAGCGGTATCGCTTTTGAGCTGGGAGTCGTCGTCTCACTGACGATCGTCCTCCCGATCGTCATCGTACGACTGCTCGTCGCGCGCATCCGCACGCGCGCCGGACAACGGCTCTACAAACGCATCGGCAACGGTCGCCATGAGGTCTCCGGCGTTTGCGCCGGCATCGCCGAAGCGACCGGAATCAGCGTCGTCACGCTGCGCATCGCATTCCTCGCGCTGCTCTTCTTCAAGGGACTCGGACTGCTGATCTACCTCGCCTTCGACCTCGGCATGCAGATTCATCCGGCCGACCGCGAGCATCTGCGCCGCTTCCGAATTCGCCGCGCACTCGCCGCGACGCTGGCCCGCGTGCGCATGCACTGAGCTGGTATTCGGCGTATCCGCACCGGCGCAACGATCCGCCGCGAAGCCGTCCGCCGACGCTGTGCGCATCACGCAGCGGCGCGTCGCCGCCGCGTCGCCGCCGCGTCGCCGTACAATGCGCGCCGCACATGTCTCCGTCCAATCCTGTCGACATCAGCCGCTTCGTGCTTCCATCCGGGCTGACCGTCCTGGTCGAGACCCTTCCGTACGTCCGTTCCGTCGCTCTCGGCTATTACCTGCGCAGCGGCTCGGCGGTCGAGACGGAGGAGCACGGCGGCGCGTCGCACTTCCTCGAGCACCTCGTGTTCAAAGGAACGAAGACGCGCACGACCGCCGACATCGCGCAGGTCATCGACATCCTCGGCGGCGACGTCGACGCGTTCACCGGCAAGGAGTACACGTCGTTCTACGCGCACGTCCTCGATGAGCAGGTCGACACCGCGATCGATCTCCTCACCGACATCGTCACGTCGCCGCAATTCACCGATG
>JAOBAU010000350.1 GCA_025463165.1 Acidobacteriota bacterium | reverse complement strand
GTCCTCGCGCCGCCGCCATCCGGCACGCGCGGGCGAGCATCCTCTTCGAGCCGCTCTGGCTCGAAGCTTACGCGGCGCTGGTAGCGTGCGCGGTCCCGAAGCCGGCGCTGCGACTGATTGCGCGGCTGTGGCGCGCTCTCGATCGCACCACGATTCGGGCATGAGCGAGATCGTTTACACGTCGGAGTCTGAGTTGCGGTACCCGCGGCGATTTCTCGCGGAAGCGTTTGCAGATCTGCGTCATGCACCAGGCGTCGCGTGGCGACTCTTTCGGAGTCACGCGCAGGCGCGCCATCGCCGCACCGCGCTCGGCTATCTCTGGCTGCTGCTGCCGACGCTCGCCACGACGCTGATCTGGGTTTACGTTCAGTCGCGGCGCATCATCGCGATCGAAACGACCGCGATCCCGTATCCGATTTACGTGCTCACCGGAATGATCTGCTGGCAGGTATTCGTCGATGCGCTCAACGCGCCGCTGCAGCAACTGACGGCGGCGCGGCAGACGATCACGCGCAGCCGCGTGCCGCATGAAGCGCTGATCCTCGCCGGCGTGTTCGACGTACTCCTCAATTGCGCCGTGCGACTGCTCGTGCTCGCGGCCGCGCTCATCGCGTTTCAGGTTCCGGTCGCCGCGACCGCGCTGCTGCTGCCGGTCGGACTCGGTGCGCTGGCGATGCTCGGCTTCGCGCTCGGTCTCCTGGCTGTGCCGCTCGGCATGCTCTACGACGACGTCAGCCGCGCGCTGCTGATGATCGCGACGTTCTGGTTTTTTCTGACGCCGGTGATTTATCCGACGCCGGCGGCCGGAATCGTTCGCCTCAATCCGGTCACGCCGCTTCTCGACACGACCCGTTCCTGGCTCCTCGGCGGCACAACCGCGAACGGCTTCGCGGCCGTGACGTTCTTCGCCATCGCGACGCTCATCGTCGCATGGCTCTTCCACCGCCTTGCACGTCCGCATCTCGTCGCACGACTCGGATGACACTCCTGCCGCGCATCATCCGCAAAGCGAAACGGGTCGCCGGTCAGCTGCGCGAACGGATCGCGCCGCGCGAACGCTACGTGCTGCTGACGTTCGAGAGCGTGCAACTCGACGACGTCGATCGTTTGCGTGATGCGGGAATGATTCCGAATGCGGTGGCGGGCAGCGGTTTGGGAGAGATCACGGCGGCGTACGCGGCCGGCATGTTGTCGCGCGACGAGGCGATCGCGATCGGCTCATCGTCCGCGCCGCGCATCGCGGCGCGGAAGCCGTCGTGTCCGATTTACTCCGCGACGTTCGGCGGACCACTGCCCGACGACGCTCCGCTCGACGCCACGTACTGGAATCGCATCACCGCGGCTTCGGCCGGGCTCACCGATGCGCTGGACGCCGCGCGCGAAGATGGCTACGAAGTCATCAGCAATGTCGAGCAGATACGATCGCTGCGCGTCGCGAACGGTTGGCCGCCTCCGAAATCAATCGCCATCACCGCTGAAACGCTCGACCTCAACGCGCCTTCCGTCGCGCGCGATCCGTTCCCGTACTACGAAGCGTTGCGCGCGAACGGCTCCGTTCACTATCTGCCGCGTCACGACTTCCACCTCGTCCTCGGCTTCGACGACGTGCAGTCGGCGTTCGCGCGGCCGCAACTTTTCTCCAGCAGTCCGTGGGAGCCGATCGATGCGGTGCTCGCCGCCGCCGATCCTCCGCAACATACGGCGATCCGCCGCCTGATCTCGCGCCACTTCTCGCCCGCCGCGATCGACGCACTGCTCGCGTCGGCGGAACGACACGCGGCGCAGCTCGTGAAGCGCGAGCTCGACGTCGTCGCAGAGTTTGCAGCGCCGATCAGCTTCGGCATCGCCGCGCAGCTCATCGGTGCCGACGACGTGCTCACGGAATCGATTCGCGAAGCATCGATCGCCGCGTACAAAACGGACTCGCCATTCCCCGCGCTGCTGTCATCGCTCGACACGCTCGTCGCGCGCGCGTCGCTCTATCAAACGCTGCTGCGCCATGGCGACGGTCTGCTCGGCGAGGCGGAAGCGCGCAGTCTCGTCCGCCTCTTCTGGATTGCCTCGACGAGCACGACGGAGCGCGCCATCGCACATTCGGTCTTGCGCCTGTTGCGACACGACATCGATCGCGACCCGGCGCGGCTGCAGCCGTTCATCGATGAAGTGCTGCGTCTGCATCCCGCCGAACATCTCGTCGCGCGGCGGACGACCGCCGACGTCGAGCTCGGAGGGGTCACGATTCCGTGCGGCGCGCTCGTGCAGCTCTGCGTCAGCGCCGCGAATCGCGATCCCGCACATTTCGACGACGCCGCAACGCTGCGGCTCGATCGCACGCAGCGCGGTCTGACGTTCGGCCACGGCATTCACTACTGCGTCGGCGCGCCGCTCGCGCGCCGCGTCGTCCACGCGGCGCTGACGACGCTGATCCGCGAGCTGCCGGGATTTCGTCCGCTGCAGCCGCTCGCTTCGGTTCGACATTTCCGTTCGATGATGACGCTCGCGCCGGTGGAGCTGTGGATCGGCGCATGACGAATGACGCCGTGCTCGCCGTCTCGCACCTCTCGAAGAAGTACTGTCGCGAGCTGCGCCGCGCGCTCTGGTACGGCGTCGTCGATACCGCGCGTGAGCTGTTGCCATCTGCATCGCCGCTGACGTTGCGAGCGGGAGAATTTCTCGCGCTCGACGACGTCTCGTTCGAGGTTCGCGCCGGCGAATCGCTGGCCATCGTCGGCGCGAACGGCGCCGGAAAAAGCACGCTGCTGCGAGTTCTCTACGGTCTGCTCAAACCGGACGGCGGCGAAGTGCGGCTGCGCGGGCGCGTCGAAGCGCTCATCGAGCTCGGCACCGGATTCAATCCGCTGCTCACCGGCCGCGAGAACGTCGGCGTCGGCGCCGCGTTGTACGGACTGACGCGGCGCGAGACGGACGCGTTGCTCGACGAGGTCGTCGATTTCGCCGAGATCAGCGACGCCATCGATGCCCCGGTGCAGTCGTACAGCTCCGGCATGAAGGCGCGGCTCGCGTACGCGCTGGCCGCGCATCTCAAACCCGACATTCTGCTCGTCGATGAAGTGCTCGCCGTCGGCGACGCCGCGTTTCAGCGCAAGTGCGTCAGCCACATGCACGCATATCTCGAGCGCGGCGGCGCGCTGCTGCTCGTGTCGCACAACACGTATCAGATTCAGTCGCTCTGCCGGCGCGGAATCCTGCTCGATCGCGGACGGATCACCTTCAGCGGCACCGCCATCGAGACGCTGAACCACATGTTCGAACGACGCCTCGGCGCCGATGACGCGATGACCCGCATCGCTGCGCCCGCGATCGGACCGATCGTCATCACCGACGTGCTCGCGGAGCCGTTGCAAAGCGATGAGGTTCGCAACGGCGAACCGCTTCGAATCACGATCCGTTATCGCGCCGACGAGCCGGTCGACGCCGCGTGGGGCTTCAGCATCTGGACCGCCGATCAGTGGGTTTGCGTTTGCGGCGCGAGCGATCTGAGACGGCGTTCGCTCGCCGCGGGCGATGGAGAGCTGACGTGCGTCGTGCCGCGGCTCCCGCTCGTCGGCGGCCGCTATTCGCTGCGCGCCGCAATCCAGGATTTCGAAACGAAGCAGCCGCTCGCGTTGTACGGATGGCACGACGCCGCGGCCACGCTCGACGTTCGCACCGACGCGACGCTGCTCGCGAACGCGCAGATGCAACTCAATCAGCTCGTGACCGTGGAGGTCGAGTGGTCGTAGGAGCGGACGCGCTCGCACGCGCGATCGCGTTTCTCGAGCGAAGCCAGCTGCCGAGCGGCGAGATTCCGGTCGATGCCTTTCGTCCCGGTCACAGCGAGCGCGATCCGTCGGTCTTCCCGACCGCCATCGCCGCGCACTCTCTTTCGTTCGCATCCGATGCGCGTGTCGTATACGAGCGCGCGCTCGAGTTCCTCGCGGGCGAAATGGATGAGCGCGGACGCTGGCGTCACTGGAGCCGCGCGCATCCGCATCATCGAATGATCCCGCCCGATCTCGACGACACGTCGTGCGCGACCGCGGTGCTGCGCGCTGCCGGCCGCGCGCTGCCGGACAACACCACGCTGCTCCTCAGCAATCGCGATCGCCGCGGACTCTTTCGCACATGGCTGCTGTCATGCGAACAGCTCGCGCATCCGCTGGCGACGTGGTTCTTCTTTTCGCGCACGTCGGCGAAGCCGTTCGACGTCGATGCGGTCGTAAACGCGAATGTCCTCTTCGCACTCGGTGAGCGTGCGGAGACGCGCCCGGTCGTCGATCACCTGCTGCGCATTCTTCGTGCGGATGAAGAGACGTCGTGCGACAAGTGGTACGAGCGGCCGTTCGCGGTCTGGTACTTTTTCTCGCGTGCGCTTCGGACGATCGCGCCGGAAGCAGGAGCACTGATCGTGAAACGCGTCGCCGCGTCAACGCCGGCGAACGCGCTGGAGTCGGCGCTCGCCGCCTGCACGCTGCTCGACTGGAACGTCACTCCCGATCTCACGCCGATCGTCGACGCGCAACTGCCGTCAGGCGCATGGCCGCGCGCCGGTCTCTATCACGGCGGGCGCAAGCGGCTGTCGCCGAACTCGTTCGCGCCGCCTCATCCCGACACGCCGTGGTGGGGCTCGGAAGAACTGACGACTTCGTTCTGCATCGAAGCGCTGATGCGCGGAATGTCCGCTTTGCGCGCTGACGCCAGCAGGTAAAACGACAGCGACTCCTCGATCGCGCGCAGCGAATCTTCGTGTCCCGCGAACACGCCGCGCATCGCCGCGCAATACGGCCGCCAGCAGATGTCGGTGGCGTCGCGAACGTTGATGTCGACGAAGCCGGCGTCAGCGAGCGTCCTCGTGTAATCGGCGAGCGTGGTGATGCGATTCGCCGGCGGCAGCATCCACGCGCCGATCGTCTCTTCGTTGATGAACAGCATGTCCGACAACGTGAGCACGCCGCCCGGCCGCAACACGCGATGTGCTTCCGCGAAGAAATGCGCGCGCGTATCGAAATGCTGCGGCGATTCGATCGCGGTCACCGCATCGATGGCGTCGCTGGCGAGCGCTTGGCGCGCCGCGTCTGTCACCAGCGCGCCGACGCCGCGAGCTTTCACCTGCGCCAGTTGCCACAACGAAAGATTCAGGCCGACGACGAGCGCGGCAGGAAAGCGATCTGCGATCCGCCGCGTGCCGGCGCCGAGACCGCAACCGACGTCGACCATCGTCTGCGCATCGGAAGGAATCACCGACGCGATCTCGTCGACGAGCCGGTCGCACGCGTCGACCAGTTTCGTCACGCCCGCCGGCCAGTAGCCGGTGTTGAAATAGCCGCTCGCGCCGTACAGCGCGCGCATGCGCGGCTCCGAAATGATGGCGTCGTACCGCGCGCCGAAAGTCGCTCCGTTCATCGCGCGCATGCTACCTTTTCGCGCTCGACGAAGAAGCATTCATGACCGGCCATCTCATCCATATCGGCTATCCGAAAACCGGCTCGAACTTTCTGCGCCGCTGGTTCGCCGGTCATCCGCAGCTCTCGTACGCGCACGGCGGAGTGGCCGGATATCCCGACGTCTATCGACTCGTGCGCGATGCCGCCGAGCCGCGGTCGCGCATTCGATATCGCGTCACGAGCAGCGAAGGCCTTGCGACGCCGATCGCATCGTTCGGTGAAACGAGCGCGCGCTTCCGCGATGAGCCGGCCGTGCCGATGGAAGAGGCGCAGGCCGCCGCGTGCGAGCTGCTCGCCGATCTCTTCCCGAACGCGAAGGTGCTCGTCGTCACGCGCGGATTCCGCTCCGCGATTCCGTCGATGTATTCGCAAACGGTACGGCGCGGGATCACGCAGACGTTCGAGGAGTTCTGCGCGCGGCTCGAGACGGCGGTGCGCGAACGCCGCGACGGCTGGGATTACTGCCGGCTGCTCGAGCTCTATCGAAAACGATTCGATGACGTGATCGCGTTGCCGTACGAACTGCTGCGCGACGATTCGAACGCGTTCACCGCCGCCCTCGAAACCCGACTCGGGCTCGAACGTTTCACGGTCCCGAGCGAGCGAATCAACGCGGCGCTTTCGCCCGTCGAGCTTTACTGGTATCCGCGACTCTCGCGTTTCGCCGGACGTTTCGGCGATGGCCGCATCGGACGAGCGTATGCACGCGCTGTATTCAGCAATCGTCTGCGCCTGCCGATCCGTCTGTTGCAGCGTCTGCGGCCGGGCGATCCGGTGACTCTTTCCGATCTCCCATCGACGCTCATCGATGCCTATCGCGGACGCGCCGGCTGTCTGCGCGGCGAGCCGTTGTATGCGCCGTACGCGGCCGACTATCTCTGATAACGCAGCCGCGGCAGCAGCTTCCAGAAATCGATCGCGGACTGCGTCGCGCGCGCCGGAAAAAGCAGCAGATGCGCGAGCAGCGCCACGCCGTCGATCGGAAAGCGAATCGCCGATGCGATCAGCAGCGAGATCGGGAAGAGCACGTTGTAGTACTCGTGCAGCACGATGAAGAAATGCGGCTTCGGCGCGACGATCGCCGCCGCCATCTTCCAGTTGCGCATGCGCCGCGCCGACATGAACGCGTAGATCGCGAGAAACAGCAGCGGCCACGCGCTCTGCAGTCGCCAGAGCATCGCGCCGAACGCGATCAGCTCCAGCGGAAAGGCGACGAAGGTGCCGAGTCGGGCGGCGACGTGCGGCGGGTGACGTTGCGCGAACGTGCGGACGCCGGCGCTGCGATCGTTGTCGACGTCGGTCAGCTGATGCCAGAGGATTCCGCGCAAGCCATAGGCGAACGCCCAGACGCCGACGCTGACGATCCACGGAATGCTGATGCCGCGCCCGGCGGCGCGAAAGGCGAGGATCACGGCGACGAGCGTCGGGAAAAGATGCGCGCCGCTGGCGTCGCACAGCACGCCGGCGAGTCCGCGGCATTTGAAACGGAACGGCGGCAGTGAATAGAGCGAGAACGCCAGCCACGCGGCGAGGTAACAGCTGAGCAGCAGCGCGTCGTTGCGCCAGAGCCAGGCGAAGACGACTCCGGCCGCGACCGTTGCTGCAATCAGCAGCGCAATCGTTACCCGTGAACGTCCGATTGTCCGATTCGTTTTTCCGGCGGCGAGATCGTCATCGCGATCCGTCAGGTCGTTGATGACGCTGACGTACGCGGCGCCCGGAATCAGCGAGAGGAGGATCGTCAGCGCGGCGCGCCACATCGCGCTGATCGGGACGTCGAGCACGATCGCTGTCGCATAGAACGCGGCGAAGATCGGGACGAGCTTGTGCTCCCACCATTCGCCGGCGCGCACGACTTCTCTGAGCTGTCCGCGCAAATGAAGTCGAGGATATACTGCGCCGCCTTCCGCCGTTACTCCATGAAATCCGACCCTCACGCGCGGCCTCTCCGATTCGTTTTCGTCAGCGGCAACCGAACCTGGGGCGGCAGCGAAGAGCTCTGGAGCGCTACCGCCGCCGAGCTCGCGTCGGACGGACATCACGTCACCGCGCTGAAGAGCTACGTCGAATCGAAAGAACCGCGCATTCAGCGTTTGCGCGCGCTCGGCGGCAGAGTTCGCGATCTCACGCGATTCCCATTCATCCCGCGCCAGCTCTTCTCGCTCATCGCGATTCTGATGTGGCCGTTCACGTTCATCCATGAAGCGGCGCGGCTGCAGCTCGGCTTCCACTTCTCGCGGCGTCCCGATCTCGTCGTGATCTCACAGGGCGGCAATCAGGATGGCTGGCTGCTCGCGGACGTTTGTCGCCGGCTGAAACTGCCGTACGTGCTGATCTCGCAGAAAGCGTCGGAGATGTACTGGCCGACCGACCGGCGGCTCAAGCGGCTGCGCGGCGTCTATCGATCGGCGCGCGCCTGCTACTTCGTTTCGGAGCACAACCTGCGGCTCACCGAAGAGCAGATGGGATTTCGTTTGCCGCATGCGAGCGTGGTGCGCAATCCGTTTCTCGTGCCGTGGGAACTCCGCGACGACTGGCCGGACGAGCAAAACGGAATCCGGCTCGCCTGCATCGGACGTTTGTATCCGATGGAGAAGGGACAGGATCTTTTGCTGCGCGTGCTGGCGCGCGATCGCTGGCGCGAGCGGCCGCTGTCAGTCACGTTTTACGGCAGCGGTCCGCATCGCGCGGGACTCGAGGACATGGCGCGGCACCTCGGACTGACGAGCGTGACGTTCGGCGGATTCGTGCGCGACGTCGCGGCGATCTGGAACGATCATCACGGACTGGTGCTGCCGACGCGTTGCGAAGGTCTGCCGCTCGTGCTCGTTGAGGCGATGCTGAGCGGACGGGTGCCGATCGTCACGAACGTTGCCGGGAATGCCGAGATCGTCGAGAACGACGTCACCGGATTTCTCGCTGCCGCGGCGACCGAGGATGCGCTTGATGAGGCGCTGGAGCGCGCGTGGCAGCGTCGCGCGGAATGGCGCGCCATCGGCCAGCAGGCGGCGGAACGGATTCGGACGATGGTGCCCGAGGATCCGGCGCGGTCGCTGGCGGACGCGCTGTTGCGAGTGGTGTAGCGAATCGCCAGGCCCCTCATCCGCCGCTTCGCGGCACCTTCTCCCGGAGGGAGAAGGATTGAACGGCGGCGCGATCCCTCTCCCTGCGGGAGAGGGTGGCCGAAGGCCGGGTGAGGGGCCAGGCAAATCTTGACAGCGAAATCGAAACGCTGTATTTAACCAACAGGATATTTAACTGACAGGTTGAATACGACGATGGATCAACTGAGCGCCACTTTCGCAGCACTGGCCGACCCGACGCGGCGCGCCATCCTCGCCCGGCTCACCGGCGGCGAGGCTTCGGTGACGGCGCTGGCCGAGCCGTTCGACATGAGCATGCCGGCCATCTCGAAACATCTGAAAGTCCTCGAGCGCGCGGGACTCATCGCCCGCAGCCGCGAGGCGCAGTGGCGGCCGTGCCATCTCGAGCCCGGCCCGCTCAAAGAGGTCGCCGACTGGATCGAGCACTACCGCGAGTTCTGGGAACAGAGCTTCGATCGGCTGGACGCATATCTGCGTGAATTGAAAAAGAAGGAGAAGAAGCATGGACGCAAGCAGCGAAAGCAATAGAGAGATCGTGTCGACGCGCGTATTTGACGCGCCGCGCGAGCTCGTGTTTCGGATGTGGACCGAGCCGGAGCACATCAGGCGCTGGTGGGGACCGCGCGGGTTCACGAACACGATCCATACGATGGACGTTCGCCCGGGCGGCGAATGGAACTTCATCATGCACGGGCCGGACGGCACCGACTACACGAACAGGATCATCTATCGCGAGATCGATCGTCCGTCGCGCATGACCTACTCGCATGTGAGCGGACCGCTCTTCGAAGCGACGGTGACGTTCGACGAGATCGGCGCGAAGACGCAGGTCACCGTGCGCATGGTCTTCGAGACCGCCGAGCTGCGCGCGCAGGTTGCGGAAAAATTCGGCGCGGTCGAAGGGCTGCAGCAGACGCTGGCGCGTCTCGACGAACAGCTCGCCGATCGGCTCGTCATCACGCGCGTGTTCGATGCGCCGCGCGAGCTTGTCTTCCGAGCGTGGACGGAACCGGAACGGCTCGCGCAGTGGTGGGGACCGACCGGCTTCAAAATTCGCGTGGTGAAACTCGATCTGCGGCCGGGCGGAATCTTTCACTACTGCATGGTCGCGGCCGGCGGCGGGGAGATGTGGGGACGCTTCATTTACGGCGAGATCAAACCGCCGGAGCGGCTCGTCTTCATCAATTCGTTCTCCGATCCCGAAGGCAACATCACGCGCGCGCCTTTTGCAGACGCGTGGCCGCTGGAGATGCTCAACATCGTGACGTTCGAGGAGCACGACGGAAAGACGACGCTGACGCTCACCGGTTCGACGGTCGGCGCGACTGACGAAGAGCGCGAGACGTACAAGGCCGGCCACAAGTCGATGCACCAGGGTTTCGGCGGTACGTTCGATCAGCTCGATGCGTATCTCGCCGGCGAAGGAAAATCATGAACGTCGTCGATCGATACACCGCGCAGGCGCCCCGCATTCTGGCGATCGCGCGAATCATCTTCGGAATCCTCTTTGCGGCTCACGGCGCACAGAAAATGTTTGGTTTCTTCGGCGGCATGCCTCCGGGCGTGCCGCCGTTCATCACGTACGGTGCGGGCGGGATCGAATTCTTCGGCGGCATCCTGATCGCCATCGGTCTCTTCACGCGCACCGCCGCGTTTCTGTCGAGCGGACTGATGGCGTTCGCCTACTTCATCGGTCACGCGCCGAACGGCTTCTGGCCGAACGTGAACGGCGGCGAGCCGGCGATGTTCTTCTGCTTCTTCTTTTTCTATCTCTCGGCGCAGGGACCGGGCGCGTGGGCGATCGACAACGCGATCAGAGCAGCTCGCGCAACCGCTCGTAGCCGGCGCGGCTGACGGGAATCCGCGTCCCGTCTTTGAGGACGACGACGCGGCTGTCCTTCCCGTACGGCTCGACGCGCGCGAGGCTGTCGAGATTGACGATGTAGCTCCGATGGACGCGGACGAAGCGCATCGGATCGAGCAGCGTGGCGAGCTCGCCAAGCGTCTGCTGCCTGGTCCGTTTGCGCCCCGCGGCGGAGACCTGGACGTAATCGTCCTGCGCTTCGATGTAATCGATGCGCTGCACCGGCACGACGTCGATCGCGCCACCTTCGCGGAAGGCGATCCGCTGCAGCGGCCGGCGCACGCCGTTGAGCGCCGCAATCGGCTGCGACTCCGCGCGACGCACCATCTGCTCGACGTGCGCGATCACTTCCGCGAAACGGGCGGCCGTGAACGGCTTGAGCAGGTAATCGAGCGCATGCACTTCAAACGCGCGGACGGCGTGCTCGTCATACGCGGTGACGAACACGACCTTCGGTTTCACCTCGAGCAACTCGAGCACTTCGAAGCCGTCGAGCTTCGGCATCTGGATGTCGAGGAACAACAGATCGGGGCGATGTTCGGCGCACGCCTTCACCGCTTCGTAGCCGTTCGCACATTCGGCGACGACCGCGAATTGCGGATAGTCGGCGAGGTGCTCTGCGACGATCGCGCGCGCGGCCGGCTCATCGTCGACGATGGCGACTTTGATCGTGTCCATGTCGTTCATCCCGGCAGCGAGAATGCGACGCGAAAGCGCGCCGGCTCATCGATGACTTCGATCCGCGCGTCGTCGCCGTAGTACGTCGCGATGCGGCGCCGCGTGTTCGCCAGTCCGATTCCTTCACCCTGATGTGAGGAACGATGCGACGGACGATCGGGATCGCAGCGATTCTCGACGCTGATCCGGACGCGCGTGCCGTCGCGATGCGCATCGATCTGCACGACTCCGCCGTCGAGTAACTGGCCGATGCCGTGACGCACCGCGTTTTCGACGAGCGGCTGCAGCAGCAGCGGCGGCACCGCGAATCCGCGCACGCTCTCATCGATCGTCTGTTCGACTTCGAGCCGGGGGCCAAAACGAATCCGTTCGATGGCGAGATAGCTCGAGGTCAGCTCCAGCTCTTCGGAAAGCGTGATCGATTGCGCGCTGCCGATGCGCAGACTCTTGCGCAGATATTCGGCGAGCAGCGTCGTCAGCGTTCGCGCGGTGGCCGGATTCGAGCCGCAGAGCGAGCTGATCGAATTGAGACTGTTGAACAGAAAGTGCGGGTCGAGCTGCGCCTTCAGCACCTTCAGCTCCGCTTCGCGCGCCAGCACTTTCACTTCCATCTCTCGCGTCTCGATCTGGCGCGCTTCCTCGAACGCGACGATCAGATAGTGGAGCGCCATCGCCAGCAGATAGAGCAGCGCGCCGGCGACGATGAAGACCGGCGCGTGGGCATCGACGACGCGTGTGAGATCGAGCAGCCGCGCCCACAGTTTGAACATCGCCAGCCAGATGCCGCTCGCGCCGAGTGACGTCAGCAGATACGTGACGAGCAGCACCCAGGCGCGCGACGCGCGGAGCGGCAGCGCGCGCGCCTGATACCAGCCGGCCATGCAGACGAACGCATAGAGCAGCGTCGGCGGAACGGTCAGCCGGATCGCGTCGCGCAGGGCCGTACCGCCCGGCTCGATCGCGAGCAGCGCGACGAGCACGGCGACGAAGCCCCACGCGAGCAGATAGAGCGCGAGCCGTTTCCGGTCTGCAAGGACGGGATGCATCACGTCAGTTCTTCACCTCGACCGCTCCCATCAGCGCGACGCCGCGGACGATGAGGATCGGACCGGTTCCGTTGCTGTTGCCGCGCGTCTTGTCTTCGAATCCGCCCATGAGCGGCATGACCTTCCCGACCACCCTCCAGTTCTCCGGCACCGCGATCTCGACGCCGCCCCACCATGCGAACGCATCGATGACCGCTTCCTCGCCGTCGGCGATTTTGGCGTTGCGCAGATCGAGCTCGATGCCGCCCATGATCGCACTGGCGTCGCCGCCGCGAAACGTGATCGAGCTGCTCTGGCGTTTCACGCCGCCCATGAACGCGAACGCGCTGATGGTGGCGGATGGATCGACGGTGGTCGTGTCGCGCTTCGCGCGCCGATCGAGCGCATCGATGACCAGCTTTCCGCCGAGCACCGCGATTCCGAGCGGGATCAGATCGCCGGGATTGAAGTTGATGATGTTCGCGGTATCGAGCAGCAGCAGTACGCCGACGACGATGAACGCGAACGAGCCGAAACGGCCGCCGCGATCCATGAGCCGGACGACGCCGACGAGCACGAGGATGACCGGCCACCAGCGGGTGATCGCTTCGGAGTCGACGATGCCGAGGTTGTCGAGAGTCCAGAGCAGACCGACGACGAGGATGCCGAGGCCGAAGATCAGACGCGGCGTGATGCGGAATGGACGATCAACTGTTTCCATGGATCTCCTCCTCGTTCTTCTTTCTGTTCGGGCGATCGACGATGGCGTGCAGCAGCATGCCGAGGCCGAAGATCGCCACGCCGACCGGGAACGCGGTGCGCGGGTTCAGTCCGAAAAAGTGATGTGTGCCGATCAGCAGCCAGACACCGATGGCGATCATCACGCTGCCGCCGTCGCTGTTGCGATGTCTCAGCGCGCTGATCTCATTCGACAGACCGATGGCGATGAGTCCCACCGGCCACCACGACCAAAGATTTCCAATCTCCCACCAGTCGATGGCATCGAAGAATCCCGCGATGCCGACCAAAAGGAGGAGCAGTCCGAATACGAGCTTGCTTCCGTTCATCTGTAGCCTCCGCCGGCAAAGTACGGACGTTTCGGCCGCGTGTCTCGCACTGATCGGCGAACGGAGGCTGCGCACCGGTGAATGACGGGTTAATCTCGCCGCGCATGGCGATACCGTTCATCTGCCCGTATTGTCGCGGCCCGCTCGCCGCTCCGCTGACGTGCGAAACGTGTCGCCGCGTCTACTCGATGGAAGGCGGCATCGCCGATTTCGCGGAAGGCAATTACTACGATCGATATGAGCCCTGCCAGCCGTTGCCGGACGATCATCTCGCGGGACTGGAAGCGGAGTTCATCGGCACGCAGTCGCGCATCATCGATTACTACCTGCCGCGGCTTCCGCGCGGTGCGCGCGTGCTCGACTGCGGCGCGGGCAACGGCTTGTCGGTCGATCTGCTTGCCGAGCGCGGCTTCGAAGCGTGGGGCGTCGATCTGTCGCAGTTGCGAAAGTGGCAGTGGCGCGAGCGCGCGCAGCCCGAACGGCTGGTCGTCGCCGATGCGTTGCGGCTGCCGTTTCCGAACGGGTTCTTCGATGTTGCGATCTCGTCGGGCGTGATCGAGCATATCGGCGTCGAGGAAGCGCGCGATCCCGACTATCGCGTCGCGCCGCTGCCGAATCGCGATGCGCTGCGACGGCAGTTCCTCGCGGAGCTGGTGCGGGTGACGTCGCGCCAGGGCGCGGTGTACGTCGATTGTCCGCACGGCGCGTTTCCGATCGACTTCTGGCATCGCGGGACAGGACGCGGTTTGCGTTTTCATTCGCTGAGCGAAGGGTTTCTGCCGACGTTCGGTGAGATTCGCCGGCTGGTGCGCGAGGTCGATCCGACGCTGCGCGTGGAAGCGCTCGGCCCGCATCGGCGGCTGCGCTTTCGACAGGTTCGTCAGCGGTGGTACGGCATGTTGTTCTCCGAGCCGATGTCGTTGTTGTTTCGGGCGATGTCGCTGCCGGGATTGCGCGTCCTGGCGCGGACGGCGCTGAATCCTTTTCTGGTGGTGAAGATCACGCGCGGATAGACATCCTTCTCCCTTCGGGAGAAGGTGCGCGAAGCGCGGATGAGGGGTGCGGCCGATTCGCAACCTCCGCTCGGAGCGAAGCCCCTCACCCGGCCTTCGGCCACCCTCTCCCGCAGGGAGAGGGATGTGTGCGGCGTGCTACTCCAGCGTCGTTCGCAACCTTTTCTTCTCGCCGCGCTTCTTCTTCTCATCGAGCCGCTTCGCCTTCTGCGATTTCGAGAGTCTCGTCTTCCTTCTCTTCGCCTGCACCACCAGCGCGTCGCGCAGCAGCTCTTCCATTCGCGCCAGCGCGCGATCGCGATTCGCCAGCTGACTCCGCTCCGCCTGCGACGTCACGCGCAGCACGCCATCGCGATTGATGCGTCCGGCAAGCCGCTCGCGCACGAGCTGCTTCTTCTCGTCCGGCAGCGGCAGCGCCTCGACGTCGACTTCGATCGTGACGCGCGTCTCCAGTTTGTTCACGTTCTGGCCGCCGGGGCCGCCGCTGCGCGACGTCACGCCGCGCAGCAGCTGGGCGGGAACGAGCGTGCCGTCGCCGAGATCGAGATCGCGCATGAGCCCGATGATACCCGTCGCGTTGTTGTAACCGCTCGCCTTCAAAACGTCACCGGTGCGCGACGAACTTGTTCGACATCGGGGCGTATAACGATCACACCAGCTCACAGCAATCGCCGTTCGCATCATCCCCAGGGAGGTCGCCGATGAATTCTCTTGATGGCCGGAATGTCGTCTCTCCGCAGCGGTCTCCTTCCGACGAGATTGCGCGCGAGACACTGCCGGCCAACAGCATCGTCGGCCGCTACCGCATCCTTTCGCTGCTGGCGTCGGGCGGAATGGGCGACGTCTATCGCGCGCACGACGAAGGTCTGGGCCGCGACGTCGCGCTGAAAGTTCTCCCCGCCGAGCTGACGAACGACACCGAGCGCGTGCAGCGCTTCGCGCAGGAAGCGCGTTCGGCGTCGGCGCTCAATCATCCGCACATCGTCGCCATCTACGAGATCGGCCATGCCCGTCCGTCGCGCACCGTTCGGACGTTCGCGAAAGAGCGCGATCCGAAACGCCGCGACATTCACTACATCGCGATGGAGCTGATCGAAGGCGAGACGCTGCGCGAATACATGCGCGGCTCCGTTCCGCTGCGCCGCCGCATCGAGCTGCTGACGCAGATCGCCGAAGGGCTCGGCAAAGCGCACGCGGCCGGCATCGTCCACCGCGATCTGAAGCCCGACAACATCATGGTGTCGTCCGAGGGCTACGCGAAGATCGTCGACTTCGGCCTCGCGAAACTGATCGAGCCGACGCGCGGCTGGAATCCGATCGGCGCCGATTCGCCGACGATGCGCGCGCTGACGCAGCAGGGTGAATTGATCGGCACCGCCGGCTACATGTCGCCCGAGCAGATCGCCGGCAAGCCGATCGATCAGCGCTCCGACATCTTCTCGTTCGGCTGCATCGCCTACGAGGTCATCGGCGGCACGCGTCCGTTCGATGGCGAGTCGTTCATCGACACGCTGCATCAGATTCTGCACGCCGCGCCGCCGCCGGTGTCGAACGCCACGGCCGACCTGCAGCGGATCGTCTCCCGCTGCCTGGTGAAGGATCGCGAAGAGCGCTATCAGTCGATCCGCGACATCGCCATCGAGTTGCGCGACGTCGTTCGCCAGCTCGATTCGGGCTCCGGCGACGCGATCGTGTTGACGTCGCTGCTCACCAATTCGCGCAAGTTGCCGACGACGATCTTCGCGGTCGTCACCTGCGTCATTGCCGCGGTCGCGCTGATCTTCGGTCTGCGCACGAAGCCGACCGCCGCGCCGCCACCGTCGTCAATCGTTGCTCCCGTCGCGGAAGAACCGGCCGCCGAGATCGCGATGCGCCGGTTGACGAACAGCGGCCGCGTCACGCACGCAACCATCTCGCGCGACGGCCGCTACATCGCGTACGTGACGCACGATCGAAACGGCGCGACGATGTTTCTGCAGCAGGTCGCCACCGGCAGCAGCATCACGATCGTGCCGTCGCTTCCCAATTCGCATTACGCCGGACTGGCGTTTACGCCCGACTCGAACCACATCATCTTCACCCGTTACGACGCCTCGGTCTTTGCGGCCATCTACGAGCTCCCGATCCTCGGCGGCACACCGGTGAAGATCGTCGACGACGCCGACACGACGCCGGCCATCTCGCCCGACGGACGACAGATCGCGTTCGCGCGCGATGACTTCAACCTCAGCTCGTCGGTCGTGATGATCATCGGACGCGACGGCTCGAATCTCCGCCGCGTCGGCAAGTGGGCGCTGCCGAATCGCGCGCTGTCACCGGCGTGGTCGCCCGATGGGAAGACGATCGTCGTCATACACGGTGCTGAGCTCTTCGCGATCGCGCTGCCGTCGAATCAGGTCAGCTCGATCTCGCTCGGCGGCTGGCGCGGTGTGCTGCGCGGTGTGTCGTGGAGCGCCGACGGAAACTCGCTGATCGTCTCGGGAGCCAGCGAACGCTCGAGCGGGAACATGCAGCTTCTGCGCGTGGCGTGGCCGTCTGGAACGATGACGCAGCTGACGAATGACTCCGACGATTACGCGGAGCCGGTCGGCGCGACGAGTCCCGCCATCAGCGCGGTGCAGGTGAAACGCGAATCGAATGTCTGGAGCATCGGCGCGGACGGCAAGTCGACGCAGCTGACGCGCGGTCTCGCGTCGTCGGCAGGCATGGGCGGCGCGGCGTGGACGGCGGACGGCCGCATCGTCTATTCGTCCGCAGCATCGGGCACATTCGACATCTGGCTGCAGGATCCCGCGAGCGGTGTCGCCGTTCCGCTGACGCGCGACATCACCGCCGAATATCGGCCGACCGTTCTTCCCGATGGCAAGAGCCTGCTCTACGTCGCGCGCACCGCGTCGTCGGGCTCGATCTGGCGCATCAATCTCGACGGGACGAACAAGCAGCAGATCACGAGCGGCGGCGATGACTACGAGTACGTGCTCTCGCCCGACAACAGGCGGATCATCTACGCGTCGCTCGACGCGAAAACAAATCGTTATCTGATTCGCAGCGTCGCCATCGAAGGGGGCGCGTCGACGACGCTCGTCGCCGGCGGCGCGGTGCTGAAAGATCTGCACGTCGCGCCGAACGGCGAGATCGTCTTCACCGCATACGAGGACACGGCGCTGCGCGTGTTCAAGGTGTCGGCGGCCGGCGGCGTGATGCAGCGGCTGACGCCCGGCAAAGCCGGCGGCGCCGCGATCTCGCCCGATGGAACGCAGGTCGCGATGAGCTACGAATGGGACGATTACGCGAAGACGAAGCTCGCGATCGTGCCGCTCGCCGGCGGCGCGCCGTCGAAGATCTTCCCGATCGGCGGCTGGCGTTATCGCTGGATGCCGGACGGCAAATCGATCGTCTACACGCTGATGTCAGGCGAGACCGAGAACGTGTTCGTGCAGCCGATCGCGGGCGGAAAACCGCGCAAGCTGACGTCGTTCCAGGATGGCGCGATCGCAAACTTCGACATCTCGCCGGACGGACGGCTGCTCGTGACGCACTTTGTGGAAGCGACGGATGTCGTAGCGCTCGCGGCGAAGGCGAACTAGCCCGTAATCACTTCCAGCTCATCACTGATATCGCGCATCGACTGAAACACGAGCGACGCCGGCTCTTCGATCAACGCATCGAGCGCCGGCGTCGCGAATCCCGCTGCCGCCAGCGCCTCGCGCAACGGAATCGCATCCTCACGTAACTCCTCAGCGGGATGCGGCGCCGTCTGCTCCGGCGATCCCTCGGCGCGATACAGGTTTCGCTCGATCGCCGAGCGTCGCGCTTTTAACTTCGTCTGCAACGCGGCGATCGACGACATCACATCAGCAGAGAGCGACGTCTCTTCCTTCAATCGCACGACGTCCTGTCGCAACAGTTCGACCGCCGGCGCGATCAGCTCCGCATCCGCGGCATTCAACTCATCGACGACCGCGGCGAGATCGCTCAGCGCGAACTCGACGTCGTTCACCGTCGATGCATTCAGCGATTCAGCAGCGGCCGCGATGGCGTTGCCGAGGACGCTTGTGGTGAGGTTCAGCTGCGACGCAAACATCTCGTCGGTGATCGAGGCGGCCGCTGCGCGCAACTGAAACAGCGCCGCCTCGAGCAGCACGACGTCCGTCATTTCTGATTGATGGCCGACGACGTCAGGAGCGACAGCATGTCGATCGGCAGCGGGAAGACGATCGTCGTGTTCTTCTCGACGCCGATCTCCGTGAGCGTCTGCAGGTAGCGCAGCTGGAGAGCGGCCGGCTCAGTGGCGAGCACTTTCGCCGCATCCGCCAGTCTCTGCGAAGCCGCGAACTCGCCCTCGGCGTGAATCAGTTTCGCGCGCTTCTCGCGCTCCGCCTCGGCCTGCTTCGCCATCGCGCGCAGCATCGATTCCGGCAGGTCGACCTGTTTCACTTCGACGTTCATGACCTTCACGCCCCACGGCTCGGTGTGCTGATCGAGGATGCTCTGGATGCGCGCGTTGAGCGCGTCGCGATGTGCGAGGAGCTCGTCGAGCTCCACTTCGCCGAGCACCGAACGGAGTGTGGTCTGTGCGAACTGCGATGTCTGATAGCGATAGTCGAACACTTCGACGACCGCGCGCCGCGGCTCGATGACGCGCAGGAACACGACCGCGTTCACCTTCAACGTGACGTTGTCGCGCGTGATGATGTCCTGCGGCGGAACTTCGAACGCTTCCTGCCGCAGCGAGACGCGCACGATCTTATCGATCGGCGCGAAGACGAGGAAGATGCCCGGTCCTTTCGCTTCGTCGAGCAGGCGGCCGAGACGGAAGATGACGCCGCGCTCGTACTCGGGAAGGATCTTGATCGAAGCGAAGAGATAGATCGCAAAGAAGACGACGACAATGAGAATACCTGGGGTCACGAGACACCTCCGGTGCTGCGCTGAGCCGTGTTGGACGGAAGCGATTCTATCGAATCGGCGGGCTCGACGAGGAGATGAAGACCGTTGATCGCCGCGACGCGCACGCGCGTGCCCTGCGGCAACGCGCTCTTCGCGATGGCGTTCCAGAGCTCACCGTGGACGAACACTTTTCCTTCCGGTCCGAGCTCGGTGCGCGCGACGCCGATCTCACCGATCATTCCTTCCTGTCCGGTGACGACACGCTGTCGCCGCACGCGCAGCGCGAGCATCATCAGAAAGACGGTGATGGCGCCGAGCGGAACGCTGACGGCGATCGCGGTCGCGACTTTCACGCGCATCTCGGGAATCGGCGCGTCGAACAGCAGCAATCCGCCGATCGCCATGCAGACGATGCCGCCGGTGCCGAGCACGCCATGCGACGTGAACTTCGCTTCGAGTGCGAAGAGCGTGAAGGCGAGGAGCAGCAGTCCGAGCGCCGCGTAACGCGTCGGCAGCACGTTCATCGCGAAGAGCGCGAGCGCGATGCAGACGACGCCGGTGACGCCAGGCAGCACGGCGCCGGGATGATTGAACTCGGCGACGAGCGCGAAGACGCCGATGACCAGCAGTACGAAGGCCACGTTCGGATTCAGCACCGTCGTCAGCACCCGTTCTTTGATCGTCATCTCGTACGTGATGACCGGCTTTCCGGCGACGTGCAGCGTCGCGTTCGTGCCGTTGAAGCGTCGCAGCGTGCGGCCATCGAGCGATTTGAGGAGTGACGGCGTGTCGGCGGCGACGACGTCGATCAACTTCTGCGTCAGCGCTTCCTGTTCCGTGAACGACTTCGACTGGCGCACGGCGCTTTCCGCGACCGCGACGTTGCGGCCGCGCGTTGTGGCGATGGTTCGCATGAACGCCGCCGCATCGTTCTCCATCTTCGCTTTCATCACCTCGTCGATCTCGCCGCCGCCGAGGACGACCGGATGCGCGGCGCCGGTGTTCGTGCCGGGCGCCATCGCGGCGATGTCGGCCGCTTCGAGAATGAAGAAGCCGGCCGACGCCGCGTAGCCGCCGCTCGGCGTGACGTAAACGATGACCGGCACCGAGGAGTGGAGGATCTTCTCGACGATGCCGCGCATCGAGTCCATCAATCCGCCGGGCGTGCGGAGCTCGATGATCACGGCGTCGGCTTTGGTCTTTTCCGCTTCATCGATCGCCCGTCCGATCCGCTCTTCGGTGATTGGGTGGATGACGTCGTTGATCGCGACGCGCAGGACGGTCGCTCCTGCATTGATGGTGATTGCGAGAGCGAGCAGCGCGAGAAGCAGCGTCCGTTTCATCCGGCTATTCTCCGCCTTTCGCGTACCATGCGCGCACGGAGGCGAGATGAACGATCCGGCGCAACCTCCCGGCGTCGCCGCGATGCGAGGCTCGCGAATCGCGGTTGGCTGTATCGGCGCGTTCATGGTGCCGTTCTTCGGCGCCGGCCTGATGCTTCTCGTGCAGGCGTGGCGCGAGTTGCAGCGCGGCGCACCGGTGCAGTCGATCGTCGTGCTGCTCGGGTCCGGATGTCTTTTCTGCGGCGTGGCGTTGACGATCGTCGCGGTCGCGATTTGGGGCACACGCGTCGCCGCCTCGCAGCTGGCGCTGCGCACGTCGAATCCGGAGACGCCGTGGCACTGGCGTCCCGACTGGGTCGCGGGCGTCATCAAAGAGAACCGCGTCGGACAAGCGCTGTTTCTCTGGCCCTTCGCGATTTTCTGGAACGCGGTCTCGCTACCGGTCTGGTTCGTGATGTCGCGCGAGCTCGCGAAGCAGAACCGCGCGGTGCTGATCACGCTGATCTTCCCGATCGTCGGCGTCGGACTGATCGCCGCCGCCATCTATGCGACGGCGCGTCGCGCGAAGTTCGGCGCGTCGACGTGCACCGTCGATCGCATTCCGCTGCAGCCCGGCGCGACGTTTTACGGCGAGCTGCGATTGCATTCACAGCAGCGGCCGGAAGCGGGATTCCGTTTCGTGCTGACATCGATCCGCGCGATCACGACCGGCAGCGGCAAGAGCCGCTCGACGCGCGAGAACGTGTTGTGGCAGGAGACGCGCGTCGTCAGCGCATCGACCGCCGCGGAGTCGCCCGACGGAATGCGCGTGCCGTTCTCATTCGAGCTGCCGCCCGACGCGGAATCGACCGACGAACGGCAGACGGACAATCGAGTGTTGTGGCGACTCGAAGCGTCGGCGGAATTGCCGGGCGTCGATTACTACGCGATCTTCGAGCTGCCGGTGTTCCGCACCGGCCACGATGCCGAGCTCGAAGCGAAGGTGGCGACATACCGGCTCGCGCATCGCGAGGAGTTCGTTCGCCGCGAGCTGCCGCCCGATTCACAGGTGACGATCGAGCCGCTGCCGAGCGGCGGATTCGAGTTCCGCATCCGCCCGCGCCGCGATTTCGGTTCCATCGCCGGATCGATGCTGTTCCTCATCATCTGGTGCGGCGCAATCGCCCTCATGCTCAAACTCGACGCGCCGATCGTCTTCCCGATCTTCTTCGCATTCTTCGCGCTCCTGATTCTGCTCGGAATGATCGACGCCTTCTTCGGCCGCTCCGTCGTGACCGCGGAACGAGCAGGACTGAGCATCCGCCGCAGCTGGCTCGGCCGCGGAACAACAACGAACGTGGCCGCAAGCGACATCGAATCGATCGTCGTCAAACCGATCGGCTCCGCCACGAAACCGGTTTACGACGTGGAAGTCCGCCTCCGCACGCGCCCCGTCCCGAAGACGCTCGGCTGCTATCTGAAGGAGAAAGACGACGCGGAGATCGTCGCCGCCCGAATGTGGCGGGCGGTGGGACGGGAGTAAATCAGATCCTTCTCCCTCCGGGAGAAGGTGCCGCGAAGCGGCGGATGAGGGGCTCGCAACCACGCTTCCGCCGACTTCGCGCCCCTCACCCGGCGCTTCGCGCCACCCTCTCCCGCAGGGAGAGGGATCCGTTGCGCTCGCGCTACTCCGGCGAGTAATCCGGCTGCGGCTCGTAGTTGAAGAACTTCGTGATGTCGTGGCGGAAGACGAGTTTGAAATCGCCGATCGGACCGTTGCGCTGTTTGGCGATGATGATCTCGGCGATCCCTTTCTCTTCCGTCTCCTTGTTGTACACCTCGTCGCGGTAGATGAAGCAGACGAGGTCGGCGTCCTGCTCGATCGAGCCCGACTCACGGAGATCGGCGAGCTGCGGGCGATGGTCGCCCATCCGCTGCTCGGGACGACGCGACAACTGCGACAGCGAGATCAGCGGACAGTTGAGCTCTTTCGCGATCGCTTTCAGTCCGCGCGAGATCTGCGAGATTTCCTGGTTGCGCGACTCGACCTTTCCCTTCACCGACATCAGCTGAAGGTAATCGACCATCACCATGTCGAGGCCAACCTCCATCTTCAGGCGGCGAGCCTTCGCGCGCATCTCCATGATGTCCATGCCCGGCGTGTCGTCGACGTAGATCTTCGCTTTCGACAGTCGCGCCGACGCGTCAGCAAGCTCGCGCCAGTTTCGCTCGCTCAACATTCCGGCGCGGATCAGATGATTCGAAACGCCTGACTCCGACGACAGGATGCGCAGGCCGATCTGCTCCTTCGACATTTCGAGCGAGAAGACGCCCACCGAGTGCAGCCGCTGGCCGCCGTTGCGAGGCTGGCCGTCGCGTCCCGGGATCGCGATCGACTCCGCGATGTTCATCATGAACGACGTCTTACCCATCGATGGACTGGCGGCGATGATGATCAGATCCTGCGGCTGAAAGCCCGACGTGAATTCGTTGAAGCGGTCGTAGCCGGTGGGGATGCCGGTGATGAGCTTTCCGGAGCCCTGCATCTGCTCGATCGCGGTCATGTTCGTCCGCGTGATCTTCTCGAGCACGACAAATCCCTTGTCGATGTTCCCCTCGGCGATCTCGTAGATCGATTTCTCGGCGATGTTCAACACATCGCCAGGTTCGCCGGGCGCGTCGAGCGCGGCGCGCATGACGGAGTTGCCCATCACGACGAGACGGCGCAGCGTCGACTTCTCTTTCACGATCTTCGCGTAGCGCTCGACGTTCGCGATGTCGGGGATTCCGTCGACGAGCGACGCGATGTAACCCGGTCCGCCGATCTGATCGAGCGTGCCGTGTTTGGCGAGCTCGTTCTTCAGCGTGATCAGATCGATTTCGCGCGATTCTTCCGCGAGCGCACGCATCGTCGCGAAGATCGTGCGATGCGCGTCTTTGAAAAAGTCGTCGGTATCAATCGTTCCGACGACGCGATAGAACGCGTTGTTGTTGAACAGAATCGCGCCGAGCACGGCGCGCTCCGCCTCCGGGTTCTGGGGCAGAGGTCTGTCGAGGACGACATCAAGTTGTGCAGTGGCCATCGGAACGGTGACGGATTCTCAGACCGGTTTGGCGCGGGCGAAAAAGCCCGCATCTTTTCCGCAGGTTTTTCCGCACCTGCGGATCGGTTGCGCTCCCTCCCTCGTCTCCCCTTTTCCGCAATCTGCTGCGCGTGGTCTTGACGAGGAAATCTCGTGCGGATGATTTTCGCACGGCGGCGCCGTCGCGTCCGCTCCGGAATGCTCCCGCCGTTCCCGCCTGTTGGTCAGCGAGTCGCGAAACCTCTGTGCTCTCGCGACGTCCTACTCCCGTCCTCCGGAGGATTCATGAAGAGATTCAGCACCACGATGCTTTTCCTGGCGCTCGCGCTGCCGATGGCCGCGCAGAACGCCGCACCTGCAGCACCGGCATCGACGTCGCCCGGCTCGCGTCCCGTCGCCGCGATCAATGGCGAGGTCATCACCGCCGACAAGCTCAATGCGCTCTGGGCGACGGTCAGCCCGGCGCGCCGCGAGCAGTATGAGAAGAACGGCGGAAAGTCCGCGTTCCTCGACAACTATCTGCGCAAGCGGCTGCTCGTGCAGGAAGCGCTGAAGAGCGGCTTCGACAAGCGCGCCGACGTGCAGGCCGACATTGAAGCGGCGAAAGAATCGGTGCTCTTCGATCGATACGTCCGCGACGTCGTTTCGCCGCAGATCGTCACCGATGCAGAAGTCCTCAAGTTCTACGAAGAGAACAAAAAGGACTACGAGACGCCGGAGCAGCTTCGCATTCGCCACATCGTCATCCTGCCGAACGGCGCCGGCCCGCGGCCGAAGTCGAAGGAGCAGGCGATCGAACTGATCAAGCGCGTGGCGATGGAGCTCAATGTCGCAACGCTTCACAACGCGAATGACGAGATGGGACTGCGCGCGACGTCGCGTGCATTCGAAGCCGCCGCCAAGCAGTACTCCGAAGATGGCGCCGCCGCTGACGGCGGAGACCTCGGCTACGTCGGCAAGGGACAGCTCGATCCGACGTTCGAGACGACCGCGTGGTCGCTGCCGATCGGCAAGATCAGCGGTGTCGTCGAGACTCCATTCGGCTATCACCTGATCCTTGTCGAGGACAAGCGCGCCGCCGGCGTGCAGCCGTTCGATGTGGCCGGACCGAAGATCCGCGAAGGAATCATCGCGGCCCGTTCCGCCGAGATCGTCGAGGCGGTCACGAAGCTCACCAACGAGCTGCGCAACGCCAGCAAGATCAGCGTCTACCCGGAAAACATCAGATAGCGTTTCGTCGCGTGTCTGCCGCGCGCGTGCGCGGCAGCACGCCGATGAAGTAGCGCCGAATCCGCACGAGGAAGACGGCGTACGCGAGCCACGCGGCGATCATGATCGCCCACAGCGCGCCGAGTCTCACGCCGCTGCCGGTCATCAGCGATGCCACCGCGGCGATCGCGCCGAGGACGTGCAGCATCATCGTCGTCCACCACGCCGACTGCTTCAGCAGATAGAGCTGCAGCGCGAGATATGCGAACAGCAGCGCCATCGCGAAGACGGCGATGCCGGCCGGCGCGCCGTGCAACGCGGCTGGCAATTGCGCGGATGCGTTGCCGAGGTTTGCGAGGAGCGTGACGGAGCTGAACGCCATCACGAGGACGACGGCGAGCACCGCCAGCGGGACGCGATCGGTCCAGCGCGGTTCGGGATCGCGGAGATCGCAGGTGACACCGACGTCGCGCGAGCGATAGAAGAGAAGCAGTGCGAGCGGCACGATGATGCCGGCGACGAGGTAGCGCAGCAGTGATGCGGAGCCCGGGCCGACCGTCAGCGTCACGAGCGTGGCGATGGTTCCGATCGCGAGCCAGATCGCGGTGACCGCGACGCTCAGTGCGCGCGCCCAGCGGCGGCCGCGAATCGAGCCGATTCCGGCGGCGAAGAAGTAGAGGGTGGCCGTTCCGAAGAGGACGATGTTCGAAGCGAGCTCCGGCGCCGGCGAGTCAGACGCGCTGACGGCGAGCGCGAGCACGCCGGTCGCGGCGCCAAGGACGAGCTGGACGATGCCGAACGCCACGAGTCCGAAGTTCCGATTGCGGTGACCGGCCTCAGCCGCCGCGGGCAACGCAAAATCAGTCATTGCACAACCTCCGGTGCGGTGAAGTCCAAGAACGATGCCGGACCGGTGCGGTGCACGTGCCTACAGGCTCAGAGTTTTCTTCGCTGCTTCCACGATCTCCTGCGGGAACTTCATCAGCTCCAGCAGCGCGATGGCGTTCCGCGTCGACGAACGGCCGGGCTGGATGCGGTAGTCGAATCGCAGCTCGTCGCCTTCGATCAACTCGCGGAAGTGATGCGATTCGTACGCGTCGCCGAGGAGCTCGATGAGTTCCACGTCGTGCGTGGCGACGAACACGAGATCGTCGCCGCGATTCAGATATTCGAGCACGCCGCGCGAGGCCGCGATCCGCTCGGTCGTGTTCGTGCCGCGGAAGATCTCGTCGATGATGAAGAGATGCTGGATGTCGCCGCCGCTGTCGCGCACGAGCGTGGCGACGCGCTCCACTTCGGCGAGGTAATAGCTCTTGCCGAGCGACAGATCGTCGCCGCGTCCGATCGAGCTTTGCACGCGGAGCAGCGGCGCGCGCCAGCCGCGCGTCAGCGTCGTAGCGATCGATTGCGCGAGCAGGGCGTTCACGCCAATGGTGCGCAGAAACGTCGTTTTGCCCGACATGTTCGAGCCGGTCACGAGGACACTGCGCTGTTCGATGTGAATCGAGTTCGGCACCGGCTCGGCGATGATCGGATGTGCGGCGTCGATCGCTTCGAGCGCTTTCGCACGCGGCGTGAAGAGCGGCCGGCTCCAGAATTCGGCGCCCTCGCGAAATGATGCGACGGAGATCGCGGCATCGAGCGTGCCGACGGCGTTGAACACTCGTTCCACGACGTCGCGCTTTTCTTCGAGCGCCGCGAAGCTCGCCGCGAACGCATTCACGTCGGCGAGGAAGAACATGTTGAGGTACTGCCAGAGGATCGTCGTCGGATCGTCGAATCCTTCGCGCTCGAGCGCCAGCCAGACGGTCGAGCGCGTGAGCGGACGCAGCGCGGCGACGTCAGCGGCGAGTTGCGGGAAACGTTCGCGGACGACGGGGATCTGCGCGACGGCGCGCGCGGTACGGAGGAGCGAATCGAGCACGCGCAGCGGCCGCACGTATTCGTAGATGCGGCGGCGAAACGTCATCTCGATGCCGATGTTCACGGCAAAGATCGCGATGGCGACGAACAGCATTTGCGGCACGATGAAGATACCGGCGACGCTGGCGACCGCGAGAAACGTCAGCAGCGGAAAGAGCCACCGAAACCGTGGACGCCACGGCAGCGGCAGCAGAAAAAGATTCGGCAGATAGAACGCTTTCGCGCGATTGAGACGCTCGAGCAACTTCGCGATCGCGGTGCGCGCTTGGTCGTCGCGCGCGAGCCGATCGGCGAGCTCGTCGAAGTCGTCGAGCCGTTTCGTATCGAGCGTTGGCGTGCGCAGCAGGTGATACAGAAACTGCTGTCCCACCGCGCTCTCACATCGATCGACCTCGGCGAACACGAGGTCGAGATCGAGATCGGACCACGTCCGCTCATCGACCGCATCTCCGCCATCGCGCTCGATGCGCGCACGGTGGTAGAGAGCGATGTCGTCCATGTCGCGCTCGGCGACTTTGCGCTGTCCGAACGGCTGCACGGGCGGGGAAGCTTACAATGCCTGTCATGCGCAACGCCGTCGCAGTGGTCGTCGCGTTTTTCCTGTCGCTTGCCGCGTTCGCCGTTGAGCCGGTCAACATCGAGCTCGACCGCGCGAAGTACGAACAACTCCTCGTGCCGATGTACTCGATCCAGATCGTGCCGGGCGCGAACGGCTCGCTGTGGGAGACGGAGTTCACAGGCCGGAACGGCGGCGCTTCGCAGGCGCTCGCGTTTCAGAGAACCGGCGAGGGCATCGAGCCGACTGCGCTGGCGAGCGGGCAGACATTTCACATTCGTCCGAGCCGCGACTATCAGAATCCGGCGAATCCCGGCGTCTTCCTCTACGTCGACAAAGAGCACGCCGCGACGATCAGTTTCGCGCTTCGTTTGCGCGAGTGGTCGCAGCCTGCGGATTTCGTCGAGCTGCCGGTCGTGCGCGAGCGCGACTTCTCCTCGACGACGACCGAGCTCCTCGAAGTTCCGACGAGCACCGCGACGCGCGCGCAGCTTCGCATCTACGGCGCGAGCTCACCGACCGGTCGCGGCGATGTCATCGTCCGGATGTTCTCCGCCGACAACACGAAGCTCTTCGAGCAAACGCTTTCGCTGACACCGGCCGGCGGCGTGGCAACGATTCCGAGTGCGACGGCGTTCAGCGACAACCCGGCATACGCGGAGCTGCCGAACCTGACGGCGAATTTCACCGGACGCGGCAACGTGCGTGTGGAGATCGAGCCGGTCACGGCGGGACTGCGCTACTGGTCGTTCATCAGCGTGACGAACAACGCCACGCAGCGCGTCTCGTTGATCACGCCGCAGTAAGCGCTACGAGGCCGCGGTCGCCGCGACTGCCGCGCCGTGCAGCGTTTCCCACTCGTCGGCGTCGGCCGCGAAGTACATCACGCGCGCTTTCTTGTACTCCTTCACCGGATAGAGCGTCTGCTTCTGCTCGATGCCGGTGTCGATGGCGAGATCGTTGATGATCGATTCGCACTCGTCGATGGAGCGGCCGTGCACGGTCGTGTAGAGGTTGTACGGCCAGTCGCTGTACGTCGGACGAAGGTAGCAGTGCGAGACGGCGCGGTTCTGCGCCATCAGCTGGCCGACTTCATCGGCGCGCTCGGCCGGAACGATCCAGACGCCCATCGCCGTCGCGGAGAAACCGGGACGACGCGTCGGAACGATCGCGCCGAAGCGGCGAATCTGGCCGCGCTTCACGAGCAGTCTCGCGGTGGAGAGCAGTTCGTCGGCGCCGGCGGTGCCGCTCTTCGCCAACCCTTCGAACGGCCGCGGCTGCAGCGGCAGCTCGTGCTGCAGCAGACGAACGCATTCGGTCTCGAGCGGCGTGAGCGGCACGTAACGCTCGTCGCCATGCTGTTCATCATTGACGTGATGCTCGCTGCCGTCGCCTGCCGACGTCTTGAAGAGTTTCATCGTCGGCAGAGGGCGAACGATGTCGCAGCCCGCTTCGTCGCCGAGGAGCTCGATGGTCTTTTCGAGCCCGATCCGCGAAGAAGGCGAAACGGCGATCGTGAACCACAGATTGAAGTCGTTATTGCGACGGTAGTTCTGCGTAACTCCGGGATGCAGGCTGATGGCCGCGGCCGCTTCATCGATCCGATCGGCGTTGACTTTCGCAGCGACGAGGCACGAGCGATACCCGAGCGCGCGCATGTCGAACTGCGCGGCGAACTGCCGCACCAGCCCCTCGCGACGCAGTCGTTCGATTCGCTTGATGACCTCTTTCTCCGACATGTCGATCATCTGTCCGATGACGGCAAACGGCGTGGAGACGAGCGGAATCTCACCCTGCAGAGCGCCTAAGAGCTCCCTGTCCCGCTGATCGATTTCCTGCATATCGTCGGATCCTCGGTCGTGAGTTTTGCGTTGGGGTTGGCCGCACAAATTGTATCCCATCACCAGTCGTCGCGCGGCGGGATTGATGACGCCTTTTCATCAATAAGTGCGAGTTTCGGGTAGTCGCTCACAACAAGCGACTCCGCGCGCGCCGCTCGCTCGCGGTCGCGCCGAGCCGCCGACTCCGCTTCCGTCCGATCGATGCCGCAGAAGCGCGGCGGAAACGGCGCGAGCTTCGCGAGCGCGGCGTCGATGAGTCGCACCGCGCCGCGAAACGTGCCGCGTTTGATGTGGTGATACGCCGCGGCGAGCTGAATCAGCCCCTGCAGGAACTGATGCAGCTCCGACTCCGCTTCGAGCCACAGTTCCTCCCACGATTCATGCGCCTCCCAGAACTCGCGCGCGTTGAAGTGCGCGACTCCCGCGAGGAACGACGGGCGGAACGGCGGCTTCGGCACTAAAGGCCGCGCAACGTCTCACACATCGCAGCGGTGAAGTCCGACGTCGTGCCGGTGCCGCCGATATCGCGCGTCCGGCGTTCCGGACCCTGCGCGAGCACGATGGCAATCGAATCGTTGATCTTCCGGGCGGCGACGTTCTCGCCGATGTAGTTGAGCATCAGTACGGCCGACTGCAGCAGCGCCAGCGGATTCGCTTTGTTCTGGCCGGCGAGGTCGGGCGCGCTGCCGTGCACCGCTTCGAAGACCGCGCCGTTCTCGCCGATGTTCGCACCTGCGACGACGCCGAGGCCGCCGACGAGTCCCGCGGTGAGATCGGAAACGATGTCGCCGTAGAGGTTCTCGAGCAGCAGCATGTCGAACTGATTCGGGTTCATCACGAGCTGCATGCAGAGGTTGTCGACGATGCGATCGTCCGCAACGATCTCCGGGTAGTCCTTCGAGACATTGCGGAAGCACTGCAGGAAAAGGCCGTCCGACAACTTCATGATGTTCGCTTTGTGCACGACCGTGATGCGCTTGCGATCGTTGGCGCGCGCG
The DNA here is from genome assembly GCA_025463165.1 of Acidobacteriota bacterium. Classification (GTDB taxonomy): domain Bacteria; phylum Acidobacteriota; class Thermoanaerobaculia; order Gp7-AA8; family Gp7-AA8; genus JAOBAU01. The sequence goes on along the minus strand of JAOBAU010000350.1, from coordinate 8,540 downwards.
TATTCGAAAGCGAACTTCGCGATGCGCGTCGAGGCGCGCTCGGTGATGATCTTCAGCGACTCGACGACGCCCGGCACGACTTCGTGCTCGAGACCGGCGTAAAGGCTTTCGGTGTTCTCGCGCACGACGACGAGGTCGACGTCGTCGTAGCGCGTCTTGATGTTCGGCATCGACCGCACGGGACGAAGGTTGCTGTAGAGGTCGAGCGCTTTGCGCAGCCGAACGTTGATCGATGAAAAGCCGGTGCCGACCGGAGTCGTGACCGGTCCCTTGAGACCGACTTTGTTGCGGACGATCGATGCGAGAACTTCGGCCGGCAGCGGATCGCCGAACCGCGCGATCGCCTCCGCACCGACGAAAAACTTCTCCCATTCGACGTCGACGCCGGCGCATTCGATGATGGCGACGACCGCGGCCGTTACCTCCGGTCCGATGCCGTCACCGGGAAGAAGCGTGATCTTGTGTTTTGCCATTGCTGCTCCTAAAGGCGCGAATGGTAATGGATCGCTCGATCACGCGCGTCACCGAGCGAGAAACTCATCGGAAACAGCTCGGCGATCTCGCGATGGCCGGGCAGTTCCGCGAGACAACGGCGAACGCTGTCGAGCGTCGCCGGGATGAAATCGAGGTAGTGCATCTTTCCGCGCTCGAGCGGCTGACGCGAGAAGGTGCCGAGGATTTTCAGCGAACGCTGCAGGAGCGTTTCGAAGTAGCGGCGGCGCATGCCGTCGTCGCCTTCACGCAACTCGCGATAGCGCCCGATCATCGCTTCCTCGGTGGCGTCGCCGAGGATCTCGCCGACGCCGCGATCGCGCAGGAGCGAAGCGAGGTCATATGTGTCCGGCCCCATTCTCATGTCCTGAAAGTCGATCACGTAAAGCTGCTCATTAAACAGATGGATATTCTGGCCGTGAAAATCACGGTGACAAAGAACGTACGGATGCGAGGCAGCTTTTTCGGCCAGCTTTCGAAACGGATTAATGAGACTCTCGCTGACTGCGCGCGGCGTCTCCATCAGCTTCTCGACGTAGAACTCGCGCGTCATGGCCAGCTCGTTCAGGAAGAACTCCGCCGTGAAGCGCGGGTTCACCTCACGAACGCCGGCGTGCTGGAAATCAACGAGCAGCTCGATCGCCGATTCGTAGAGCCGCACCCCTTCGTCGCGGTCCTCGTGCAGGATGTCGAACAGCGTCCGATCGCCGACGTCCTGCTGCAGCACGGCCGCGGCGTCGTGGCGCACGACCCGCGGAATGCGCGCGTGCTCGACGACGGCATCGTGCGCTTCGAGGTTGCGATGCACGTCGGTGCGCACTTCCTCCGGGTACCACGCGAGGACGAACGTCTTTCCGTCCGACGCCGCGATCCGGTAATACGCCCGGACCGACGCATCGCCGGCCAGCGGCCGCGCCGTCCACTCCTCACCCAGCCATTCGCGCAGCAGCGCCGCCGCTTCGGCCGGGAGAGGAGTGTCGGCAGGCGGCATCGTTACTTCGGAGCGGGACCCTGTTCGTCCGCGGTCGCGTCGCGGACCGTGATCGAGTCGATCGACACCGGCTCATTCGGACGATCCTGAGCGTTGCGCGCGCCGCCGACGATCTGATCGGCGATCTCCATCCCCTTCGTCACCTGACCGAAGACCGTGTACTGGTTGTCGAGGAACTTCGAGTCGGCCACGACGATGAAGAACTGCGACGAGGCGCTGTGCGGGTCGTTGGAGCGCGCCATCGAGACGATGCCGCGGCGATGCGGAATGGAGCTGAACTCTGCCTTGAGGCGCGTCGGCGAGCCGCCGGTGCCCCACGTTCCGGGCGCGCCCGAAATCGTGTTCGGATCGCCGCCCTGAATCATGAACCCGGGAATGACGCGATGGAACTTCGTGCCGTTGTAGAAACCTTTGCCGGCCAGATCGAGGAAATTGCGAACGTGACCCGGTGCAACGTCGGGAAAGAAGCGGATGTGAATGTCGCCCTTCGACGTGTGCAGTTCGGCCACCTTGCTGGTGTCGTCGCTCATCGTTTCTCCTTCTTGTTCCGTTTCGGACTGCGTGCCAGCGCCGTTACTTCGGTGCCGGACCTTTTTCAGCGTCGGTGGCGGCGCGGATGGTGATCGACTTGATCGCCTCCGGTTTGTCGGGACGGTTGCGCTCTCCGGTCGGCGCGGAGACGATCTGATCGACGACGTCCATTCCCTTCGTCACTTCGCCGAAGACCGAGTAGCCGCCGTCGAGATTCGGTGCATCGGCGACGCAGATGAAGAACTGTGAGGAGGCGCTGTTCGGATCGCCGCCGCGCGCCATCGAGACGATGCCGCGTCCGTGATGAATGGAGCTCGGCTCGAGATCGACGTATTTGCCGGAGTTGCCGGTTCCCCACGTCGACGGATCGCCGGAGATCGAGTTCGGATCGCCGCCCTGAATCACGAAGCCGGGGATGACACGATGGAACTTCGTCCCGTTGTAGAAACCCTTCTCGGAAAGATCGATGAAGTTGCGGACATGCTTCGGTGCGACGTCCGGAAAAAAGCGGATGTTGATGTCGCCGGCGGTCGTGTGGATCTCGGCAACTTTGTCCGTGTAGTAGCTGATCGGCTTCTGCTCGTCGACCTGCTTTGCGGGGCTCGCAGGCGGTGGAGGGGGAACAGCCGATGCGGTCTGTTGCGCGGTCGCGGACGAATCGACGCTGGTCGAAGCGTCGCGGTTCGCGGGAGCGCAGGCGGTGATGGCGAGTGCGAGGAACGTGTACGTCAGTCGTTTCACGGGATGACCTCCTTCGGTATCGATGCGACGCGCGATCCTATCGCATCGAGGAGGAGGCAGGCGGACAGGCGCTGGGCTGCGCGCCTGTCGCGTGTCGTCCGGGACAGGCGATGTGCCTGCCGTCGTACTTCGCTACCGCTCAGTAGTCGCGGCGGCCCTGGAAATCGCGGCCGGTTTCGTTGCTGCGCGAGCTCGAGCCGGAGCTCGATGCGTTGCTGTTGTTCGGCGACGCGGTACCGCGATCGTTGTTGTGCTCCTGTCCGATATAGCTCGGACGCTCGTTCGATTCGCGCGCGGTCATGCCGCCGTTGTTGTTGCCGGACGAGCTCTGCTGCACGTTGCTCGAGGTCGAAACATCGGCGGGACGCTGTTCCTGACGGGCGCGGCCGCGGCTGTGTCCGCCTTCGCGGCCGATGGCCGACATATGTGCGCGATCGCGGCTCACCGCCTCGCCACCTTTGCGGCCGGCAACGCGTGCTTCATCCGAGGTGAACTCGTGCGCTGTGCCTTTCGCGTGTGCAGCTCTGCCGCCCTTGCTGGCGATGTCTTTCTGCCGGGACGGATCCATCGACGCAAAACCGCGTTTGCTCGTGTTTGCCATGGGATTCTCCTTAGAACTCCGAAAAAATGAGTACTGCGTGAACTGCTCGCGCCTTTCAGGCCGAGCTGAACTCGCTTCACGAAATGTGCCTGAGCTGGTTATTTCGTGTGGAGAAAAGGTTCCGCTGAGGGAAGCAAAGGAGGGAGAAAAGTTGGCGGAGAGAGAGGGATTCGAACCCTCGGTAGAGCTTTAAGGCCCTACGGCGGTTTAGCAAACCGCTGGCTTCAGCCACTCACCCATCTCTCCGTCTGGTGGCCTTCGTGGCATCTTAAAGCCGTAAGCAGGAATGTCAATTCCAACGAGAGGAAAGAATTTCTGCCGACTGTTCGTCGCACAACCGTTGGAAAAGAAAAAGAAGGAAGGCCGAGGCTACGCCAAGCAGCGCACCGGGCCGTGCCCGGCGGAGGAGGTGGGATTCGAACCCACGGTACGGTTTCCCGTACGGCGGTTTTCAAGACCGCTGCCTTAAACCACTCGGCCACTCCTCCCAGGGCGGAGGCGCGGAGCATTCTACGGCAGCAGGTTCACGTCAAGCGTGATCTTCAGCCGCAGACGGCGATGCTGGCGGATCTCATCGAGTGAAAGATTGAGAGGGATGCTCACCTCTTTCACGAGTCCGTCCGTCGCACGACGTTCCGTCGGTGCGGAGGCTGACGGTGCAGGCGGCGGCAGCGGCTCATCGAGGTCCGGCAGCGAATTGAGAATGCCGGCCGGCAACGGAATCTCGATCGACGTCATCGGCACTTCCATCGGCAGCTCACCGAACGGCGAGGAGAATTTCGACGGTTTCGCCGGCGCGGGCGTCGGTGCAGTTGGCGGAGGCGCCGCCGGCGCCGGAGCGCTGGTCGCGAAATAGTCTTCCACTTCCATGAACGGACTTTGCGGTGAGCGCGTCGGAACCGGCGGCGCGGTCGCCGTCGCGGAAGAAGATGATGTGGTCGAGCCGATCAACTCCGTGGCGACGAGCGGGATGTCTTCATCATCGTCCGCATCATCGACCGTGTACGGATTCACAGCCGCTGCAGCGGGAGGCGGTGGCGCGGCGGATGCGGCGGCCGGCACTGCTTCGTCATCATCATCGTCCCAAAGCGAGTCAGCGCTCTTCTCGCGCGGCACGGTCGGATTGAGAATCTGAATCTCGCGCTCGAGCGGTTCCGAACCTTCCAGTCCGTACTTCTTCACGAGATGCGCGAGCACCAGCTGCGTGATTCCCTTCAGCGTCTCTTCGACGCCGATGCCGGTCGTCGCTACCGACGAGTAATGCGGCACATGCAGCTTATTGACTTCCTTCTCCAGCTCCTCGGCGGGCAACGCGTTCGGCAGGTCGCGTTTGTTGTACTGCATCACGACCGGAATCTCGCGGATGCGAATCCCCTGGCGCTTCAGGTTGTCTTCCAGGTTCTGCAGCGATTCGAGATTCGCGTCGACCGCGAAATCCTGCGAATCGGCGACGAAGACGATTCCGTCAGCGCCCTTCAAAACGAGCTGGCGCGTCGAGTTGTAATAGACCTGCCCCGGCACCGTGTAGAGCTGCAGCTTGGTGCGCATGCCGCGGATCTTTCCAAGGTCGAGCGGAAGGAAATCGAAGAACAGCGTGCGATCCGTTTTCGTCGCCAGCGAGAGCATCTTGCTCTTGTTGTTGGACGGCAACGAGTCGTAGACGAACTGCAGATTTGTCGTCTTTCCGCAAAGTCCCGGACCGTAATAGACGATCTTTGCGGTGATTTCCTTCGTCGCGTAATTGAAGAGGACCATGGGATCAGGGGAGGGTATCGGGAAGCGGAAATGGAGTCAAACCACTTCCCGATACCGGTTTAGCGGCTACGTTCCGAAGCGCAGGCCGACGATCGTGCGGCGTCCCGGCGACGGATATCCGAGCACTTCCTCGTATCGCGTGTCGCGCAAATTCTCGATCCGCACATACGGTGCGAAGCGCGCCGCACGCCACTGCAGATTGACGTCGATGGTCGTGTATCCGCGGTTTTCGGTGCGCGAGTAGGGAGCGATCGGCAGGATGTCGCTGCGTGCGCCGCTGCGGATCACGGAGACGTTCGTGTCGATCGAGCCGCGCGTGTATCCAAAAGCCAGCGATCCGCTGTGCTCCGGACGCCGCGCCAGACGGAGTCCGGTCGATGAGTCTTCGTCTTTGTGCAGCCACGTGTAGCTGAGCGAGGTGTAGAACTGATTGGCGATGCGCCGCGAGAAGCCGGCTTCGATTCCGTCGCTCTTCGCGCGGCCGATGTTGGAGAAGATGAACGTTGCCGGATCGAAGATGATCAGGTCGCGATAGCTGCTGTTGAAGTACGTCAGCGACAGCTGCGATGCGGTGCCGAGGCCGCGATCGAAACCGAACTCGAAGCTGCGGCTGTGTTCTGCATTGAGGTCGCGGTTGCCGGAGAACGGGAAGTAGAGTTCGCCGACTGAGGGCGCGCGAAATGCCTGGCCGTATGCAGCGCGCCACTTCGTGCCGTTCTGCACGAGTGCGATGGCGACGCGCGGCGAGGTCTCGCTGCCGAACGTGTCGAAGTCGTCGCGACGTGCGCCGAGCGACAGCTCGAAGTGCGCGCCGCTTTCGGTCTCATGCGACAGCCGATCCTCGACAAAGAACGAGCGCTCCGTGCGGCGGTTGCCGGCGAGGTTGACGCCGTAGGTCGACGCGTCATCGACGACCGCGCGCGCGTATTCGCCGCCGAGGACGATCGTGCCGATGCCGGTCACGGTGCGCGTCACAAGGCGTGCGCGGCGCACTTTCGAATCGGTGCGCGATTCGGTGAGACCGTACGGATCGTCGGGATCCTGGAAGTCATCGCGGCGCTTGTTGTCGGAGAGCGCGACGTCGTACGAGAAGCGGCCGATCGACTGCGTGATCGGAATCGCAATCTGCCGATCGTTGCCGCTGCCGCGGCGATTCGGACTCGGGACGAGCTCGGTGCCGGAGAAGTTCGTGTTCACCGGGATGCCGAGGTCGTAGGCGTTGCGGCGAGCGGATGCGCCGAGTGAGAAGTTGGCGCCGGGCATCCACTGCGCGTAGAGATTCCCGCTGTTTTGACGGATGTCGTCGTTGGGCGCGAAGCCATCATCTTCACGATGTCCCCACGCGCCGCTGACTTTGCCGGTCGTGCCGGCGTAAGCGCCCGACAGTTCGGCGTTGCGCAGGCCTTTGCTGCCACCTTCGACACTGCCGTGAAAGTAGCTCGCGGTCGGTGAAGTCAACACGTTGACTACGCCGGCGACGGCGTCCGATCCGTACAGCGCGGAGTACGGACCGCGCACGACTTCGACCTGTTCGACGCCGGCGGTCGAGAACTGGCCCCAGTCGAAGCCGGAGAAGTACGGATTGTTGAGCTGGATGCCGTTCCAGAGCACGAGCGTGTGCGTCGAGTTCGCGCCGCGCGTGAAGAGTGACGTTGCGCGGCCTGCGGACCCGGTGCGGCTGAGCGAGAGGCCGGGCACTTCGCGCAGCACGTCGGCGAGATCGGTGGAGCCTCGTTCTTCGATCTGCTTGTGCGTGATGACGGTGACGGCGGCCGGCGTCGTCTCGACCGTCTCCGGAATCGCGGAGGCGGTGACGACGATGTCAGCACTCGTCTGCGCGAATGCGGTAACAGCGGTAAGAAAAAGAAAAAGGAGAAATGACAGGACAGTTTTCACGACGGCTTCCCTCCGAAGCGTGCATGCGTTGTGTCCGAGACGGTCGGTCTCCTGGCTTCCGGGTCATCCTTCTCATACTCCCTTCCCGCACAATGCAGTGGGGGCCTCGCTGGGGCCGCGTATGAGTCGTCTCCGGGTACAGTGGCGGGGGCCGCGCCGGTCTTAAACCGGCTTCCCGAGCACCGTCTCGAACTGAATTGTGAAAGAGCGGCGGGCACGGCCCGCAGCGTTGGATGGCGAAGCCTACACGACGTGAGGCTCCGTTGCCAGGCGCTGCAGCGCCGTTGGAAAAGATTCGCCGCGAAGCCGTTGACTGACGCTGCGCGAATCAGCGCATCGGCCCGTGGCCGACGAACTTGTTGCCGCGCAAATAGAACCGCAGCGGCCACGGCGCCGCCTCACCCGAATTCTCCACGCCGATCCTCGCGCTCACCGCGATCTCTTCCTCGCGCACCTCAATGTCCCGCGGCGTGATGAACAGCGTCTTTCCATTGAGCGGCGCGCCATCGAGCGCTTTGTCGATCGCCATCGCCGCGCAGAGTTTTCCCGGCCCGTTCATCAGATCGAGATCGCGCTTCGCTTTCGGTCGCCGCGTCCGCATTGATTCGAGTCCCTGCAGCGGTTCGAGTCCGCGCAGCAGCACCGCTTCCGCGATGTCGGCTTCCTGCGTGACGACGTTCATGCAGTAGTGCATGCCGTACGTGAAGTAGACGTACGCGTGACCGCCGTCGAGATACATCGACTCGACGCGGGGCGATCGCAGTCCGCGCCGCGCATGGCTCGCCATGTCGTTCGCACCGAGATACGCCTCGGCCTCCACAATCCGTCCGGCCAGCAGCTCGCCATCGAGGCGGCGCCACAACACGCAGCCGAGCAGCGCGCGGGCGACGGAAACCGTGTCGTTCAGATAGAAGTCACGCGGCAGAGGTTTCATTTGCGCCGGTCGAGCTCATCCTCGCTCACGTAACGATTGATCAGCTGCAGCAACTCAGCGTGTACGCCGCGCGGCGCGCCGACGATGTTGCCGCGCGCCAGCCAGCGATCGCCGCCGGAGAAATCGCTCACGACGCCGCCCGCTTCGGTGACGAGCAGCGAGCCTGCCGCAACGTCCCACGACGACAGATGCAGCTCGAAGAAACCGTCGAACACACCGGCGGCCGTGTACGCGAGATCGAGCGCCGCGGAGCCTGCGCGCCGCACGCCTTTCGCGATCGAGATCACATCATGAAAGATCCGGCAGTAGGTGGCGACGAACTGCTGCGCGCGGAACGGAAATCCGGTCGCGAGAAACGCCGCTTCGACACTCGCTTGTTCGGAGACGCGCATCCGCGCGCCGTTGCGAAACGCACCCGCGCCGCGCTCGGCGGAGAAGACGAGATCGCGCAGCGGTTCGTACACGACGCCCGCGATGATCTCCTCGCGCTGCTTCAGGCCGATCGACACCGACCAGATCGGAAAGTGCTGCAGATAGTTCGAGGTGCCGTCGAGCGGATCGATGATCCATGTGCGGCCGCTCGTGCCCGTGCTTCGTCC
>JAOBAU010000337.1 GCA_025463165.1 Acidobacteriota bacterium | reverse complement strand
CTAACTTAAGTTTTTAGACCTGACCCCCTGTTTTCTCACTTCACGAGCTTCCCGATATACGCGTCGAGCCCTTTCCCGTTGTCGCCGGAGTCGACCTGTATGCCGTTAATCAAATACGTCGGCGTTGCGCGGATGTCGTTTGAGAACGCGGCGCCGGCGCCTTTCAGAATCTCTGCGCGCAGTTCGGGGGACGCGATGTCGGCGTCGTATTTCTTCAGATCGAGATCGTTGTCCTGCGCGAAGTTGCGCGCGAATTCGTCGAACGTGAACGCGGTCAGCTTCTCCTGGTTCTCGTAGACCTGCTCTTTGAACTTCCAGAACGCTTCCGGCTTCTGCCGCCAGACCGCGCGGCCGGCCATGCTCGCGGCGAATGCCCACGGATGCATCGACAGCGGGAGGTCATAACGGATGTAGCGAAGATGCTCGCCGTACTTCGCGAGGAGCGGCTTCATGTACCCGGCCGCGTGCTGACACGACGGACATTCGAAATCGGAGAACTCGACGACGGTCACGTCGGCGGTCGCCGGTCCCTGCGTCGGCGCGTTCTTCACGAACGGCTCGAACGCCTTCGTGCGCGACGTCCGCGCGTCGGTGCTCATCGGTAGAAAGTTGCCGAGGAAGAAGACGGTGCCGGCAGGATCGATGGCCCCTTCGAGAGGAACTTTGCCGCGCTCGGTGACTTCGGTCAGCGTCACTTTGTACAGGCCGTCGCGCGTTTTGTTGCGATCGATGATCGGCTCGTAATGCGCCTTCATCGCCTGCCACGTGAACGTCTTCAGTTTCGCTTCGAGCGTCGGCTCGCTCGCGACACTGTCGAGGAACCACGGCAGTCCGGTGAAGAAGCCGCCCTCGGCCGTCACGATGTTGACGAACTGTCCTTCGCAATTCGGACGCTGACTCTCGACGTGCACCACGATGCCGGTCATGTTCGGCGGCAGCTTGTGGAACAGTCCGGTGCGCGTGACTTTCGTCTCCGCCGCACAGACGGTCAGCGAGTCGTTGACGAACTTCTCCGCCTTCTCGCTCAGCTTCGGCGCGGGTGGCGGCGGCGTCTCATCTTCCGCCAGAGCGACGGAAGCGATGGCAATCGAAAGGCAGGCAACGACGACGAATCGTTTCACGGGAAGTCCGTCCTTTGAGACCGATTTTGACGACGTTTGGAACGGTCGCGGCGCGGCCGTCATTCCGTCGAGGCTGCCGGCTGCTTCTGCAGTTCTTTGGCGACGCGCTCGGCCTCGGCGAAGACGCGCATGAAGTTTTCGCCGAGGATCTTGCGGATGTCGGTCTCGGAATAGCCGCGGCGCTTCAGCTCATCGCGGATGCGCGGCAGCTGACTGACGTCTTCCATTCCGCGCGGAACGTCGCCGATGCCGTCAAAGTCGGAGCCGATGCCGACGCTGTCGACGCCCGCGACCTGCACGATGTGATCGATGTGCTCGACGATCACCGTCCATTCGATCCTCGGCAATGGATTCGCGTCCATCAGCCGCTTCATCTCCGCCTTGTAGACCTCGCCCTCGGATGGATCTTTCGCTTTCAGCTCCGCGACCAGCGGTTTGAGCCGCTCGTCGCGTGCGACCGATGCCTGCGCGACGGCGGTCGAAAGAAACACGGGGTAGAAGTTCACCATGACGACGCCGTGGTTCTTCGCGACGGCGCGCAGCATGTCGTCGGTCATGTTGCGCTTGTGATCGGCGAGTGCGCGCGCCGACGAATGCGACGCGATGATCGGCGCTTTCGACGTTTCGATGACGTCGTAGAACGTCTTGTCGCTGACGTGCGAGACGTCGACGAGCATGCCGAGGCGATTCATCTCGAGGACGACGGTGCGGCCGAACGGGGTGAGACCGTTGTGCTTCGCCTCGTCGCCCGACGAATCGGCCCAGTTGTTCGAGTTGGTGTGCGTCAGCGTCATGTAGCGCGCGCCGAAACGGTAGAACGCACGAAGGAGATCGAGCGAGTCTTCGATGGCGTGACCGCCTTCGATGCCGATCAGGATGGCGCGTTTGCCATCTTTCTTCGCCGCGCGCATCTCGGTCGTCGATGATGCGAATCGCACCCATGAAGGGTAGCGATCGACCATCTCGTGGATCGTTTCCATGATGCGCAGGCAGTACGCGGCCGCGCCTTTGTTCGCGTACGACTTCGGCACGTACGCGGCGAAGAACTCCGCGTCGAGCTCGCCCGACTTCATGCGCGGATAGTCGAAGTGACCGTGACTGTTGACGACGCCGAGATCGAACGGATGATCGAGATATTCGGATGGTGTGTCGGCGTGTGTGTCGACCGTGATCGCCGGCGGCGTGGCAGCTTTTTGTGCGGGGCGGCGGGCGGCGGAGAGGGGAAGCGCGGCGAGGAGGAGAACGAGAGCGAGCCGGACAGTGCGATGCATGGCGCGACAGAGTAGCACCGCGCGAAACTACCCCGTCATCCTGAGGCTCGGCCCAGGATGACGGCAAAACCTAGTTGTTCGGCCGTCCCTCGGAGATCTCTTCGATCGCCTGTCCGACTCTGCTGTCGCGATTCGTTTCCGTGGCGATGTCGCCGAACGAAACGATGCCGACGAGCTCGTCGTTGCTGTTCACGACCGGCACGCGGCGGACCTGCGCGTTGCTCATCATCCGCAACGCGTCATCGACGCTCGAGTCTTCGTTGACCGAGCGGACGGAGGTGGTCATCGCTTCGCGTACATTCGCGGACGCCGGATCTTTCCCGGCGGCGACGAGCCGCACGACGATGTCGCGATCGGTGATCAGCCCGACGATCCTGCGGCCGTTCACCACGGGGACGACGCCGGTGTCCTGATCGGCCATGATGCGCGCCGCGTCACGGACGGTGTCTTTCTCCGACACCGTGGACGGGTTCGCCGTCATGATGTCGCGTACGCGCTGTGATTTTTCCTGGGCCATGAGTCCTCCTTCTGCTGACTGTTCAGCTGCCTGAAGGAGAGCAATCGCCGTGCCCCGAACGCGGATTTTTCAGAAGGAGAAACGAAGCCCGCCGGTCACCGTGATGACCGCTGTTTTGAAGTCGAAGAAAACGCGGTGATACGTCGCCTCAGCGACGAAACCGACGGTGCGCGTGATCGGGAAATCTCCGTTTACGCCGCCCGAAAATCCGTAACCGCTCTCATCCGTTTCACCCGAGTGTGTCTGACGATAGAGACCGATGCCGGCGAACAGTCCGGTCGAGCCGTACGGCTCCGTGAAGCGATAGTCGATGATCCCGTCGACGTGCTGAATCGTGCCATCGGCGTAGTTGTGTCGCACCGAAGCGGTGCTGCCGGTCGGACGCGCTTCGAAACTGATCGGCGTGTCGATCTCGCCGAGCTTCACCTTGAAGCGCGTGTCGGGCTCGATGTTGACCGAGTAGTAGATTTCCTTGACAGAGTTGCGGAAGCTGAAGCCGGTATTGCGCAGCGGCGCGAGCGGCTCCGTCGTCTCACCGTTGGCGGCCGTCTCTTTCCCGCTGGCGAGGCGCTTGGCGCCGCCGAACATCACGCCGAATTCGGAGTTGGCGCCCTGATACACCTGAGCAAAAGCAGGGAAGGCACCGAAGGCGAGAACGATGAGCAGCAGGGCCGGTTTTTTCATGGCGCGGACTATACGCAATCGACTGAATCGATTCAATCGAGCGTTCCTTTCGTCGAGTAGTACGTATGAGAGGCGCCGCGCGTTACGCCGCCATACAATGTCGCCCGTGCAAAGCGGTGTGGTTCGCACGCTGACCTCTCTCGGTGCCGAAGCGGCGCGGCTCGTGCTCCATGCGTCGTGCGTCGCCTGCGGTGCTGAGTTGCCGTGGCGCGCGCGCACCGCGTCGTGCTGCGATTCGTGCTGGAGGTTGCTTCCGCGACTGACGTCGATGAAGTGCCGCTCGTGCGCGCTGCCGGTCAGCGGCGCCGACGGCGTTTTTCTCTGCGTCGATTGTCTGCGCGAGCCGCTACCGCTCGACTGGTGCGATGCGTGGGGCATCTATCGCGGCTCGCTCGAACGCGTGCTGCACGCGCTGAAGTTCGCGCGACACGATTTCCTCGCCGAGCCGCTCGCGGAACTGCTGCACGAGACGCTGGCTTCGCGCGGAGACTTCGCGTTCGACGCGATCGTCCCCGTTCCGATGCACCGCACCAAGCTGCGCCGCCGCGGCTACAACCAGGCGGAACTGATCGCGCGAGCGCTCGCGAAACGGCTCGGCATCCGCTGCGAGCTGCTGCTTGAGAAACGCGTCGAGCGAACCACGCAGTCGACGCTTGCGCGCGACGACCGCCGCGCAAACGTTCGCGGCGCGTTCACCGCATCGCCGCGCGCGAACGAGCGCAACATCCTCATCGTCGACGACGTCTGCACCACCGGCGAGACATTGCGCGCATGCGCCGATGCGCTCGTTCGCCAGCACGCCGCGAAGCTCTGCGCTGTCGCGGTCGCAAAAGCCATCTGAAGGAGTGACCGTGCCCGAACACGACCTGATCATCATCGGCGGCGGCATCATCGGCGGATCCGCCCTCTACCACCTGGGGAAACTCGGCTACCAGGGACGCGTCCTCGTCCTCGAGCGCGAAGATGCATTGTCGAAAGGATCGACCGCGCTTTCGGCCGGCGGCTTCCGCAACATCTGGACAACGCCGATCAACATGCGCCTGACCAGCTACTCGATCAAAAAGCTGGCGCAGTTTCAGGATGAGCTGCAGTTCCCGATCGGCTTCGATCAGCGCGGCTATCTCTTCTGCCAATACGCGGAGAACTACGAAAGCGCGAAAACGTTCGGCGAGGAGTGGGCGAAGAACGGCGTGCGCATCGAGTTCCTCAGCCCGGAGGAAGTCGAGAAGAAAGTGCCCGGCCTGAAAGCGGGAATCGATCACATCGATCCCGACGTGAACGAGCTGCTGCAGATGAAGCCGATCGCCGGCGGCGTCTTCGGCCCCGACTGCGGCAGCTTCGATCCGTCCGCCGCGGCGCAGGGATATTTCGAGCGCGGGCTGGAGCTGATGAACGGTCGCGCCGAGCTGCGCCTTCGAACCGCGGTGAAGAAACTGCGCATCAAAGATGGCGTGTACGAAGGGGTCGAGCTCGAAGACGGGACGTTCCTCGCCAGCGAAAAGATCCTCATCGCCGCCGGCGCATGGACGAACGAGCTGCTCGAACATTCCGGCATCACCGGCGACGACCTGCCGCCGGTCATTCCGCTGAAGCGGATGCTCTACATCACCAACTTCCCGCCGATCGAAGGCTTCGAGCGGATCCCGATGACGATCATCGACGACGGCATCTACTTTCGTCCGGAGGGACCGAACCTCCTCATCGGCCGCGCCGATCCCGACACGCCGGCCGGTTACGACGTCACGGCCGACGCGACGTATTACGAGGAGAAGATCAATTACATCCTGCAGGAGCGCGTGCCGGGGATGGAGCGCTGCCGCCTGATGTCGATGTGGGGCGGTCTCTACGACACGAACGCCGTCGATCACAACGCCGTCTTCGGCGAGCATCCGCACTACCGCAATCTCGTCTTCGCCACCGGCTTCTCCGGCCACGGCGCGATGGAAGCGCCGGCCGCCGGCCTCGCGCTCGCGGAAGTGATGATGTTCGGCGAATATCGAACGCTCGACTGCGCACCGCTGTCGATCAAACGGTTCTGGGAAAACAAGCCGATTCACGAAACGATCGTGATTTAGAAGCGAGTCCTTAGTCCTGAGTCCTTGGTCCTGAGTCCTGAGTGACGCTTCGCGTTCGCGATGCTCATCGCGCCGTGGGTCGAGCACTCAGGACTAAGGACTCAGGACTCAGGACCAGCGATAAAAGAGGTGTCATGAAGACCATCCGCGTGGGCGTACCGATTTTCCCGAACGTTGATCTGATCGACGTCGCCGGTCCGTGGGACATGCTCAGCCGCGTGAATCAGTTCTGGAGCGGCAACACACTCGACACCGTGCTGCTCGCGAAGACGTGCGAGCCGGTCGTGAGCGGACAGAAGTTGCTGCTGACGCCGATGGCGACGTTCGCCGATTACGCAAACAAACAACTCGATGTGCTGCTCGTGCCCGGCGCGCAGGACGTCTCCGCGGCCACCGGCGACGCCGACTTTCTCGCGTTCATCAAACAGCAGGCGAAGAAGGCGACATGGGTCGCGGCGGTCTGCACCGGAGCGGTGATCCTCAGCGCGGCGGGACTGCTCGACGGTTACCAGGCGACGACGCATTGGGCGGCGCTCGATGAACTGAAGGCGAACAAAAACGTGAAGGTCGTGAACGGCTATCCGCGATTCGTCCGCGATCGCAATCGCTTCACGACCGGCGGCGTCGCGTCATCGCTCGATGGCACGCTCGAATTGATCGCGCTCATCACCGGCGATGAAGGGATCGCGAAAGCGACGCAGCTCATCGTGCAATATCACCCGCGGCCGCCATTCGATTGCGGCGATCCGGCCGTCGCCGATTACGCGACGTACGCGCGTGTAACCGGCGGCTGACGGCGCGTTCGCGTTTCGTCACCGCTTCGCGCCGGTTCGCAAACAGCGGCGCCGGCGCGAGCCGCTACTCTGGCCCGATGCAAAAAGTCGTCGCCGTCCTCCTCGCGCTACTCGCCGCCACGTCCGCATTCGCGCAATCGCACGCTGATGAAGTGCGCGCGGGCGAGATCGCCTTCGCGAAAGCGTTCGCCGATCGCGATTCCGCGAAGTTCTTCTCCTTCGTGCTCGACGACGCCACGTTCCTTTCCGCGAAGACGCTCGCCGGCAAAGCGGCAGTCGTCGAACGCTGGTCGCGCTTCTTCGCCGGACCGGTTGCGCCGTTCAGCTGGACGCCGGAGCGCGTCGTCACGAACGCCGCCGGCACGATCGGACTCTCCACCGGTCCGGTCTTCGACGCGAACGCGCATCACATCGGCAACTACTCGTCGATCTGGTTGCGACAGCCGGACGGCGCATGGAAAGTTCTCTTCGATGGTCCCGGCTCTCCGGCCGCCTGTCTCGCCGAAAACGTCGAGCCGTTCACGGAAGGCGACGTCGTCACCGACGACGGCGTGAAATTACACTTTCAGAAAATCGGCTCCTCGCCGGTGACGCTCATCGTCCCGTTCGGCGCGATGCTCTTCGACGATTTCCGCGCGCTCGCCGACGTCGCCACCGTCATCTCGTACGATCCGCGCAACCGCGGACGCTCCGCGTCACTCGACAAGCTCGACTCGGTGACGATTCAGCAGGACGTGAAAGATTTCGAAGCCGTCCGCCGCCACTTCAACGTCGATCGCGTCATTCCCGTCGGCTGGTCCTACCTCGGCAAGATGGTCGCGATGTACGCGTCCGAACATCCCGAGCACGTCGCGCGCGTCGTGCAACTCGCGCCGGTGGCGCGCAACGCATCGCTGAAGTTCGCCGCGCATACGAATGACGACAGCGGCGTCGCCGCGAAGGCGTCGACCGACACCTGCGCCGCGGCGTGGGACGTCACCAGCCATCAGTTGGTCGGCGATCCGTCGCACGCGTCGAGGCTTCGCTCCACCTGCGAGCTCGCCAACGAAGCGCCTGCCCGACTCGATCGCCATTTCAACCAGCTCTGGCCATCGATCGTCGCCGTCGATCTCTCACCGACGCAGCTCGCGAAGATCGCGATGCCGGTGCTGACGATTCACGGCACGTTCGATCGCAACGCGCCATACGACGGCGGCCGCGACTGGGCGCGCGCGCTTCCGAACGCGCGACTGCTAACGGTGCCGCACGCCGCGCACGCGGTGTGGATCGACGAGCCGGCGGTCGTCTTCGCCGCGATTCGGCAGTTCCTTCGCGGCGAATGGCCGATGGGCGTGGAGCGCGTCGCGAACTAGATGCTCGCGCCCTGCGGTCGGCCGCGCTGAAACTCGCGGACGATCGCGTCCCAGTCGCCGCGCTCGCGCAGGAGGCGCTCGACCACCTCGCGAAACGCGCCTCGTCCGCCGGCGGCGTCGAGCTTCCACGTTGCGGCCGCGTGTACTTCCGGCGCGGCGTCGGCGGGAGCGGCGGAGAGGCCGGCGTGCAGTATCGGGGCGAGGTCGGGGAGATCGTCGCCGAGGTAGAGGACCTGATCGAGGGAGAGAACGAGCTTGGTGGCGATCCGTTCGAGCTCTTCGAGTTTGTTCGCGGCGCCCTGATGAAGCTCGACAATTCCGAGCTCGCGCGCGCGGCGTTCGAGCGCCAGCGAGCTGCGGCTCGTCAGCAGCGCGACGATGACGCCGGCTTTCTGCGCGAGCTTTGCGCCGAGGCCGTCGCGGACGTTGAACTCTTTCACTTCGAGCGAGTCGCCGGCGTAGATGATGCGGCCGTCGGTCCAGACGCCGTCGACGTCGGAGACGATGAGCCGGATTCGCGATGCGGCGACGGTCATGAACGCATTGTAGTCAGCCTGCGATCGCTTCCAGCACGCCGTCGTCGGCCGCGCTCATGAAGAAGTGATCGGGATTCTCGGCGCGCAGCAGCTCTGCGGACGTTCGTCCCGACGCGATGGCGATCGTCGTCGCGCCATGCGGCACGCCGCAGCGAACGTCGTAAATCGAATCGCCGATGATGACGACGTCGCGTCCATTGAAGCGATGACCGTTCGATGCCGACGCGCGCGCGACGGCGATCGGCGGCAACTCCTCGCGCTTCTGCGAATCGCTGCCGAACGCGCCGAACGGAAAGTACGAATTCAATCCGACGCCGCCGAGCTTGAGCCGCGCGCCCGGCTCGATGTTGCCGGTGACCAGCCCGAGGGTTACTTCATCGATCGACACCAGCGCTTCGAGCAGCTGACGAATCCCGTCGAGCATCCGCACGCGTCCCGACGACGCATTGCGCGCCAGCCCGGCGAGGTAATGCCGCCAAAGCTCGCTCATCCGCTCGTCGATCGTCGCCGCAGGAAATCCCGCGTCGCCGAGCACCATGTGCGTGATCTGCGGATCGGTACGTCCCGAAAAATCGTAGCGTCCGAGATCGCCTTCGTAGCCATACACGAGCGTCAGCGCTTCGCCATACGCTTCGCGCGAGACACCGCCATCGGTGATCAGCGTGCCGTCGATGTCGAACAACGCGAGGCGGGGGCGCACGCCCGACAGTGTAAGTGCTGAGGACTGAGGACTGAGGACTGAGTCGCTTCGCGCCGGCCTCACTCAGTCCTCAGTCCTCAGTCCTCAGTACTGCCTCTATACTCTCCCGCCGTGCACCGCCCCTCCCTCGGCGTTCTCTTCCTCACCGTCTTCATCGACCTCATCGGGTTCGGGATGGTCATCCCGTTCCTTTCCTTCTATGCGCGGGAGTATCACGCGAGCGGGGTGATGGTCGGAGCGGTGGTCGGTGTGTATTCGATCATGCAGTTTTTCTTTGCGCCCGTTTGGGGGCGGCTCTCCGATCGGATCGGACGGCGGCCGGTGATTCTCATCAGTCTCACGGCGAGCTGCGTCGGCTACCTGCTCTTCGGATTCGCGCGCAGTTTGTTGCTGCTCTTCATCTCGCGCGTCATCGCCGGCGCGGGCGGCGCGAACATCGGCACCGCGCAGGCGTACATCGCCGACATCACCACGCCCGAGAATCGCGCGAAGGGGATGGGAGCGATCGGCGCCGCGTTCGGCATGGGGTTCATTCTCGGTCCGCCGCTCAGCGGTTTCCTCGGCGAGTACGGCTCGCATCACGGCATGCACGGCAACCTGCTGCCCGGCATCGTCGCCGCGTCGCTCTCGTTCATCGCTCTCGCGGTCGCCTTCTTCGTCCTCGCCGAATCGCGTCCGCGGAATGCAACGGTACGGAGCAAGGTTCCGCCGCAATTCGACAAGCGCGTCTGGAATGCGATGCTCTCCCGCGCCATCCTCGGCGCGATCATCGCCGGACTTTTCCTCACGCTCTTCGCCGTCTCCGGCATGGAGACGAGCGTCACGCTGCACGCGCGCGATCGCTTTCAATTCCGGCAGCGCGACATGGCGCACTGGTTTCTCTTCATGGGTGTGATTGTCGCTGTCATCCAGGGCGGGCTGATCGGACGACTATCGAAATGGCTCGGCGAACGGACCCTCGTCGCGATCGGCGCCGCGTCGTTCACCATCGGCTTTCTCGCCGTGCCGAGTTTGTGGGATGTGCGAGGTCTCTACGCGGTCGCGTTCTTCATCGCCATCGGCCAGGGACTGACGTACCCGTCATTGACCGCGCTGCTGTCGAAAGTGACCTCGGCCGATGAACAGGGCTCGATGCTCGGACTGGCATCCGGCATCGGCTCGCTGGCGCGATTTCTCGGACCGATCGCCACCGGATTTCTTTACGATCTCGCCCAGGCACGCGGCGCGTTTTACGGCGGCGCGGTGCTGACGATTACCGCGTTCTCAATCGCGATGGCGATGCGGCGTATGCCGCTCATTACGGAGGTTTGACGATGTCGATTCTGAAAGTGGCGCGGCTCGGCCATCCCGTTTTGCGCCAGAAGGCGAGCGACGTCGAAGTCGCGGACATCAAAGCGGGGAAGTTCCGCTCGCTCGTCGACGACATGATCGAAACGATGCACGCCTACGAAGGCGTCGGCCTTGCCGGCCCGCAGATTCATCTGCCGATGCGCATCTATGTTTATGAAGTGCAGGAACGCGTCGCGAAACGTCGCGGTGTGAAAACGGTCGGCGCCGGCGTGCTGTTCAACGCGACGTACGAGCCGATCGGCGACGAGAAAATCAATGACTGGGAAGGCTGCCTCAGCGTTCCGTTCCTCGGCGGCGACGTCTCGCGCTGGAAGAAGCTCCGCGTCCGCGGCATCGATCACGATGGCGATGCGGTCACGGTCGAAGTCGAAGGCTTCACCGCGCGCATCTTCCAGCACGAGATCGACCACACCGACGGCCACGTCTATCTCGATCGGATGAAAGACATGACGACGCTGGCGTACACGATTGTGTTGTGAGGCATGAGTAATGAGGCATGAGGCATGAGGCATGAGTAGATGCCTTTGCCTTTACTCATACCTCATACCCCATGCCTCATTACTTCCCGTACCTGAACACCAGCGGCACCACCGTCGTCTGCGCGTGCGCGACCGGAATCGGTTTGCTGAACGCGAGTGACATCGAGCCGTCGGCGGCGCGCTGATACTGCCAGCTGCCGTCGCTGCACGATGAGCCGGCGATCGACGGCATCGACTCCGGCCACGTTCCGCTTCGCGCCCGCGCCGCTTTCAGCGCGAGGAGTTTCTCGACTCCTTCGACTTCCGCGCGGAACCGGCCGATGCGTCGCCATGCTTCGGCGAGATTCGGGGTTCCCTGCGGTGTGCGCGGATGCGGATCGCACGCGCTGAGCGATGCGAGCTCCATCGCCAGTCGGCGCTGTTGTTCGAGTGCGATGCCGGCGCGATGACGGCGATAGGGCGCGAGGATGATGCCGATGAATTCTCGTCCGCGATTCCGCAGCTTGTCGTCATCCGGCTCACCGGCCGGATAGCGGCGAACGTAACGCCAGCTGTGCGTCGCTTCGTACGCCAGCGACGCAACGGCGGCGTTGCCGAAGTCGAACGATGCCAGTTCGTGACGCCACGCCGGCGCCGGTGCCGAGAGTTTCGCTGCCACGCCGTTCGCGAGCCGCGCGCCGGCGATGCCGATGAGTTGCGAGATCAGCTCCGGCCGCGCGGCGAGTCCCTGCGCGAGCTTCCACGACGCGTGCTGGTCTTCCCACGCCAGCGCGTCGTTGCCGGCGCGATGCTGTTCGAGCGCGTCGAGCGCGAGCACGCGGAAGAGATCCATTTGCGAGACGAGCCGCGGCATCGGCGCCTCGATCAGCGTGTCGGCATCGACGGCCCACTGCGGCGCGTCGTGCGTGACGAGTTGCTGCTGCAGCGCACGAATGTCGGCCGCATGTTGCGTGAGCCATTGCGCAAGCGGCGCCGGCGGCGCATCGACTGCATCACCATCGGTGCTGATGACGTGCGCCAGATGTTGCGACATCGCCGGGCGAATCGTCTGAATCTCCGGCTCCGTTCCGCGATCGTCGAAGCGGACGCCGAGCGGCTTTGCCAGCGCGACGACCTGCGTTGCCGTCTCGTTATCTCCGTGAGCGGGGAAGTGGCGCGCGATGTCGTCGGCGGTGCCGAGGTTGTTGGGCCAGCGCGTTTGGGCAGCGGTGACGGCGGTGGAGTTGAGATATTGCGCCGCGCTGAACCAGATCAGCGCGACGAGTACGGCGACGATCGCGGCGATGATCAGCAGTTTCTTCATGCGGTCACCGCGCGGAACGCATCGACGAAACGCTCCATCTGCGGCGGCTTGCCGATCGTGACGCGCAGGTGATGCGGCAGCGCGGGAAAGAGTCGCCCGACCTGCACGCCGCGGCCGCGCAGCGCGCCGATCAGCGGCTTCACGTCGCGGCCGGTATCGATCATGACGAAGTTCGTTTGCGACGGAATCACATCGTGGCCCATGTCCTTCATTGACGCGACGAGCGCGTCGCGAGTTTCGCGGTTGCGCCGTTTTCCTTCAGCGACGTGCTGCGTGTCGCCGAGCGATGCGCGTGCGGCCGCCAGCGCGAGAATGTTCAGCGAGTCCCACTGCGCCTGCGCTTCCATGCTGCGAATCAAATCCGGCTGCGCGATCGCGTAGCCGCAGCGGAGGCCGGCCATGCCGTAGATCTTCGAGAACGTCCGCGCCACGATGAGGTTCGGCCGCGACTTCACCAGCGCCGCGACGCTTTCGTAATCGCTGCTGCCGGCGTAGTGGTGATACGCCTCGTCGACGAGTGCGATGGAAGTCGCCGGCAACGTCTCGAGGAACGAACGCATCGATGACGACGGCGTGATCGAGCCGGTCGGATTGTTCGGATTGCAGATGTAGATCAGCGACGCGTTCGTCGCCGCTAATGCGGCGAGATCGTGCGCGTAATGCCGATCGAGCGGAACCGTCGCGACCTCGACGCCGCCCGCACGCGCGTAAAGTCCGATCGCTTCGAACGCCGGTACCGCCATCGCCAGCTTGCGATCGCGTCCCGTGAATGCGAGCGCCGCGAGCTTGAGAATCTCGCTCGAACCGTCGCCTGGGAGGATGTGATTTACGGGAACGCCGTGGAGATGGGCGATCGTTTCGGCGAGCTGTTCCGCCGCTTCATCGGGATAGCGCCACGCCAGCGGCAGCGCGTCGCGAATCGCGGCGAGTGCGGCGGGCGAGGGACCGTACGGATTCTCGTTGGCGCTCAGTCGGACGACCGATTCGCGCGGCGGCGCGGCGAGCAGTGAGGGCATTGGCAGCGCAGCAGCGGCGGCACCGGCGCCGACCAGTTGCGCGAAGGCGCGACGCGAGAGAGTGGGCATGATTTCGACTCCTTGTGCCGCGAATATACGCTCTCGAACGGCGTCTATAATCGTCCATGCCCGACAACTCGCTGAAGCGACGCGCAGTCCTTGCGGTACTGCTGATGTTCGGCTTCTACGCGCTGGCATTCGCTCTCGCCGGCGCGCTCTTCTTTTTCGTCTACGCGGAAGTGATGTGGGCGCACGAGCTTTATCTGCGACCGACCATCCTCTGCGTCGTCGCGGCGCTGGCGATCCTCTGGTCGATCGTGCCGCGCCGCGACAAGTTCGAAGCGCCAGGTCCGCGGCTGACGGAGAGCGAGCATCCGGAGCTCTTCGCGGTGCTGAGCGAGGTCGCGACGAAGTCAGAACAGGAGATGCCTGCCGACGTCTATCTCGTCGGCGACGTCAACGCGTGGGTGATGCAGCGCGGCGGCGTGATGGGCTTCGGCAGCCGGCGCGTCATGGGACTCGGATTGCCGCTGCTGGAAGCGGTGACGATCTCGCAATTCCGCGCCATCGTCGCGCACGAGTTCGGCCACTATCACGGCGGCGACACGAAGCTCGGGCCGCTCATCTATCGGACGCGCGAAGCGATCGGACGAACGATCGAGAACCTTTCCTCGCAGGGCTTCCTGCACAAGCCGTTTCTCTGGTATGGCCGATTTTTTCTGCGCGTGACGCAGGCGATCTCGCGCGCGCAGGAACTTGCTGCCGATCGGCTCGCCGCAACGATCGCCGGACCGCGCGCCGCCGCCGGCGCGTTGATGGCGGTGCACGGCGCCGCCGTCGCCTACGGCACTTACTGGTCGCAGGAAGTCGTGCCGCTCCTCGGCTCCGGCTATCGTCCGCCGATCGCAAACGGCTTCTCGCGTTTCGTCACGCACTTCGCCGATGCGGTGCGCGATGCCGTCGATCACGAGCTGCGCGAAGGGAAGTCCGACGTCTTCGACAGCCATCCGCCGCTGCGCGAACGCGTCGAAGCGCTGAAGGCGCTACCTGAAGAAGTGAGCACCGACGATGCGCGGCTTGCGTCATCACTGCTGCGCGACCTCTCCGCCGCCGAGCTGGCGCTGTTGCGCAGTCTCGCGCCCGATCGCGCCACGTCGCTCGAACAGGTGGCGTGGGAAGAGGCGGCCATCAAGGTCTATCTCCCGCAATGGCAGTCGCGCAGCGCGGAACATGCGAAAGCGTTGCTCGGCGTGACGCCGTCGTCGCTGCCGCAGGTCGTCCGCGAGCTGCCGGCGTTCATCGACAAGCTGACGCTGCGCGAAGTCCCCTACGCCCGCCGCAACGACGAAGCCGCCCTCATCCTCGGCTGCGCGCTCGCGTCTCGTCTGTACGCGGATGGCTGGTCGTGCGACACCGGCCCCGGACGCTCGGTCGTGTTCGAGAAAGACGGCCAGTCGATCGAGCCGTTCTCGATCGTTCCGCAACTGACGAATGGAGAGCTGACCGACGTGGTGTGGAGCGATCGCTGCCGCGCCGGCGGGATCGAGACGCTATCGCTCGTCGCCGGCTGACGGCGGGAACAGCGTGATGTCGGCGCTCTGCGCTTCCTCGAGCAGATCGAGGAAGCGCGCGCGCGGTACTTCGCGCGCGCCGAGCGCGCCGACGTGCGGCGTCATCACCTGACAATCGAGGAACGCCGCGCCGCGCGCGCTCAGGTGATCGACGAGAAACAGCAGTGCGAGCTTCGACGCGTCATTGCGGCGATGGAACATGCTCTCGCCGGTGAAGACGCCGCCCGCGTCGATGCCGTAGAGACCGCCGGCGAGCTCGTCGCCATCCCACGCTTCGATGCTGTGCGCGTCACCCGCTTCGTGCAGGCGAATGTACGCATCGATGATGCGTGGCTCGATCCACGTCCCGTCCTGTTCCGGTCGCTCCGCTTCACCGCACGCGCGAATGACGCTCGCGAAGTCGCGATCGATCGTGAAGGTGTACGGCGCGCGGCGAATGGCTTTGCGCAGGGAGCGGCCGGCGTGCAGCTCATCGAAAAAGAGCAGCGTTCGTTTCCGCGGTGAGAACCACGGCAGCGGATAGTCTTCGTGCGGCCAGGGAAAGATGCCGTGACGATAGGCGTCGCGCAGCGTTTCGACCCGAAGGTCGTCGCCGATGGCGATCACGTCGCTGCGCGACTTGCGGGGAGAGGGGAAGCGGGAACGCCCCTCGCTCAATACGCGAGCCTCAGCTCATCGCCCTCCGCACTCACGACGACGTGTCCGCCGTTCTGCAGCGCGCCGAACAGCACCGCATCGACGAGCGGCTCCTTGATCTTCGCGTGAATGAGTCGCGCCATCGGACGCGCGCCGAACGCGCGATCGTAGCCATGCTTCGCGAGCCACGCGCGGCCTGGTTCCGTGAGCTCGATCGTCACGTCTTTCACGGCGAGCTGCGTCGCCAGCTCTGCGATGAACTTGTCGACGACCTGTTCGATTGTCGAGAAGGCGAGCGGATCGAAGGCGATCCACGCGTCGAGACGATTGCGGAACTCCGGCGCGAATGTTCTTTCGATCGCACCGCGTCCTTTGCCGCTGCCGGCGTTGTTGCGGAAGCCCATCGACTCGTCGCTCAGCTCGCGCGCGCCGACGTTCGTGGTCATGATCACGACGACGTTGCGGAAGTCGGCTTTCTTGCCGTTGTTGTCGGTCAGAGTGGCGTGATCCATCACCTGCAGCATGATCGAGAAGAGCGACGGATGCGCTTTCTCGATCTCATCGAGCACGAGCACCGCATACGGCGTGCGGATGATGGCGTCGGTGAGCAATCCGCCCTGATCGAAGCCGACGTATCCCGGCGGCGCGCCGATGAGACGCGACACGGTGTGCGGCTCCATGTACTCGCTCATGTCGAAGCGGATGAACTCGACGCCGAGCGCGGCGGCGAGCTGTTTGGCGAGCTCAGTCTTGCCGACGCCGGTCGGTCCGGAGAAGAGGAACGAGCCGACGGGACGGCCGGGATTGCCGAGGCCGGAGCGGGAGATTTTGATGGCGGCGACGAGCTGTTTGATGGCGTGATCCTGGCCGAAGATCACCTTGCGCAGATCGGAGTCGAGCTCGCGCAGCCGTTCCTTCTCGTTGACGGCGACGGTGCGTGGCGGAATCTTCGCCATCTTCGAGACGACCTGCTCGACTTCGTGGATGCCGATGACGTCGACTTCCGTCGAGTCGGCGATGCGGAGCATTCGGGCGCGGGCGCCCGCTTCGTCGAGCACGTCGATCGCTTTGTCGGGGAGATGACGATCGTTGATGTATTTCGCCGACAGCTCGGCCGCGAGCTCGAGCGCGCTGTCGGTGAACGTCACCTGATGGTGCGTTTCGTAGTAGCCCTTCAGGCCGCGCAGAATCTCGATCGTCTCGGGGATCGACGGCTCGCCGACTTCGATTTTCTGGAAGCGGCGGGCGAGTGCGCGATCGCGTTCGAACGATGCTTTGTATTCCGCGTACGTCGTCGAGCCGATGCAGCGCAGCTTCCCGCTGGCCAGCGCCGGTTTGATGATGTTCGACGCGTCCATCGTGCCGCCGCTGACGGCGCCGGCTCCGACGATCGTATGAATCTCGTCGATGAAGAGAATCGTGTCGCGCTTCGTTTCGGTCAGTTCGTGAATGACCGACTTGAGGCGCTGCTCGAACTCGCCGCGGTACTTCGTCCCGGCGAGCAGCGAGCCCATGTCGAGCGACCAGACCTGCGCGTCTTTGAGCACCGCGGGCACTTCGCCGCGCTGAATCTTCAGCGCGAGTCCTTCGGCGATGGCGGTCTTGCCAACACCAGGCTCTCCGACGAAGAGCGGATTGTTCTTGCGTCGCCGGCAGAGAATCTGGATGGTCCGTTCCAGTTCGGCCGAGCGTCCGATGAGCGGATCGATCTCGCCATTCTTCGCGCGCTCGATGAGATCGACCGCATACGTTTTCAGCGGATCTTTCGACGGCGCAGCCGACTCCTCGTCGGCGCCCGCCGGCGTGAAATCAGGCGACGGCGAATCCTTTCCGATGCCGTGCGCGAGGTAGTTGAGGACGTCGAGCTTGTTCACCCCTTCACTGCGAAGCAGGTAAACCGCCTGCGACCGCTCGGCCTGATAAAGCGCCGCCAGCATCTGCCCCGAATCGACCTCTTTGCGCCCCGAGCTCTGCGCGTGCAGCTGCGCGTACTGAATGACGCGCTGCAGCATCGCCGTCAGCACCGGCTCAACCTCGCCATCATCCGGCACGCTCTCGTAATGCTTGGTCATGAAGTCATCAAGCTGCTTGCGCAACAGATCGACGTCACCACCACACGCCCGCACAACCTCGATCGCATCGGAGTCATGCAGCAGCGCAAACAGCAAATGCTCGAGCGTCACATATTCATTACGCCGCCGCATCGCATCGTTCAGCGCGTATTCGAAGGTTTTTTGTAGTTGTTTGGCGATCATTGGCTTACGTGTTGACCGGGTGCTGAGTGCTGAGTGCAGAGTGCTGAGTGCGAAATTCGCCTCTACTCAGCACTTAGCACTCTGCACTCAGCACCTTCATTCTCGTTCCATCGTGCACAACAACGGAAATTCGTTTTCGCGGGCGAGCTCGGTCGCGCGCGTTACTTTCATCTCCGCGATCTCGTATGTGTAAACGCCGGCGACGCCGATCCCTTTCACGTGGACGTTCAGCATCACCTGAATGGCCTTCTCCTCGTCGAGGTTGAAGACCGACTGCAGCACGTAGACGACGAACTCCATCGTCGTGTAGTCATCGTTGTGGAGGAGCACCCGGAAGAGCTTTGGCTCCTCGGTTTTTTCCTTCTGTTCGGCGACTGGCGCCTCATCGAGCTCGGGAATCGGCAGCATCGCGGCGAACACCTCCAACGCACGAAAGCGCGGCGGGATTTCGTCCCGTGCTCGCCCGTACAATGTCGCCGCACATGCCGCTTGCCGCGAACAGCCGCCTCGGACCGTACGAGATCGTCGATCTCATCGGTTCCGGCGGAATGGGTGAGGTCTACCGCGCCGTCGACACCCGCCTCGGTCGCTTCGTGGCGATCAAGGTCCTGATTCCCGAAGTGGTGAACAGCGAGGAAACGTTCGAGCGCTTTACCACCGAGGCGAAGGCCATTGCGGCGCTGTCGCATCCGAACATTCTCTCGATCTTCGAGCTCGATCACGACGGCGAGCGGGCGTTCATCGTCACCGAGCTCCTGATCGGCGAGCCACTGCGGGAACGAATCGCGTCCGCGGCGATACCGTGGGCGAAGACCGCCGAGATCGGCGCCGCGGTTTGTGACGGACTGGCGGCCGCGCATGCGAAGCAGATCATCCATCGCGATCTGAAGCCGGAGAACATCTTCGTGCTCGCCGACGGACAGGTGAAGATCCTCGACTTCGGCCTCGCCGTCATTCGCGCCGCCGCGTCGCCGGGCGGCAACAACGACGACACCGCCACGAATGCGCTCGAGCATCCGCCGGAGAACGTCGTCGGGACGATCGGCTATATGTCGCCCGAACAGCTTTCCGGCCGCGCCCTCGATTCCGCGACCGACATCTTCTCGCTCGGCTGCGTGCTGTACGAGATGGTGACGGGACGCCGCGCCTTCGGCCGCTCCAGTCTCATCGAAACGATGGCGGCGATTCTCAACGACGATCCGCCGGCGCTCGAACATTCCGGACGCCACATTCCGTACGATCTGCAGCGCGTCATCTCGCGCTGCCTCGAGAAGAATCCGGCGGAGCGATTTCAGTCGGCGCGCGATCTCGCGTTCGCGTTGCGCGCCATCCGCAGCGACTCCGGTTCGGTTGCGCCGACGAAGACGAAACCGCGCGGGAAATCGATCGCCGTCATTCCGTTCGCGAACGGCTCGCGCGATCCTGGCGCCGACTACCTGATCGATGGAATCACGGAGAGCGTCATCAACAAGCTGGCGCGTTTGCCGAAGCTGCGCGTGATCGCGCGCGGCACCGTGTTTCGCTACAAAGGAATCGACGCCGATCCGCAGACGGTCGGCCGCGAGCTCGGCGTGAAGACGGTGCTGACCGGCGCCATTCATCAGGTCCGCGAATCGCTGAGCATCCAGGCGGAACTGGTCGAGGTTTCCGACAACGCGCAGATCTGGGGCGAGCGTTTTAATCTGCGTTTCTCCGACATCTTCGCCGTTCAGGAAGAGATCGCCGAACGGATCGCGGAGAAGCTGCGCGTGAAGCTGACCGGCGCCGATCGGAAGAAGCTGCACAAGCGCCACACGGAAAACCCGGAGGCGTATCAACTGTTTCTGCGCGGCCGCTATCAGTGGAACAAGAGGACGGCGGACGGTTTCCGTCGCGCCATCGAGCTGTTCGATCAGGCCATCGAGCACGATCCGCTTTATGCGCGCGCGTACGTCGGACTTGCCGACTGCTACAACCTGCTGACGACGTACAGCGCGATTCCGCCGCGTGACGCGCTGCCGAAAGCGAAGCTGGCCGCAACGCGCGCGCTGGAGATCGACGACTCGCTCGCCGAGGCGCATGCATCGCTGGCGTTCACCAAGTGCTGGTTCGACTGGGACTGGACGGGCGCGGAGTCGTCGTTTCAGCGCGCTCTGGAGTTGAATCCGAACTACGCCACCGCGCATCACTGGTACGCGTGGCTGCTCACCGTTCGGCGGCGCTTTCGCGAGGCGGCGGCGCAGATGGCGCTGGCGCGCGAGCTCGATCCGCTCTCACTGGCGATCAATACCGAATCGGCGTGGCCGCTCTACTACGACCGCGATTTCGACGCGGCGCTGACGATGCTGGAGAAGGCGCGGCAGATCGATCCGGACTTCATCTGGGTGCAGTTCGCGATCGGCCAGGTGCTCGCCGCGCGCGGCGATTTCGAGCTCGCGCTCGTGCAGCTCGAACGCGTGGCCGCGATCTATCCGAGCTCGTACGTCCTTGCGGTGCTCGCGTCAGTGCGCGGACGCGCGGGACGCCGCGACGACGCCATCGCGATCATTCGCGCGCTGGAAGAACGATCGAAGCACGAGTTCGTCTCCGTCTACGATCTCGCGCTGGCGTGGGCCGGCGCCGGCGATGCCGATGCCGCGTTCGATTACCTGCTGCGCTCCGTCGAAGAACGATCGCCGTGGCTGATTCGGATCGGCGTCGATCCGCACTTCGATTCGATTCGCGGCGATCTGCGGATGCGCTCGATCGAGCGGCGCATCGGGCTCTAAGCGCGGACGCGGCCCAGCTGCACAAGCGCGAGTCCGATCGCGAAGACCACGCAGCCGAACACCGCCGGTCCGAGATGCGTCGCGTTCGTGTAGCCGATCAGTGGATGAATGCCGACGGCGGTCGCGAAGCCGGCCGTTCCGGCGATCGCCAGCGCCTGCCGGAGATTGCGCGACGGCGTTCCGTACAGCACGGCGAAGAGCATCGCCACGCCGCACGAAACGAGCGCGCCGCCGAAGCCGGCGCGGTCGTGCGCGATGAGCGGAATCAATCGAGCGCTGTGCTGCTGCAGTTCAGCGCGTGTGATGCGCATGAATTCGAGATCCTGCGGCACGAAGACGGCCGTCATACCGACGGTCATGATCGTCAGGCCGGCGGCGATGATGCCGGTCGTCGTCGCGATGAGCAGCATTCGTCCGACGCCGGCGCGCGTGCGGAAGTCGAACGGTGCGATCAGCACGCGATTGAGACGCAGCGCGCGCGTTCGGTAAAGCGCTGATGCGAAGAGCGGCAACAGTGCGAGCGTCGCCGCGCCGTGCCACGTGTCGAGATAGCCGTATCCGAGGTAGGTGAGGAAGCTGAGGAAACCGGCGGCGGCGCTTGCGGCCAGTGCCCACCACGCCCACGTTTCCCCGCGACGCAGCGGAAACTCGGCGAGCCAGAGATACATCACACCGATGGCGATCAGCACGCCGCCGAACGAAACGCGGTCGTGCATCATGAAGTGGACGATGCGGCAGCCGTGCGACGTGCAGAGCTGCTGCGCGGTCATGCCGAGCCAGGCGGTGTCGTGCGGCAGAAAGTGGCCGGTCGCCGCCTGGAACAGCACGAAGACGCCGGAGCCGATCAGCGCCAGTGCGAGCAGCTTGATCAGCGCCCGGCCGTCGCCGATCAGCCGTTCGAGAAATCCTTCGTCGCGCGCCGATTCACCCATTACTGAGATCGGATGATTCTACGCGCGCGACCGTTGCTGATTGTTTGCGGCCGGACTTAGCTAATGAAGCGTGACGCGGATATCATTCCGCCCGCAGTCAAATTCAAGCGAGCGAGGAAGATCCCATGCAACGACTTCGCGTTACCGCCATTCTGCTGCTGCTCGTCGCCGCGTCAGCCACCGTCGCTAACTCGTTTCAGCACGCCGCCCTCGAAACCTTCTATTACACCGACATCACCTACACCACGCAGGTCGGCTATCGCTACATCGATTGTGAGAACAACATCGAGCAGACCGGGATGCACACCTCGTACTTCATCCAGTACGAATACGACTGCGACAGCAGCGGAACTCTCTGCAACCGCTGGTATTACGACGAGGTCGCCCATCGCTGGGAGCGCGAGGCCTGCGACTGGAACGGCTAACGGCCGTGTCCGCCGTCCGGACATACTGACACTTTTCAGTGTCGGACATAAGGCCGTTCAGGTACCATTCGGGAGTCGTCAAATCCCATCCCTTAAGGAAGAATCCCCATGAAACGTTTTCGTCTGGCGCTAATGCTGTCGCTGCTCGTTGCCTCGATCACCACCGTTGCGTATTCGCTGCCGTCCAATTCCTCGGAGACGTACTACTACTCCGACGGAACATTCACCGACGAAGTGGGCTACCGATATGTCACCTGCAACGGCCCGATCTACCGCGGCGGCGTGACCAGCCAGTGGTGGATTCAGTACGGCGAGTCGTGCTCCAACGGCGGCAGCTACTGCAACCAGTCGTACTACGACGCGGTTGCCGGCCAGTGGTTCGTCGCCAGCTGCTAATGATCTCCGCGAGGAGCGCCGCCTCGGCGCGGCGCTCCTCCGTAATCCTTCCATGAAGAACCTTCCGCTCCGTCTTCTCGAACTCGCCGTCGTCGTCGCGATGGTCCTGCTGATCTGGTCCAACGTGATGTTGCGGCGGGAGAACGCGGGGCTGCGCATCGCGCTCGAACAGTCGCGGCGCATGGCGTCGTCGCGCGTCTTTCATCCCGGCGAGCGCTTCGAGTTCGGCGGTCTCGTCTCGCCGAACGGCACCGTCATGACGCCGTCGCAGGCGCCGCGCGGACGGCAGCTCGTCCTCGTCGTCGATCCGAATTGCGGCACGTGCGAGGAAGCGGCAGGCGAGTTGCGCGCGCTGCCGTTGTCGAAAGCGGTCCCGCCGGTGATCGTCAGCACCGGGAACGAAGCGGAGACGGCCGCATTCGCGAAACGACTCGACGTCGCCGGTCTCGTTTTTCGCACGCCGGAATCGCTCGCACCGGAAGTGCGGACGAAGTACTCGAAGACGCCGCAGGTCTTCCTCGTCAACGGCGGGATGATCACGACCGTCTGCGGCAGCGTCGGCGAATGCGCGACGCGTATTCAGTCGAGATAGCGATCGAGCGTCGCACCCGGCTCGACCTCCACCGGTTCCTGGCCGCGACGGAAAATCCGCGCCGGACGATCGCCCGCCAGCGTCGTCGAGCCGTTCTCCACGAGGAGCTGCGCTCCTTCGCGCAGGCCGACCACCGGCGTGTCGTTCTCTTCGTGAAACTGCATGATGCGCTCTTCGCGCGTCTCGCCCATGTGTGTCGTCGACGGCTCGGCATCGAGATAGTGCGGATTGATTTGATAGCGAACGAAGCCGAACGCGTTGAATGACGGCGGCTCGACGATCGGCATGTCGTTCGTCGTCCTGATCGTCGGCGCGGCGATGTTCGTGCCGGCGCTCGTGCCAATGTAGGGCAGCCCGTTCCTGACCGCGTCGCGAATCGGCTCGAGCAGCGCGCGATCGTAAAGAGCTTTCAGCAGGCGAAAGGTGTTGCCGCCGCCGGTGAAAATCGCTTCGACGGAACGGACGTCTTCCGGCGTCGCGATCATCGTCACCTCGGCTCCGATCTGTGAAAGCCGTTCGTGCAGCTGAACCGTGTATCCGAGGTGACCGGCGAGGGCGTACGGCACGAAGCCGACGCGCTTGCGCGTACCGAGGATTCGCGCGATGTCGGGGATGGCGTGATCGAGGTAGCCGTGTCCGTGAACGGTGGAGGACGAGATCAGGAGGAGACGCATGCGCGCGGGAGTCTAACGCGAGCTACTTCGCTTCCGGCGGTGTTTGCGGCGGCAGCTGACCCGACGCGACGAGCTGTTCGTTCTTCTTCTCGGGGAACTTGAAGCCGAGGTAGGTGCCGGAGGAAACGCCCATCAGACCGAGAAGCGTTGCGCTGAACTCCGGCATCGCCAGCTGCTTGTAGACGGAGGTCAGGAAGATGATGCCGAGGATCATGGTCCACGCGAACATCTGAAAGCGGTGGAAGCTGACGCCGCCGTTGTCGTCGGTGAGCATGTCGTGAAGAAATCCCTTCGACGGTGACGGCGGCGGAGCGGGCTGGCCGGCGCCGGGCGGCGCATCGATCATCGCCGCGCCGAGCGCGGTGCCGGCGCCGATGCCGATCAGCGCGAGGATCGATTCGGTGATGGTGTCGAGCTCGTCGGTGATCATCCACATGAAGACATAACCGGCGATGACGAGGAAGAACCAGAACGCCATCTGAAACCGCGACAGGCTGTACGGCGGCAGCGAGCCGGGCGGCGCGACGACCGGGCTGCGGATGATACTCGTCTTCCGGCAGAGGTGAACGAAGATCGCCAGCGTCACGATGAACAGGATGAAGAAGATGAAGAGCATGACGCGCGGAATGATGAAAAGCCGGAACGTCTTCGATGACGGATAGACGGTCGATTCATTCGGTCCGACGCTGACCTTCGCTTCGCGCACATAGCTCGTCGGGCTGCCGAGCAGCGTGTGCCAGACCATGTCGTTCTTCTGGTTGGACGGATCGCGATCGAGGATGAAGTGGACGCGGCCGCTCGTCTCATCGCACGAAACCGGTTTCACGCCGGCCATCGGCAGGTCGTTGATGAAGAGGACGATGCCGTCGCAGCCGCCCGATTTCTCGAGCAGCGACGGGAAGTTCTCGATGTCGACGACCAGTCGGTGGCCGAGACCGGCGGTGCCGCCCGGGCCGTAGCCGGTCGCTTTCACGACGCGCGGAAAGACCGGCATCGGTGGCGCCGGCGCGGTCTGCGCCGCGAGCGTGACGACGATGAACAGACAGAGACCGGCGACAGCAAAGGCGCGCTTGTTCATGGATGCGTCAAAGTGTAGCAGCCGCGACCGCTACTCGTTGCCGATCACCCACTTCTCGTAAACCTCGCCCGGCAGCTCGCGGATGAACCGCGACGGTTCCATCAGCACGTCCATGCCGCCGCGATCGCGCGCCATCACCGGAAAGACGAGATAGAGCTCCTGCTTTGCGCGGGTGATGGCGACGTAGAAAAGGCGCCGCTCTTCTTCCTCGCCGGGAATGATGATCTCGTGCTCGGCGACCGGCTCCCCACCGGGAACCTCCATCAGCGCGCTGGTCAATTCGAAGGCGGCGTGCACTTCATTCGGCTTCACGCGAACGATGCCGCCCGGAACGCGCAGCGCGCGCGCCGACGGAAAGCGTCCGTCGGCGAGCCCGAGGAGAAAGACGATCCGCCACTCCAGCCCCTTCGCCTGGTGCACGCTCGACAAGACGATCTTTTCATCCTCCGGGCCGACGACCGCGACATCCTCACCGGCCAGCGGATTCGCGAGCGCGACCTCCTCGAGGAATGCGCCGACGCCGTCGTAGCGCAGCGCGTATTGCGAGAGTTGTTCGAGGTCGTCGAGCCGCGCCTGCGCGTTCGGGAACTTCGCGCGCGCGTAATCTCCGTAGCCGCGCTCGACGATCAGCCGGATCGTCTCCGAGGGATTGTGCTGCATCGATTCGCTGCCGATCAGCTGCAGGATGCTTCTCAGCGATTGGAGACTTGCGGATATGCCGCGCCCCTCACCCCCAGCCCCTCTCCCGCCGGGAGAGGGTGGCCGAAGGCCGGGTGAGGGGCCAGCGCCGCGAAGAAACGCATCGAGCGGATCGCCGGCCTTCGAGATCTTCGCCCACACTTCCGCCGCCGTCTTCTCGCCGACTTTCGGATAGAGCTTCAGCACCCGCTTCCACGACAGCTCGTCGCGGCCGTTCACGACGATCTTCAGATATGCGATGACGTCTTTGATGTGCGCCTGTTCGAAGAAGCGGACGCCCGATCGAATCTCGTACGGGATCAGCCGGCGCGACAACTCCATCTGCAGTTCGAGCGACTGATAGTGCGAGCGATAAAGCACGGCGATCTCGCCGAGCGATTCGCCTTCGTCGCGGAGCTCGAGGATTCGCTGTGCGATGAAGTTCGCCTGCTCGAAGACGTCGTCGACGCCGACGACCGCCGGCTCCGGTCCGTCGCCGCGCACCGCCTGCAGCTCTTTCCGAAATTGAAAACGGTTGTTGGCGATGGAGCGGTTGGCGAGCTCGAGAATCTGTCGCGTCGAGCGGTAGTTCACTTCGAGCTTGTAGATCTTCGTCTCGGGAAAGCGCAGCGGGAAGGTGATGATGTTTTCGAACGACGCGCCGCGGAACGAATAGATCGACTGCGCATCGTCGCCGACCACCATCACGTTTCCGCGGACGGATGCCATTCCATCGACGACTTCCGCCTGCAGCTTGTTCGTGTCCTGGTACTCATCGACGAGGATGTAGCGGAAGCGCCGCTTGAGCGCTTCGCCGACGTCGGCGTGTTCTTCGAGGAGCAGTTTCCAGTTGACGAGGAGATCGTCGAAGTCCATGGCGTTGGCTTCGCGCTTCCGCTCTTTGTAGGCGCGGAAAACGTTGATCATCTCCTCCTTGTAGATTGCGAAATGCGGGAAGTTCTGCTCGAGATGGAGCTCCAGCGGCGTGCGCGTGTTGATCAGAAAGGAGTAGATGTCGAGCAGCACGTCGCCCTTCGGGAAACGCTTTTCGAGCGTCTTGATCCCGAGCGAGGAGATGGCTGATTCCATCATCTCTTTGGCGTCTTCGGCGTCGAGAATCGAGAAGCTCGGGCGATAGCCGATCGTCGCCGCGTGCTGGCGCAAGAGGCGGTTGCCGATCGAGTGAAACGTGCCGCCCCAGATGCGCCGCGTGTCGATGGTGACGAGCTGCTCGACGCGGCTCAGCATCTCGCGCGACGCTTTGTTGGTGAACGTGAGCAGCAGGATCTCGGAGGGATCGACGCCGTCTTCAATGAGACGCGAAACGCGATAGGTGAGCGCGCGCGTTTTCCCGCTGCCGGCGCCGGCGATGACGAGCAGCGGACCTTCGCCGGCCATGACGACGTCGAGCTGCTCGGAGTTCAGCTCGTTCTCGTACTGAACGCGATATTGCTTCTGTGGTTTCGGCGCTCGTTTGAGCGTGTAGCGGCGGATTTTCTCGGTCATCGGCGACGTGCAAAGTGTACGTCGCTCCGGACGACTACCGATGCGGCGACATCGTCGTGATCTGCTGCGTGTCGTTGTTCGTGATGGTCAGAAACGCCCAGACCGGCGGGCCGAATACGACCGGACTGAAGTAGAGGATCAACGGCTCGACCGTGACGTTCGTCGAGCCTCCGCTGCCGATCGGAAAGTCGCTGAACGACGCGTATGCCGGCTCGTACTGATTCCCCCCGGGCCGCAGCGTCACGTTGAACGTTTGCGTTCCGACGGTCACCCGCACGGTCCCCGGCTCGGCCGCGTAAATGCGCAGCGTCGTCCGGAAGCGCGAATCGATCGGCACGCCGGGGAAGGTGATGAGCGTCTGGCTGAATTCGCGCTCGTGCACGATCGGAATCTCGGTCCCGAACGTTTGCGCATTGCGCGAGACGTCGAAGGCACGCAGGTTCAAACCGAGGATGTCGAAGGAGTCCTTCTCGACAAAAACGAAGCGCCCGGGGTTGCCGTTGAAGTCCGACTCGTCGCGGATGAGCGTCGCGTCGCTGCCGGATTGCAGCGTGATCGCCGGATCGCTGCTCGAACTGAACGGCCAGGCGGCGCCGAAAAGCGAGATCGGTCCGGCCGCGTTTGGAACCGCGGCGCGCAGCTCCGAATGAAACTCGGAACCGAACAGGCCGCGCGCGGGCGGCATGAAGATCGGCAGGAGGAGGCGCTCGAAGTGGCTGCTCGGTCCAACGTCGACGAACGTGTACTTCAGTCCGGTCGAAATGCCGATGTCGTATTCGAAGATCCCCACGTCGACCGTTCCCGCCGGATGCGCGGGCGCCGATGCGACGAGCGTGTGCTCGTCGATGCGTGTCGCCGGTACGCCGATCCCGCCGAAGATCAATCCGTACTGCCAGGTGCCGAAGATTCCCTTCACCGTCACCGGCGTTCTGCCGAGCGACGGTCCGATCGCCGGCGAGATCGAGTACGTCACGTCCTCCGCGAGCAGTGACGACGCGAAGAGCAGCGCGGCCGGCAGGAGCGACAGCAATCGAAGGCTTCTCATCGCCTTTGGATACGGACTCGGCGCGGCGATCGTCCAGATGACGGTACGATGCGCGCGATGTCTCCGATCGCATTTCAGGGTGAGCGCGGCGCCTTCAGCGAAGAAGCCGCCCGCAAACTCCTCGGCGACTCCATCGACGTCCTGCCGTGTCGCACTTTCGAGGACGTCTTCGCCGCGGTGGCCGAAGCACGAGCGGAAGCAGCAGTGATCCCGATCGAGAACACGCTGGCCGGTTCGGTGCTGCGCAATTTCGAGCTGCTCGCCACGGCGAAGCTCACGATCGCCGGAGAGGTGCTGCTGCGAATCGCACACGCGCTGATCGCGCCGCGCGGCACGACGCTCGCCGACGTGCGCCGCGTCTACTCGCATCCGGTCGCGCTCGCGCAATGCCAGCGATTCTTCGCCGCGCATCGCGGCACGATCGAAGCGATCGCTGCCGACGACACGGCCGGCAGCGTGCGGATGGTCGTCGAGCAGGCGCGCGGCGATGAAGCGGCCATCGCTGCTGCCGGTTCCGCCGCGATCTACGGCGCGGACATCCTCGCCGAAGGACTCGAAGATCATCATCGCAACTACACGCGTTTCCTGCTGCTGAGGCCGGAAGCGTCGGCGTCGCGCATCGAATCGCACGGGCCGCGCAAGACGTCGCTGATGTTCGTCGCGCCGAATAAGCCGGGCTCGCTGTTTCGCGCGCTGGCGGCGTTCGCGCTGCGCGACATCGATCTGACGAAGATCGAGTCGCGGCCGATCGAAGGACGTCCGTGGGAGTACGCGTTCTATGTCGATCTGGCCGGCGACGCCGCCGAGCCGAACGTGGCGCGCGCCATCGATCACCTGCGCGAAATGTGCGAAGTGGTCCGATTCTTCGGCAGTTATCCCGCCGCATTCAGCGAGTCGGGCACGAAAGACGTATGAGGTTCCAGTCATGAAACGCTCAGCCATTGCACTCGTCGCCATCGCCATCGCTGCCTGCGCTTCGAACGCGCCGAAGAAAACGGAGCCGCCGCCGGTGCCGACGCAGTCGATCCGTTACAGCTCCGAGAGCGGTTCGTCGCCGGTCGGCGTGATTCCCGCGGCGCTGCTGCACGACGCGCAGCGCAATCGCGATCTGACGCTGAACATCGAGTATCCGACGCGAGGCGTCGGCCCGTTTCCGCTGATCATTTTTTCGCATGGCTATGGCGCGTCGAGCAGCGGTTACGAAGGGCTGGCGGCGTACTGGGCGAGCTACGGTTACATCGTCGCGCGACCGTCGCATGCCGACGCCGGCGCGCTGCGCGAGCTGATGCGCGATCGGCTCGAAGAACGTCGCGCGGAGCGACAGGATCAGCAGAAGCAGGGGCGGAACGGCAATCGCCAGATGCAGCGCGAAGAGCGCGATCGGCGCGAGCAGACGCTGCAGACCGCCGAGGCGGTGTGGCAGAACCAGAGGGAACCGCAGTGGCGCGATCGGCTGCGCGACGTGACGTTCATCATCGACTCGCTCGATGACATTGAGCGCCGTTATCCGGAGCTGCAGGGGAAGATCGATCACAACAGGATCGGCGTCGGCGGCCATTCATACGGCGCGTTCACGGCGATGCTGGTCGGCGGCGCGAAGACGTCGGGCGAGCAGTCGGTCGGTGCATACGATCCGCGCGTTCGCGCCATCGTGGCGATGTCGCCGCAGGGCGTCGGCGGTCCGCAGAATCTGACCGCGGAGTCATTCCGCAACGTGAAGGTGCCGGCGATGTTCATGACCGGCTCGCGCGATACCGGCGCCGAGGGTGAGACGCCTGACTGGCGGCGCGCGGCGTTCGAGAATTCGCCGGCCGGCGACAAGTACCTCGTCTTCATCGAAGGGGCGCGGCATATGTCGTTCGCCGGACTGACGATGCCGCTCCAGGCGGGCGAAGTGACGACGCGCAACTTTCCCGATTACCCGACCGGACAGCGTCCGCCCGATCCGTACGGTCCCGACTCGACGTCGTTCCAGACCGACACGCGCGAGCGTCCCGTCGCCGGCGGCGATCGCAGCATCTTCAGCAGGATCCGGATGGCGGCGCTGACGTTCTGGGACGCGTATCTGAAGGACGACGCGAAAGCGAAGGAATCGCTGAAGAGCGACGTGCAGATGTTCCACGGCACGACGGTCACGCGGAAGTAGCGGCGGCGATGAACGCGCGCAGCTTCACCTCATCGAGCGCGCCGTTCGTTCGCACGCTGCTGCAGAGATCGAGTCCGAACGGCTGCACGATGCGGATCGCTTCGGCGACGTTCTGCGCGTTCAGGCCGCCTGCGAGAAAGAGCGGGACGGAGATCGCTTCGCGAATCCGCGCGCTGATCGTCCAGTCGTGCGTCCGGCCGGTGCCGCCGAGCTCTTTCACCGCCAGCGACTGATTACCGGAGTCGAGCAGGATGGCGTCGACCTCTTCCGCGACGCGGCGCGCTTCGTCGATCGACTCCTCGCCGCGCACGTGGACGACCTGGACGATAGCGATGCCGGGAAGCGCGTCGCGCAGCTCGCGGTACGTGCCGCGCTCGAGCCGATCGCAAATCTGGATTGTGTTGGTGCGGCAGCGGCGCTGCTGCGCGATGATCGCGCTCGCTTCCTGTTCGCAGGTCAGCAGGAACGTCGCGATCGGCGGCGGGACACGATCGGCGATCGCCGCGATGGCCGCTTCATCGATGACACCGGGACCGCTCGGCATCCGCGATACGAGTCCCAGCGCGGATGCGCCGGCATCAATGGCCATGCGCGCTTCGTCGACGCTGGCGATGCAGCAGATCTTGATGCGGGGCGTCATGCGCCGCGCATCGTAATCGATGGCGGAACGCCGTGCGCGTCGCTCCAGACGCGCCGGAACTGACGCGCCGATTCGAAACCGCACGCGTTCGCGATCGCTTCGATCGTGGTGGTCGGATCGTGCAGCAGACTTCGGGCGAGCTCCAGCCGTACGCGCGTCGTGAACTCCTTGATCGAGATGCCGGTCGACTGGCGAAAGACACGCGTGAGGTTGCGCGTGCTCATCCCGGCCAGCGACGCCAGCGAATCGAGCGACGACTTCTCGCCGGGATTGCGCGTCAGGGCGTCCTGCACGCGATGAATGCCCGGCTGCAGGTGCGTTCGGTAATCGAGATAGACGCTTTCCTGATCGTGCGCGCCGTCGCGGCGGATGTAGACGACCATCTCACGCGCGACGGTGGCCGCGGCGAGCGGACCATCGCGACGTTCGATGATGGCCAGCGCCATGTCGATGCCCGACGCGATGCCGGCGCTCGTCGTGATCGCGCCGTCGCTGATGAAGAGACGATTGGTCAGCACGCGCGCGGCGGGGAAGAGTCGCGCGAGCTCGGTCGTGCGCGACCAGTGCGTCGTGCAGCGGCGGCCGTCGAGCAGTCCGGCGTAGCCGAGGATGAAGGCGCCGGTGCAGACGGAGGTGATCTCCGCGCCGCGATCGGCGGACGTTTTGAGCCATCGAACGG
Source organism: Acidobacteriota bacterium (assembly GCA_025463165.1). GTDB lineage: Bacteria > Acidobacteriota > Thermoanaerobaculia > Gp7-AA8 > Gp7-AA8 > JAOBAU01. Next base: position 37,094 of record JAOBAU010000337.1, on the reverse strand, counting down.
CGGCGCGGTCGACGCGTGACGTCGCCGCGAAGGGCATGCCGGGGACGACGACGATGTCGCCTTCGCCGACGTCGGGGAGCGGCTCGAGGTCGGCCAGCCACAGCCCCTGATCGGTGCGAATGCGATCGCGCGTCGAACAGCTCCGGACCTTGTAGCGGCGCGTCTCATGAAACGCCTGCATCGGTCCGGCGACGTCGAGCAGCTCGACCTCCGGCAGGAGGAGAAAAACTACGTCGCCGATAACGCCCCCGTCAGCTCTTCCGTTGTGACGATGCGCGCGAAACGATTGCGAAGCACGAACTCCGTCCGGCGAATGATCTCATCCGTCGACAACACGTCGCCATCATGCGCGATCGGAAACGTCATCGTCGCCTCGGTGACGAAATCGACCTCATATCCGAGATCGGCGGCCACCCGGGCCGTCGTTTCGCAACACTGCTCGGTCTGGATTCCGGTGATGACGACGCGCCGGACGCCGAGCGCATCGAGCCGCGCCTGCAGATCGGTGCTCGTGAACGCGTTGCGCGTCGTTTTGCAGAGGAGCGGATCGCCTTCGCGGAAGTCGACGAAGTCCATGAGCTTCAGCTCCGCGTCGCCGCGCCGAAAACCGGGATCGTTGTCGATGTGCAGGATGAAGAAGATCGGCCGCCCGCTCTCGCGAAACTCGCGAATGAGAGCGGAGATGTTTTCCTCAAAACGGGGCGAGCTGCGCCGCGACCAGTTCGCGCCGACCTTGAAGGAGTCCTGAACGTCAATGACGAGAAGTGCGGTGTTTGCGTCGTTCATGGCCAGCATCGTACGCACCGCGCGCTACGGTGCTGGGACGATGATCGGTCATTTCGGGCCAACCGGCCACGGGCCGGCGCGCAGGTTGCCCAAGGCTCGGCGCACGTTTTTCCTCGATCGCCGTCACTCCAGCCCCACCTTCCCTCGCACTTTCACCTCCAGCGCGTTCATCTCGCCGTCATCCGTCTCGTGGTCGTAGCCGAGCGCGTGAATGACTCCGTGCAGGATCAGGTAGCGGACTTCGGTCGCCAGCGAATGCTTTTCGTCCGCGGCCTGGCGGCGGGCTTGTTCGAGCGAGATGACGATGTCGCCGAGCGGGCGGTTTTTGTTGGCGGGATCGGCGTAGGAGTCATCGGCGGGGAACGTCAGGACGTCCGTCGTCTTGTTCTTTTTGCGGAACTGCCGATTGAGCGTCTTCATCGATTCGTCGTCGACGAAGGCGATGGAGACGTCGCGGTCGCGCTGGTCGACCGCGATCAGCACCTTGCGCGTGAACGCCATGATCTCGCGGCGGCTGAAGCGGGGGATCGCGCCGCCGGTCACTTCGACATTCATCAGAATCTCGCCGCCGCTGATTTCGCCGCGGCGTTCGCTTTGTCGACCTTGTCGTAGGCGACGACGATCTTGGCAACGAGCGGGTGGCGGACGACGTCGCGCTCGTTGAAGTCGAAGAACTTGATACCTTCGACGCCGTCGAGAATCAGCCGCGCCTCGCGCAGTCCCGATTTTTTCCCTTCCGGCAGATCGACCTGCGTCACGTCGCCGGTGACGACCGCTTTCGAGCCGAAGCCGAGGCGGGTGAGGAACATCTTCATCTGCTCGGGAGTCGTGTTCTGCGCTTCATCGAGAATGATGAATGCGTCGTTGAGTGTGCGGCCGCGCATGAACGCCAGCGGCGCGATCTCGATCACGTTCTTCTCCATCATCTTCTCGACCTTCTCGATACCGATGATGTCGTAGAGCGAGTCATAGAGCGGACGGAGGTACGGATTCACTTTCTCGGCGATGTCGCCGGGAAGGAAGCCGAGGCGCTCGCCCGCTTCGACCGCCGGCCGGCAGAGGATGACGCGCTTCACGCTGCGCTCCGCGAGCGCGGCGGCGGCGACGGCGACGGCGAGAAACGTCTTGCCGGTGCCGGCCGGTCCGATGGCGAACGTGATGTCGAAATCCTGGATCGATTGCAGGTAGAGCTTCTGCGCCATGTTGCGCGGCGTGACGGCGCGCTTCACCGCCGGCGCGATTGAATCGTCGGTGAAGAAATCGACGAGGTTCGCTTCCGGACGATCACGCAGTACGCGCACGCCGGTGGCGACGTCGGAGCGTTTGAGCGGATATCCCTGCTCGATGAGCTGCTGCATTTCGCTGAGCAGCTTTTCGACTGCCGCCGCGCGATCGGCCGCTCCCTGGACGAAGACCTCGTTGCCGCGCGAAGAGATCTTCACGTCGAACGCATCCTCGAGCATTCGGAGGTTTTCGTCGTGGTTGCCGAAGAGTACGTGCGAGCCCTGTTCGTCTAACGTGAGTTCCATCAATTGTCCTTCTCTGCCTTCGCTATTGCGGAGTGCGTTCCCAGAAACTGATCCAGACCTCGCCGTACTCCGCGCGCCGCTCGAATTGCAGCCGCGTCGTTTCGGCGGTGAAGGGAGTGGTGTTGCGGCGATGCTCGATGGCGACGATCGCATCGTCATCGAGCGGATAGCCGCGATCGATCGCGCCGAGCAGCTCATCGTATCGATCCCAGTCATACGGCGGATCGGCGTAGATGACGTCGAACGTTCCATCGACGCGGCGCGCGGCCGTCAGCGCATCGGATACGACCGGCTTTACGTCGGCATGAAACTCGGCGGCGACGCGCTCGATCTCCGCCGCATTCTTTCGAGATTGATCGACGGCCGTCGCCGACGCCGCGCCGCGCGATACCGCTTCGAACGAGAAGATGCCGCTGCCGGCGAAGAGATCGAGAAAGCGCGCGCCGTTGATGCGCGTGCCGATGATGTCGAAGAACGCCTGGCGAGCGCGCTCGGAAGTCGGACGGACGTCGCGCAGAGGAACGGGAACGCGGCGACCGCGGAGCGTTCCGGCGGTGATGCGAAGCGCGGGCATCAGCGCGCGGTCATTCCTTCGTCGTCCCTCGCGGCTTGCCGATGAAGTAGTTCGCGAGGTCTTTCTTCGCGATGTACATCGACGTCGGCTGCCCTTCGCAGTGCAGCAGAACGACGGCGTCTTCGCCTTCGCCTTTGACGCGGTCGATGCGATAGATCTTCTGATCGTCGCCGACGAGACGATCGCCGACCCGCGGTTCGTACTTCGCCACGCTGTTCGTCACCGTCCGATCCTCGGTGATGGCGCGCAGCAGATCGTCGAGCGGCAGGACCAGATCGGCGAGCGGTTTCGGCAGCGCCGACATCGGATCGAACAGCCGTTCCACCGGCTGATGCTCGCCGTCGTAAATCCGCAGCGAGCCGCGACGGTTGCGCGCCGGATCGACGAGCTCGCGCTGCGCCATCATCTGCAGCGCATCCGGCGACAACTTCACGAGGTAGTTGTGCAGCGCATCGGCCGGAATGATCACTTTCTTGCGCATCGTCGCGCCGGCGCCGGTGATGTTGATGACGACGAGGCCGCCTTCGAAAATCGAGAGGCGCTGATCGACGTCGCTCGAATGGACGCGATAGTCCACGATCGGCTTCGGCAGCTCGCCGTCGATGAGCTGCGAGCCGAGCGCCTGACGGCTGCCGACCAGCTCCGGGATCTCGTACTTCCGCAGCCGCTTCCGATCGCGCTCCGTGATCGGCACCGCGATTGCGCCGCTGATCGGCGCTTCATCGACCATGTTGATGTCGTGCGGCGGCTCGTCCTTCGGCGCTTCGGGAACCTGCGCGAGCGCTGAAGAGGAGGGGAGGAAGATCGCGAATGCGATGGCGGCGAACGTGGAGCTGCGCTGCGGTTGCGCGATCATTTCGAGTCGGATGGCTGTTCGTGGCTAAGGTACTTGATCGCCATCTCGCGCGCAAACGAGCGCGCTTCACCCGCATCGATCTCGCCGCTGAACACCGCTTCGCGCGTCCGCTCCAGCGCCTTCGCGACGTGCGGTCCGAGCGGCACTTCGAGATCGTTTCCGCGCAGCGGAAGCTTGAACTTCACGTAGTCGTGATAGCGCGCGACGTGCTCCTGTTCCTCGGGACGACGCGCCGAAAGAATGCTGAGCAGCTCGCGCGACACGCTCTTGTAGAGGCGGAAGCGCTGGCGATCGGAAACGAGTTCGGCGAGAGCGCGCTCGTAGCGCGGCAGCTCGCGTGCGATCTGCAGCACGTTGCGTGCGCGCTTCTGTGAGAAGCCGGAGCCTTCGAGTTGTGCGACGGTCGGCTCCGTTCCATGCAGCAGCGCCGCGGTGTAAAGCACTTCGCGATCGAGCTCCGGATTCGACGCGACCTGATCGCGAACCTGTTCGAGCAGCGCTGCCGACGGCGGCTGGCCGCCGCTCTCGCCGAAGAGCACGTCGAGGGCGCCTGAGCCGCGGAGCATTGTCAGTACTTTCGGCGCACCTTCTTCTTCCATCGCGAGGAAGAGCTCACGCCAGATGCGTTCGCGCGAGATGAAGCCGAGCGCGCCGCCGGCGATGGCGACGCGAAGCAGCGCATCGGTATGCGGATCGAGCGTGAAGCCGAGGCGGCCGGCGAAACGGAGCGCGCGAAAGATGCGCGTCGGGTCGTCGAGGAAGCTTTGATCGTGCAGGACGCGGATCACACCGGTGCGGATATCCTGCTCGCCGTGTGCAGGATCATGCATCGAGCCGGTGACGAGATCCATCGCCAGCGCGTTCATGGAGAAGTCGCGGCGCAGCAGATCGTCCTTCAGCCGGCCGGCGGTGACGGTCGGCAGCGCGCCCGGTTTGCGATAGCGCTCTTTTCGCGCGGTGGCGATGTCGATTTCCGGCAATCCCTCCGCGGACACTTTGTACGTCAGGAACTGCGGGAACGAGCGCACGCGGCCGTTGAGCCGTTTTGCGAGCGCGCGTGCAAGCGTGGAGCTGCCGTCCTCGAGGGTGACGTCGACATCGATGGAGTGACGGCCGAGGAGGAGATCGCGGACAGGACCGCCGACGAGATATGGGCGGCATTCCTTTTCGGCCGCGACTTCCCGGACGAGATCGAGAGCACGCCGCTGCGGGTTGGGGAGATCGGAGAAATCGGTCATTGGCCCAGGTTTTCGTAGATCCGCGCGAGGGTTCGGACCCGGTGTTTCGCGCGGAACTTCGAGATGGTCTGTCGCGCCGCGTCGATCCTGGGACGGTGGACCTCGGCCTTGAACAGGGCGGCTAGTATCGCATGAGTGAGCTCGTTCGGATCGTACGGTACCAACAGCGCGGTCCGACCTTTTTCCGTCCGCTGCAAATTGATGGCAGTGCGCGTCGCGACGACCGCGAGTCCCGCGGCGAGCGCCTCGGCGACGAAGCCGTCGAAGTCGGTGCTCGCCGCGGCGGGATCGACCCACGCGTCGAGGCCGCCAAGCTCATCCAGCGTTGGCGGATGATCGAAGATAAGCCAGTCGATATCGTCGCGAAATCGATGCAGCCGGTGCAAAGTCAGGTCGATGATTTGGTGAATGCCGGCGCGATGCGTACTGCCGAGGCGATAGCGGCCGTCGGGTGGGCGAGGGATGCGCTCGGCGAAGTAGAGATCGTCGATTGCCTCCGGGACGAAGTGCGCGGAGTCTTTCAATGGTGAGATGACGGCGGCCGGTTCGGGCGCGCGAAACCACCAGCTGTTTCGTGGCCGGGCGTTCGCCACGAACGGGATGCGAAGTTTGCGGAGAGCGGGGAGCGGATCGGGACCGTAGACGTGCGCGACGTCTGCCTCGTTTTCACTGGTGAGCTCGAAGCCGGCGGCGGTCAGCGCCGCGGCGTCGATCCGCTGCGATTTGCGCTCGTACTCCGATGCGCCGGGAAGGAGAAGCTGGGCAATGCGCACGAGCGAATCATGTCACCGCCGGCCGCGCGCGCGAATCCTCATCGCGCTCGCGTTTCTGCCTCTGGCGATGACCGGCCGCGCAGTGCTCACCGGACGGCTCGTCGCGCCGATCGAGATGGCGTACATGACCGAGCCACTCCACGGGATGAAGAATGCGAATGGCGTCGGAGGGATGCACAACGGCGTGCTGCTCGACGTCGCATTTCAGATGATTCCGTGGCGGGCGGCGGTGCGCGAATCGCTCGCGCATCGCGAGTGGCCGCTGGTCAATCGCTCGATTCTCGGCGGCGACATTCTCGCGGCGGCCGCGCAGCCGGCGGCGTACAGCCCCATCACGTGGATCGCCTGTTTGCTGCCGGCGGCGGAGAGCTTCAACATCTCGACATATCTGACGTTGTTTCTCGCGTCGCTTGGCGCGTTTCTCTTCGCCGCGGAGCTCGGATGCGGTGAAGCGGCGGCGCTCTTCGCGGCGATCGGCTGGATGTTGTCGACGCCTGTGTCGACGTTCGCGATGTGGCCGCTCGGCGCGACGTGGGCGCTGCTGCCGTCGTTGTTGCTCGCGACACGACGAACGGTGCGCACGCCGTCGTTCGCGAACAGCATGTTGTTGATGCTCGTGCTGACGCTGGCGACGCTGAGCGGACATCCGGAGTCGCTGCTGCATGTCATCGCGTTCGGCGCGGCGTATGGCGTGTTCGAGTTGTGGATTGCGAGCGATCGCCGGCGCGCGGCGGTGACCGCGATCGTGTCGGGAATCGTCGCGCTGGCTCTCTCCGCGATCTACCTGCTCCCGGTGATCGACGCGTTGCGCCAGACGGAGGAGCATGCGTTTCGTCAGCGTGTGTACGCGACGTCGGCGCGCAGCGATCGCATCGAACGAATCGCTGCCGGTGCCGCGGTCGATCTCTTTCCGTTCCTCGAAGGACGAACGTGGCGCGCGCCGGCGCTGCGCAATCTGCCAAACGAGCGGATGGCGGTGGGAAGCATTGTCGTCGTGCTGGCGCTGCTCGGTGCGTTCACGATCCGCTCGCGCGAGAAGTGGTTCTTCACGATTGCGTTCGTCGTTTGCGCGCTCGCCGCGCTCAAGGCGCCGCCGGTCTCGACGGTGTTGCATGCGCTGCCGTTGTTCGACGTCGCGCTCAACGAGCGGCTCGCATTCGCGGCGGCGTTTTGCCTCGTGATGCTCGCCGCACTTGCGGCACGCGACGACGCGCCGCGTTTTGTTTTTGTCATCGCGCTGCTTGTCATCGGCGCCGCCAGCCTCGTCGCCAACCGTTTTGTGCTCAACGACGCACCCTCATGGGCATCCTTGCGCCTCTTCGCAGAATTAGCACCGCTCGCCGCCGTCGCGCTCATGCCGCGTAAAGGGGGAATCCTCCTCGCCGCGCTCCTCATCCAGCGAACGCTCGAACAAGGCTTCCTTTATCCCGCGAACGCACGCGATGCCGCCTACCCGAAGATCGCGATTCTCGCGCCACTCGCCGACATCCGCGAGCCGTTCCGTATCGTCGGCACTGGCATGACCTTCCTCCCGAACACCGCCACGCTTTACGGACTCGAAGACGCGCGCGGCTACGAAGCGATGACCTTTCGTCCGCTCGCCGAAACGTATCCGCTCTGGTGCGCGCGGATCGGTCCGTGGTTCAACCGCGTCGACGATCTCTCCCGTCCGTTCCTCGCGATGATGAACGTCCGCTTCGCGCTGACGAAGGCGAGCGATCCGATTCCGCCCGGCTGGCGCGAAGTGGCCGCCGATCGCACCGGCCGGCTCATCGAAAATCCCGCCGCACTCCCGCGTGCATTCATCCCCAAACACGTTCGCATCAATGCACCAAACGAGCTCGCGGAGATGCAGAGCGCGACCGATTTCGGCGAACGTTCGTGGCTCGCTGCCGACGTCCCATCGCACGAACGCGACAACGGACCGGGGACGATCGTGTCGATGAAGCGGCGCACGCTCGGCTGGCGCATCGACGCCGACATGGAACGCGACGGCTGGATCGTCGTTTCCCAAACCGCGTGGAACGGCTGGCGCGCGTACGTCGACGGCCGTCGCATTCGCTACCAGCTCGCCAACCACGCATTTCTCGGCGTCCACCTTCCGCACGGACGGCACTCCGTTCGCCTCACGTACCTGCCGGAATCGTTCGTCGCCGGACGCGCCATCAGCTTCGCGACGCTTGCCTGCATCGTCGCGCTCGTCATCGTTCGCCGCCGCCGAAGCGGTGTAAACTGAAACGCTTAGGTCGTAAAGATGCAGACCATCGGCGTTTACAGCGGACGGCACCAGGTCGTCGACGATCTTCGCAGGTTATGCCCGGCGCTCGCCTTCGCTCCGGATGGCGACGCGCGCGACACCGCGCGGATCGCGCTGATCGATTCCGACTCGCACGCGCAGATCGATCCGCCGCCTCGCAAGAGCCTCGTGCGCATCATTCTTTCTGACGCCGACGCGCCATCCGGCCGCCGTCACGGAGAGATGCGCGTTCGCCGCGACGTCTTCCTTGCCGATCCCGGCGAGTACCTCTTCTTCGCCAACGATCTCGCCGACACCGCCATCCACGCCGCACAGCTCGAAGCGGAGATCAGCTACCTGTCGCAGGTGCAGGAACTGATGACGATGGTCGAAGCGGGCGCCGTCTCCGAGCGGATCACGCGCACGGCGTTGAACATCCTGGGGCTCGCGCGCGGCACGCTCTTCCTCCATGATCCGCGGCTCGAGCGTTACGTCGTCAGCTTCTCGAACGATCCCGAATACCGCGAGACCGGCGAGTTCCTCCCCGGCATTCCGCCCGATCTCCTGCAGCGCGCGCTCGCCTCCGGCCTCTCGTTCGCTCAGGACCTCGAGATGAAGCTGCTCGTCATTCCGCTGCAGGTCGAGCACGATCTGATCGGCGTGATTCGCGTGCCGCTCGGCGACGAACCGCCCGGCGTGCTGCCGGTCGACGACGAAACGATCCGCAGCGTCGGCCGCTACATCTCCGCCGTCGTCCAGGTCCTCAGCAACATCTATCAGCTGACGCGCAGCCGCGACCTGGCGATGCGCGACGATCTCACCAAGGCGTACAACCGCCGCTTCTTCGAGTCGTACCTCGACGAGGAGATGGAGCGCTCGCGCCGCTACGGCTCGCTCTTCAGCATCATCTTTCTCGACCTCGACGACCTGAAGATGGTCAACAACTTCTACGGCCATCTGACCGGCTCGCGCACGCTGCAGGAAGTGGCGAAGCGAATTCTCTCGGCGGTGCGCGGCATCGACAAAGTCGTCCGCTTCGGCGGCGACGAGTTCTGCATCATCCTGCCGCAGACCGATCAGGATCAGGCGCTGCTCGTCGCGAACCGCGTCCGCAAAGCGCTGACCGCGCTGCCGCTGCAACTCGATGCGACGGTCGAGATCTCGATCACCGCCAGCTTCGGCATCGCCACCTATCCGGCGCACGCCGTGACGAAGGAAGGGCTCATCCGCCAGGCGGACGCGGCGATGTACCGCGTGAAGTCGACGACGAAGAACGCGGTCGGGATCGCCACCGTCGAGGATGCGCAAAAACCGGTCGTCAGCGAGTAATCTTCGGGCTCCCATGTCCGACGACCTTTCCATTCAGGGCACACTCGCCGAGACGACCGTGCCCGATCTCTTCCGCTCGCTCGTCCGCAGCGCGGAGACGGCGATCGTCTCTCTCGAAGCGATCGGCCGCAACGACACGATCTACTTCACCGAAGGACGCATCGTCTCCGCCGCCAGCTCCGATCCCGACATGGGGCTGGCCGAAGTGCTGCTGCGATCGGGCGAGCTGAATCTCCAGCAGTACGACGAAGCGATGGAAAAGCTGGTCGTATCGCGTCGCATCGGCTCACTCCTTTGCGAGATGGGATTTCTGCATCCGGATGAACTAATTCGAGCCGTCGAAGAGCAGGCGAGCGCGATCGTCCTCGGCTCGATGCGTTACCGCAGCGGCAGCTACACGCTGTCGTTCACGAGCGAGTTTCCTGACGAGATCCTTTCACTCAATCTCCCGACGGAACGGCTGATCCTCGACGGCGTCGCCGGCATCGAGTTCTGGTCGCTGATCTCGCGCGGCCTCGGCCGGCTCTCGCGTCTTCTCGAACAGGTTCCCGGCGTCGACGCGCGCAGCTATCACCTCGAGATGTCGGACGAAGAGACGCACGTCCTCTCACTGATGCGCGAGCCGCGGACGATTGAAGCGATCTGCGCGCAGAGCTACCTCTCGAACTTCGTCACCTGCCGCACGCTGTGGGGTTTGCTCGCCGTCAATCTTGTGCAGGATGCGGAGAGCGCCGACGTCGACGTGAAACGCGCCGAAGAGGCGAGCGAGTACGAGCTCGAAGGAATCGTCGAGCAGTACAACTCCGCGTTCCAGAAAATCTTCAACCTCGTCTTTCAGCGGATCGGCGATCACACGTACGACTTCATGGATCGCGTCGTCCTGCACGTCTCGCCGGAAACGCTGCCGTATCTCTCCGGCATGAACCTCGTCAACGAAGGGCGGATCGATTTCGATCAGCTGCTGACGAACATGATCGCCTCCGGCTCGCACGACCGCGCAGCCATCGTGCACGCCGCGCTCAACGAGCTGCTTTACGGCTGGATCATCGAGATCAAGACGGAGTTCGGCGACGGCGCGGAGAAGGAAGTGGTGCGACTGGTGGAAGCGCTCCGGCGATAGCGATCGCGGGTCATGTAAAATAACCAGCGGTCCATGAGAAAGCTCCTCCTCGCCATCGCGCTCTTCGCCTCCGCCTGCGCCACCGCTCCTTCCATTCCGACGAAGCCGAACGACAAGGAGTGGAACCTCATCGCCGCCGATCAGCAGTGGCTGGAAACGTTGCGCAAAGCGCAGCCGGTGCCGTCGCCGTCGTCGTCGCGCAAACAGCAGATCGAGCTGGTGCTCGACAACACGCGGAAGATCGAAGAGCCGTACAACGCCTTCATGCGCAAGCTGACCGAGTATTACGAGCGGACCGGCGACCCGCGCGCCTCGCAGGCGCTCGCACACGAGAAGATCATCCTCGGCGATCAGTACATGAACGTCCTGTCGCGCTACGACCGCGCGATCGAACAGTACCGCCAGGCGCTGCAGTTCGAGCCGTCGAACGCCGACGCGCTGGCGCGAATCGCCGCCGCCGAGAAGCGGCGCTACGTGGCGATGGCGTCGTTCGCGAACGTGAAGAGCGGCATGAAAGAGGACGACGTGCGCAAGCTGGTCGGCGTCCCGCGCGAGGACTGGATCAAGCAGGTCGTGCAGAACAGCCGCGTCTATTCAGTCTGGATCTATCCGAAACAGGACGGCGGAGCGTCGGCCGTCTACTTTGACAACGGCGTCGTCTATCACACAAACTGGAACGCGGCCGCTCCGCCGGCCAAGTGAGTTTATCCTGAGCGAAGCGAAGGATCTATGGTGCAGCAGCTGTGACGTTGGCGTACTGCGCAGCTGCTGGACCGGAGATGCTTCGCTTCGCTCAGCATGAAGTTCGAGACGGGAGGGTGTGATGTCTGAAGATGTGCTCACCGACGATCAGTCCCATTATGAAATTTCACTGACGGCCGGCCAGGCATTCGTCGCGTTCGTCCTGCTGCTCCTCTCGCTCGCGGCATCGTTCGCCTTTGGCCTGATGATCGGCAAAGGCCAGGCGGATGAACGGCTGGTTGTCCGCACCGCGCCCGCCGTCGTCACCGAAGCGTCAGCTGTCGCAAAGAAAAACAGCGGCACGATCGTCGAGCTCGGCGTCAACGCCGACGATTTCAAAAAGCCGGCAGATGCAACGACAACCGCGCACGCAACCGAAAGCGCGCCGACGACGACCGAAGCGCCATCGACAGAAATGCCGGCCGCAACCGCAACCGTGATCGAAGCATCGAAACCGATCGCCGCGCCGCAGCCTGCACCGGTCGCCGCCGCGCCCGCGACGCCGTCCGTTCCGTACTACGCGCAACTTCTCTCCACCGGCGACAAGAACACCGCCGAAACCCTCGCCGCCAAACTGATCGACCACGGTTTCACCTCCGCATACGTCGAGCGCGGCACGAACGACAAAGGACCGACCTACCGAGTGCGCGTCAAATTCGCCGGCGAAGCGGAAGCCCACGCCGCCGAGCCGAAGCTGCGCGAGTATTCGAAAGAGGTTTGGATCACGAAGTAGCGCGATATGACGATCAAGCGTTTGGACCACATCAGCGTCGTCGTCTACGACCTTGAAGGCGCGATTGCTTTCTTTACCGCGCTCGGGATGACCGTCGAGGGCAAGGGGTCGGTCGAGGGTCCGTGGGTGGACCGCATCAACGCACTCGAAGGTGTTCAGGCCGACATCGTCATGATGCGGACTCCGGACGGCCACGGGCGGCTCGAAGTGACGAAGTTTCGGAATCCGGAGCTGATCGAGCTCTCACCGGCAATCGCACCGCCGAACGCGCCGGGTCTCCGGAGCGTCATGTTTACCGTCGAAAGCGTCGACGACACGGTCGCTCGCCTTCGCGCCATCGGCGCCGAGCTCGTCGGCGAGGTGGCGCAGTACGAAGACAAGTACAGACTCTGCTACATGCGAGGTCCGGCGGGCATCATCGTCTCGCTGGCCGAGGAACTCTTCTGAACCTGAGCACGGTTCATGCTCCTTCGCCGTCGAGCACTCAGGAGCAGGGACGGTATTCACGATGACCAAGCCAACCACGACCACTCCCGAACTGGAAGCTCTTCGAGAATCGGAAGCGAAGAAGAACCGGCCGACGGTCGATCCGACGCACATTCTCGACAAGGCCATCTACCAGCTTTGGGAGACGATCAACGATCTCGATCAGATTCAGCCCGACCGCGTCGAGCATTACCGCGTCTCGATCTTCGGCAGCTCGCGCATCCGGCGCGGCGATCCGATTTACGAAGAGGTCCGCAAGCTCAGTTTCGAGCTGGCGCGGATGGGCGTCGACATCGTCACCGGCGGCGGGCCGGGACTGATGGAAGCGGCCAACTCCGGCGCGGTCGAAGGGCAGAAAGAAAGCAGCTCGCGATCATTCGGGCTCGCGATCCATCTGCCGACCGAAGAATCGGCGAATCCGTTCGTCGACAAAGTCTTTCGCCACCGCACGTTTTTCTCGCGGCTGCATCACTTCGTCCGACTCTCCTCCGCGTTCATCGTGATGCCGGGCGGCATCGGGACGGCGCTCGAGCTCTTCATGGTCTGGCAGCTCCTGCAGGTCAAACACATGAAGCAGCATCCGCTGATCCTGGTCGGTACAATGTGGCCCGGTCTGCTCGACTGGATGAATGCGACGATGATCGAGCGCGGGCTTGCCAGTCCGACCGACCTCGACGTCATTCGCGTCGTGCCGTCATCGGACGAAGCGATCGCGATCATCCGCGACTCATTCGAGCGCTTCCAGAAGGAGAAACAAGATGCCCAGTCAGGATGAAGTGCTCGAAGCGCTGAAGAAGGTCCGCTTTCCCGGCCTCTCGCGCGACATCGTCTCATTCGGTTTCGTCCGCGACGTGAAAGTCGACGGCGGCCACGTCTCATTCGCAATCAACTTCCAGACCGAGAATCCTTCCGTCGGCGCCACGCTGCGCCGTGATGCCGAAGCCGCCGTTCGCACGCTGCCCGGAGTGGAAACCGTCGACGTCCAGCTGCAGGTCGCGCCGCGCACCAACCAGCCCGCTCCCGGCATGGCCGGCGGCGCGCGCGGCATTCTCGAAGGCGTTCGCTACAAGATTGCGGTCGCATCCGGAAAGGGGGGCGTCGGTAAGTCGACCGTCTCGACGAACCTCGCGCTCTCCCTCCGCCGCCTCGGCTACACCGTCGGTCTCCTCGACGCCGATATCTACGGTCCGTCGCAGCAGATGATGCTTGGCATCGAAGGACGTCCGCAGATCGACGAGACCGACGAGAAGATCATCCCGATGGAGAACCACGGCATCAAGACGATGTCGCTCGGCCTCATCACCGATCCCGACACGCCGGTGATCTGGCGCGGTCCGATGGTGATGAAAGCGCTCGATCAGTTCCTCACCGACGTGAAGTGGGGCGTGCTCGATTTCCTGATCATCGATCTGCCGCCAGGCACCGGCGACGCGCAGTTGACGCTCACGCAGAAGGTGCCGCTCACCGGCGCCGTCGTCGTCACCACGCCGCAGGACGTTGCGCTCATCGATGCGCGCAAAGGGCTGGCGATGTTCCGCAAAGTGAACGTTCCCGTCATCGGCCTCATCGAGAACATGAGCTACTTCATCTGCCGCCACTGCGGCGAGCGCGAAGAGATCTTCGGTCACGGCGGCGGCAAGAAGACCGCGGAAATGCTCGGCGTGCCGTTTCTCGGCGAAGTTCCGATCGATCCGCAGGTCGTCGTCGGCGGCGACAGCGGCCAGCCGATCGTCGTGCTGCGCCCGGATTCACCCGCCACGAAAGCGTTCGAAGCGCTCGCGCAGATGGTCGTCGCCCAGGTTGAGGCGGGGATGGAAGGTCACACGCACGGCGCGCACGATCACGATCACGATCACGCGCATACGCACTAATCCCGTCATCCTGAGCGCAGCGAAGGATCTCAAATGCGCCGCTCTCCATCCTGAGATCCTTCGCCGCGCTCAGGATGACGTGGCGCCCGCCACAATTCCGCCACAAGGCGCGCATCCACTTTCCTTTGTTGTGCCGTTCCCGTTCCCCATTCGGGCTTTCTTATGTAAGCCATCATGGAACGGCGAAATCTCATTGCTCTCGGCGTCGTGCTCGCGTTCATCGCGGGCGTGACCGCCATCGCGCAGTTGGTGCAGCACAACGCGGCTCCCGCCGATGACTCCTCGATCGGCGTCTTCGACGTGCAGCTCGATCGGAACCAGCGCGCCTGGGTCGACATCACCTTCGATCGCCCGGTCTCCGTCGCGCAGGCCGGCCGCGTCGTCATCCCGCCGCCGGCGACCATCGATCCGCACGTGCAGGGCGTCTGGCGCTGGCGCACCAACAACGTCCTCCGCTTCGAGCCGGCTGGCGGTTTCGCCCCCGGCGCGCAATTCACGATCACGCTCAACAAGTCGCGCTTCCTCGCCGCCGGCCAGCGCTTTCGCGGCGACGGCGAGCTGCGCGTACGCATCGACGATCTGATCGTCCGTTCCATCGTCACCAACGAAGAGGTCATCGACGCCGCGCGGCACATCGTCGTGCTGCAGGGCGATATCTATCTCAACTACGACGTGAATCCCGAGCTGCTCGTGACGCGCGCCGAGCTGATCGACGGCAACGAGCATCAGCCGCTCGAGATCGCCTCGCCGCCGGGATGCAACGCCGACATTTCGTTTCGCAGCCGCCCGCTGCAGAAGCGCAACAGCGAGCGGACGCTGAAGCTCGTCATCTCGAAAGGTCTGGCCGGCTGCATTCGCGGCTCCGTCCTGCAAAACGATTACGTGCAGGAGGTGAAGCTCGGCTCGTCCGACAAGCTCGTCGTCCGCAACGTCGAAGGGAAATCGGGAACGAACGAGTCGACGTTGCGCATCGAGCTGTCGTCAGCCGTTGCTGCCGACGTCGCCTCGAAATTCGTCACCGTCACGCCGGCCGTGAAGTACCAGCTCGGCGTCGAAGGGAACGACCTGCAGCTCATCGGCGCGTTCACGCCCGGCAGCGCGTATCACGTCGTCGTCGCGAAAGGCCTGCCGGCCACCGACGACGCCACGCTCGAAGCCGGCTACGCGGCCGACGTCACCTTTCCCGATCTCGCGCACTCGCTCGACTTTCAGAGCGAAGGGATGTTCCTCTCCGCCAGCGGCTGGAAAAACGTCGCCATCGAAAGCGTGAACGTCGATGAAGCCTGGGTCGCGGTCGATCGCGTCTATCGAAACAACATCGCCTTCGCGCTCACGCACCAGTACGACTACCGCTCCTACAACTACGAATACGACGAGGACGCCGACGTCGATCCGAACAGCGACGTCTCGATCTCCGGCGTCTCCGAGTCGCTCGGCGATCGGCTCGCCTACCGCCGCGTGCCTTTGCGCAAAGCGCATAACAAAAAGATCGTAACGACGATCTCGCTCGAGCCGTACGTGAAGAAGGCGGAGCCCGGTCTCTATCGCGTCACCGTCGCCGACGCGCATCACCAGTCCGTTCGCTGGATTCTCATCACAGACATCGGCATCGTCGCCAAAGAAGGGGAGGACGAGCTGATCGTATGGGCGTCGTCGTTCAAAGATCTCGCGCCGATCGACGGCGCCGCGGTCTCGCTGATCAGCACGCAAAACCAGACGCTCGCAACCGGCCGCACCGACGAGCGCGGCGTCTTCCACCTCAAAGGGCTCACCAAAATCCTCGGCAAAAAGAAGCCGCTGATCATCACGCTGCAGAAAGGTGGCGACTACAGCTTCCTCCACTTCGACAAGAGCCAGATCGACATCTCGCCGTTCGACGTCGCCGGCGATCAGCTGCCCGCCGCCGGCTACTTCGCGTTCGTCTACGCCGAGCGCGATATCTATCGTCCCGGCGAAGTCGTCGAAGGCGTCGCCGTCGTGCGCGACCGGATGCTGCAACCGCCACCGCAAATGCCGCTCGTCGCCAAACATTTCGACGGCAGCGACGAGCGCGAAAGCACGCGCCTCACCATCGGCGACGGCGGCGTCGCGCCGTTCACGATCAAACTTCCGCCGTACGCGCGCACCGGCCACCATCGGCTCGACGTCATCGCCGGCACGGAAGTCATCGGCACGTATCGCTTCCAGGTCGAGGAGTTCGTCCCCGATCGCATCAAGGTCGAGATCCGGCCGAAGACGAAAGCCGCGTCGCCGGGCGACGACCTCATTTACGACGTCGGCAGCAACTATCTCTTTGGTCCACCGGCCGCGAACCTCACTGTTGAAACACGCGTGCGATTGATGCCGGTGCAGTTCACGCCGACCGGATTCGAGAGCTACGCGTTCGCGAACAACGATCGCAAATTCGAATCGCGCGAGCTGGCCACCGAGAGCGGCGCGCTCGATGCCGCCGGCGCGAAACAGTTCCGCTTCGCCATTCCCGCCGGACTCCAGGTTCCATCGTCGCTCGAAGCGCTCGTCGTTGCGCGCGTGCAGGAACAGGGCGGCCGCGGCGTCTCCGCGATCGCACACGTTCCGGTGCACCCCGTTCCCTACTACCTCGGCATCCGCCGCGGCGGTGATCCTGACAAATACCCCGATCCCGGCCGCGCCGTAACGTTCGAGTGGGTCGCGGTCGGCCACGATGAAAAACCGTCGCCGGCCGGAACGCTGCGCGCCGAGCTGATGGAAGATCGCTGGCACTGTCTGCTCCGCCGCTCGAGCAGCGGTTCGTACGATTACGTGACGACGCGCGAGACGCGGCAGGTCGCGGTGAAATCGCTCGCCGCCGGACTGACGCACGGCTCGTTCGTCTTCACGCCGCGCGAATACGGCTCGTATCGCGTCGTCATCACCGACGCGGCGACCGGCGCATCGGCAGAAGTCGAGTTCTACGCGAGCGGCCGCGGCTACTCGCCGTGGGCGATGAAGAATCCCGGCCGCCTGCAGCTCGAGCTCGATAAGGACGAGTACGCGCCGGGCGACACGGCGATCGTGCAGGTGAAGGCGCCGTTCGCCGGCAAGCTGCTGATCACGCTCGAACGCGATCGCATCCACTACATCTCCATCGAAACGCTGGCCGGCAACAGCGCGAAGATCTCCATCCCGATCACCGCCGATCTCCGTCCGAACGGCTACGTCACCGCGACGCTCGTTCGCACCGCCGGCGATCTCGAGCCGGGCGAAGCGGGACGCGCATTCGGCGCGATCCCGATCAACGTCGATCGCACGGCGAACCGCGTCGCGCCCGCGATCAAAGCACCGGCCGAACTGCGCGCCAATCGCACGCTGCCGATCGACGTCACCGCCGAGCCGGGCGCCATCGTCACCATCGCCGCGGTCGACGAAGGAATCCTGCAACTGATCGCGCAGAAGACCGCCGATCCGTTCTCATGGTTCTATCGCAAGCTCGCCCTCGGCACGTCGACATACGACATCTTCGCGCAGCTCCTCCCCGAGGTGAAACCGAAAGGGAAAGCGGCAGCCGGCGGCAGCGAGAGCGGAGAAGGGCAGGCGCAATACGTGCGCGCCGATTCGATCCGCCGCGCGAAGCCGGTCTCGTACTGGTCCGGACCGCTGAAGGCCGACGCGAACGGCCGCGTGCACACCGAGTTCGCGATCCCCGATTTTCAGGGAGGCATTCGCGTGATGGCTGTCGTCCATCGCGGCCGCCGCTTCGGCAGCAGCGAAGCGATGGTGCGCGTCCACGATCCGATCACGCTGCTGCCGACCGTGCCGCGCTTCCTCAGCGTCGGCGATCAGGTGTCGATTCCGATCACCGTTCGCAACGACACCGGCCGCGCCGGACGCTTCAGCGTCGAACTGACGGGAGCCGTTCGTCAACAACTTGACCTTCCGAACGCCACTGAGAAGACCGCCTACTTCACGCTGACTGCGCCGCATCAGCCGGGAGAGATCGTCTTCACCGCAACCGCGTCAGGCAACGGGGAAAAGTCGTCCGCGAAATTCGACGTGCCGGTTCGCTGGGATCTGCCGCTCGAAACTGTCGAAGTGGCCGGACCGTTCACGGAAAACGCGGCGACGTTCCGTCCCGAGCTCGTGAAGCCGTTCGTTCCCGGCTCGGTCGAACGGACACTCGTCGTCAGTCCGCTGCCGATCGTCCGCTTCCGCGGAAAGCTGAAGTATCTGCTGCACTATCCGTACGGCTGCGTCGAGCAAACGACGTCGAGCGTGTTCCCGCTCATCTACTTCAGCGACCTCGCGAAGGAGCTCGATCCCGACGCGTTCCGCAACAACGAATCGACCGCGATGGTGCACGAAGGAATTCGCCGACTCGCCACGATGCAGACGTACTCCGGCGGCTTTTCAATGTGGCCGTACGGCCAGAACGTTTATCCGTGGGGAAGCGCGTACGCGACGCATTTCCTCGTCGAGGCGCGCCGGGCCGGACATCCGGTCGACTCGCCGATCTACGATCGTGCGCTCGCGTTCATCGCGAACGATGCGAAGGCGCGATCCGACTACGACGAGCTCGATCTGGAGCGCGTCGTCTACGAGCTCTACATCCTCGCTCGCGCCGGCAAGCCGGACCTCGGCACCATGGATTTCCTCCGCGCGCATCACGCGTCCGACCTTCATCCGGAAGGACGCGCGCTGCTCGCCGCCGCGTATGCGACGGTCGGCAATCCGGTCGCCATTCAAACGCTGCTCAGCGGACTGCATGACGTCGATGACGTCGCGCGCACCACCGGCAACAACCTCGACTCCGCGATCCGCAATCGGGCGATGTTGCTGCTCGCGATCCTCGACGCATCGCCGAACGACGCGCGCATCGCGCCGCTCGTCGAGCGCCTCGCTCGCGATGCCGCGCAACCGTACTGGACGACGCAGGAATCGGCGTTCGCGCTGCTCGCGCTCGGCCAGTTCATCAAACATCAGAAAGCGATGCCGCCGTACTCCGGTGCCGTCTTCCTCGACAACCGTCTCATCGGCACGTTCGAGAATCGCACCGCTGTCTTCCGCAACATCCAAGGTGAAGGAACGATCCGCGTGAAGATGAACGGCGCGTACACGTCCGGCGCCGCGTTCTATTCGCTCGACGCGCGCGGCGTGAAGACCGCGGCCGCATTCAAACCGGAGTCGTCCGGCATTCGCGTCACGCGCGAGCTGCACACGCGTGATGGAAGTCCGATCGATCCGACCGGCGTGACGCAGGGCGAGCTGCTCATCTGCACGATGAAGATCGAGAGTCTCAACGGCCGGCTCGACAACGTCGTCGTGCAGAACCTCATCCCCGCCGGACTGGAAGTTGAGAATCCCCGGCTGAAGACGACGGAGAAACTACCGTGGATGACCGACGGCAGCGAGTGCACGAACGTCGACATCCGCGACGATCAGGTGCTGTACTTCGTCGAGCTTCCCGCCTCCGGTGCGCTGACGTTCTATACGCTGCTGCGCGCCGTGACACCGGGCGTGTTTCAGCAGCAGCCGCTGTTCGCCGAGGCGATGTATGCGCGCGCCAATCATGCGGTGGGGGAGAGAGGCGTGTTCATTGTGAGGAAGCGATGAAGAGGCTCGTCATCGTCGTTGCGGCGATCGTCCTTCCTTTTCTTCTCTTCGCGATCGTCGATTTCTTCGCGCCATTTCCCGAAGCGCGGCTGCATCGGCCGCCGGCCACGGTCGTCTTCGATCGTGACGGTGAGCCGATTCGGATGATCCTGCCGGCCGATCACAAGATGCGGATTCCGGTGTCGCTCGAGGAGCTGCCGCCGGAGCTCATCCGCGCGCTGGTCGTGTCGGAGGATCAGTGGTTCTGGCGGCACCCCGGCGTGAATCCGATCGCCATCGGCCGCGCGGCGATCTCCAACCTTCGCGCGGGTCGCATCGTCAGCGGCGCGTCGACGATTCCGATGCAGCTCGCGCGGATGTCGCAGCCGAAGTCGCGCACCGTCGGCGGGAAATTGCTCGAAGCATTTCGCGCGCTGCAGCTCGTGCATCATCACACGCGCCGCGAGCTGCTCGAGGCGTACGTGAACATGGCGCCGTACGGCGCAAACATCGAAGGGATCGGCGCGGCCGCGTATCTCTACTTCGGCAAGCCGCCGGCGCAACTTTCGCTCGGCGAGATCGCGTTTCTGACGACGCTTCCGCGCTCGCCCAATCGCTACGATCCGTTGCGCGATCACGTCACCGCGACGCGCGCACGCGACCGCGTCCTTCGCCAGCTGCGCGATCGCGGCGCGTTCTCCTCCGCACAAATCGAACAGGCGATGCGCCAGCCGCTGCCGATCGAACGCCGCAAGCCGCCGTTCATCGCGCCGCACTTTTGCGACTACGCCGTGCAGCAGGCGAGGGACCGCGCGCGCGTTTACACGACGCTCGATCGCCGCGTGCAGCGGCTCGCCGAACAGCAGGTGGCGTCGCGCATCGCGTCGCTGCGCGCGTTCGGCGTCGGACAGACGGCGGTCGTCGTTATCGACAACCGGACGCGAGAAGTCGTGGCGATGGTCGGCTCGGCGTCATTCTTCGAGGCGGCGCGTCAGGGACAGGTCAATGGCGCCGCCGCGCGACGCTCGCCCGGCTCGACGCTCAAGCCGTTCCTCTACGCGAAGGCGTTCGATGACGGACTGCTGATCCCCGATTCGTATCTGCTCGATATCCCGACCGACTACGCTGGCTACGTTCCCGAGAACTACGACGGCACCTATCGCGGACGCGTGTCCGTTCGCGACGCGCTCGTGCAATCGCTGAATGCGCCGGCCGTGCGCGTGCTGCAGAGCGAGCGCGTCGAAGAATTCGTGAAGCTGCTGCGCCGCGGTGGGCTGACGTCGATCGATCGCGATCCGTCGCGTTACGGATTGCCGTTGATTCTCGGCGCGGGTGAAGTGCGGCTCGTCGACCTGACGAATTTTTACGCGACGCTCGCTGAGGGCGGACTGCATCGGCCGGCGACCGTGCTGCGCCGCGCACAAACACAACCCACACGAATCTTTTCGCGCGAGGCGACCGCGCTCGTGACCGACATCCTCGCCGAGGTGAAGAGACCGGACATGCCGCGTGCGTGGCAGCTGGCGCGGGAGATGCCGGCGGTGGCGTGGAAGACCGGCACGTCGTATGGACATCGCGATGCGTGGAGCGTCGGATTTTCCGAGCGATACGCGATCGGCGTCTGGGCCGGCAACTTCGACGGTCACGGACAGAAAGGAATGTCGGGCTCCGAGTTCGCCGCGCCGCTGCTCTTCGATCTCTTCCGCGCCATCGAAGGCGATGCCCATCTCCGCCGTCCCGACGGCCTCGGCATCTCGACGATCGAGGTTTGTGCGATCAGCCATCAGCTGCCGACCGAGTTCTGTCGCGAGCGAACGCGCGTCGAATACATCCCCGATCGGACGCACCTTCACGCGTGCGAGCTGCATCGCGCCGTGCTCGTCGACGCGAAGAGCGGCGAACGCCTGGCCGGCGATTGCGTTGCGCAAACCGCGCATCGGACGATTATCGTCACAATGCAGCCGCCGGAGCTCGTGGCGTGGTGGCGCGCGCAGGAGCAGCCGTTCGAAGCGCTGCCGCCGCTCGCGAAGCGATGCAGCGACGTCGCCACGGATGCGCCGCCGAAAATCGTTTCACCCGATGGCGCGACGCCGTATCGCCTGCGCCGCGATGCGCCGCTCGAGTTCCAGGAGATTCTGCTCACCGCGCAGACCAACGACGCCGCGCAACTCTTCTGGTTCGATGACGGCGTGCTCGTCGCGTCCGGTGTGCCATCGCAGCGGATGTTTCTGCGGCCGAAACGCGGCACGCATCAGCTGGTCGTCGTCGACGACGGCGGACGCAGCGACAGCATTCGCTATCGCGTGGAGTGAAGCCGCCGCTCGCGCAACTCAGCAGTGACGTTGCGATGACAGGTCACGCACAGCGTGCGGATGTTGTCGAGGTTCGAATCGCCGCCTTCGACGACCGGCACGATGTGATCCGCTTCCCACCAGCTCTTGCGTCCCTTCACGATGCGCAGCGCTTTCATCTCGATGATGCGCCGTCCGAAGGGAAGTCGCAGGATGCGGCGGCGCAGCGCAACCGTGTCGATGCGGCAGATGGCGCAGATGCCGCGATCGCGCTCGAAGATGCACTCGCGCAGATACGAGCCGCTCGAGCGCAGCCGCCATTCGTGAACGCACGCGTCCGAACAGAACGTCCGCCTGCGTCCGCTCACATCCCCTTTGCACCACCGGCACGGCCCGCGCATTGCGGAAACGAGAATGCCACAGCCGTCGTGCATGCGCGATGATTCGCGCATGCATCTGCTCCATCTCTTCGACCTCTCGCTGATCGCGCGCTGCGACGAGCCGGCGCTCGAATGGAACGGCACCACGTTCACGTTCGGCGAGCTGGAATCGCGCAGCAACCGCGTCGCGAACGCATTGCGCGCGCGTGGTTTCGTCAAAGGCGATCGGCTCTGCGTTTATCTCGCGAATCGCGTCGAGCTGATCGACATCTATCTCGCGTGCGTGAAGCTCGGCGTCATCTTCGTGCCGATCAACATTCTTTATCGCGATCGCGAGATCGCGCACATCACCGGCGATGCGGAGCCGCGCGTGCTGATCGATGAACAGTCGCTGCCGGCGCTGATGGATGAGGCTGCGCACGCCGATGATTCGCGGCCGAGCGAATCGCTCGATGGTCCGACGCCGGCCGCGATCATCTACACGTCCGGCACGACCGGCGCGTCGAAAGGAGCGGTGCTGACGCACGACAACTTCGCGGCGAATGCCGTGAACCTGCTCGCCGCGTGGCAGATCGGCGAGCGCGATCGTTTCCTGCTCGCGCTGCCGCTCTTTCACATCCACGCGCTCGGCAACGGCTTGCACACATGGCTCATCAGCGGCTGTCGCCTGCGTCTGCTGGAACGCTTCGATCATCGATCGGCCATCGACGAGCTCCTCGAGTTTCAGCCGACGCTTTTTTTCGGCGTGCCGACGATCTATGTCCGGCTGCTCGAGACACCGATTGAGGCGGCACGCGCGATCGGCGCGACGATGCGACTTTTCGTCTCCGGCTCCGCGCCGCTGCCCGCCCGCGTCTTCGAGCAGTTCCGCGAGCGGTTCGGTCACGCCATTCTCGAACGCTACGGAATGACCGAGACGTTCATGAATCTCAGCAATCCATACGTTGGCGAGCGGCGTCCCGGCACCGTCGGCTTTCCGCTGCCCGGCATCGCCGCGCGCATCGTCGATGGCGAGCTCGAAGTGAAAGGAGCGAACGTCTTCGCCGGCTACTGGCGCCGTCCCGAAGCAACCGCTGCATCGTTCACGGAAGACGGTTTCTTCCGCACCGGCGATCTCGCCGAACGTTCCACCGACGGCTATTACACGCTCCTCGGCCGCCGCGGCGATCTGATCATCTCCGGCGGATTCAACATCTATCCGCGCGAGATCGAAGAGCTGCTCCTCGAACAAGCCGGCGTACGCGAAGCCGCCGTCACCGGAGTCGCCGACGAGCTGCGCGGCGAAGTGCCGATCGCATTTCTCGTCGGCGACTTCGATGAAGCAGAGCTGGAGCGCATCTGCCGCGCCGAGCTCGCATCATTCAAAGTGCCGCGCCGATTCGCCCGCGTTGATTCGATCCCGCGGACGGCGCTTGGGAAGGTGCAGAAGCATTTGCTGCCGCGCTGACGCATCGAAACAAAGAGCGAAACGACCGCGTTGCGCTCCGACATGAAGACACGCTTCTCGCTGGTCCTGCTCATCCTCGCCACCGTCTTCTGCGCGAAAGCGCAACCGCCCGCTGCACCGGCGGCGAAGGCAGCGCTCGCGAAAGCGACGTTCGCCGGCGGCTGCTTCTGGTGCATGGAGCCGCCGTTCGAGCGGCTGCCCGGCGTCGTCAGCGTCGTCTCCGGTTATGCCGGCGGACCGAAACCGGAGCCGTCGTATGAACAGGTATCGGCAGGCGGCACCGGTCACGCGGAGTCGGTCGAAGTCACGTACGACCCGGCGAAGGTCTCGTATGCGAAGTTGCTCGACATCTACTGGCACAACGTCGATCCGTTCGCGGTGAACTTTCAGTTCTGCGATCACGGCGCGCAATACCGCACGGCGATCTTCACGCACGACGCGGAGCAGAAGCGGCTCGCCGATGAATCGAAGCGAGCTCTCGAGGCGAAGTTCGGGAAGAAGATCGCCACGCAGATCGTGGCGGCGTCGCGATTCTGGCCAGCCGAGGAGTACCACCAGGACTACTACAAGAAGAATCCGGTTCGGTACAAGTTCTACAGATTCAACTGTGGCCGCGATCAGCGGTTGACGGAGATCTGGGGCACGGCGCCGGAGCACTGAGCGGAACGTTTCGCGCGCGCGAATCGTATAGTCAGCGCGTGAGACGAATCGCTGCATTGCTGCTGTTCTTCGTCTGTACGGATGTTGCTGCCGCGGCGACGTCCGTTCACCTGACGCGTGATGGCGCGCCGTTCGCCGGCGGCGAGGTTTGCCGCTTCGCGGCGCGCGATGGCGAGAACCCGTTTCGCCGCTGGCTGGCGTCGCAGGAACTGACGTGCGTGGCCGCCGGTTCGCTGACCTTTCCGCCGGGACTCTGGAACGTTTTCGCGAGAGCGGACGGCGTGTTGTCGCCGGTGACATTGATCGATGGTGCTGCCGCTCCCGCGGCAATCGCCTTGCCGCTCGCTTCCGCCGCGACGCTCGCGCCGTTGCTGCCCGCGGGCCGCGGCGGAATCGTCTACGCGACGCGCAGCGGCAGCGCGTTTCCGATCGCTGCCGGCACGCAGAGTTTGTCCGTTCCAGCTGGCGAGCCGCTCTGGCTGATCGTCATCGATCGCTCCACGCCGGCCGCTGTATTCACGACGCCGGCGATCGAAGCGGGCGGACGACGATCGCTCGACGCGCGCGCCGGCGGTGGCAGCGCGGTGATGACGTGGATCTCCGTACCGGAGAGTGATCGCAAAGCCATCGCGGCCGCACACGACATCGCGTCGCCGCACGTCGCGTTGAAAGGCGGCGATGAATCGGAACCGTTGCCGCCACCCGAAACGATGCACGGCGCGTTCGTGTTGCTGCGCGGAATCGCGACCGCCGGTGAAAAGCAGCTGGAGCTCTCCGGACGGAGCTGGCTGCCATCCGCAGAAAAAGTGAAGGTCGCCGCGCAGCCGGTGACGATCAACGAGCAGCCGCTCGTCGCGCGCGGTGCCGCAACCGTCATCGTCAACTGGAGCGCGAATGACGGCATCATCGAGCTCAGTCGCGACATTCCTGACTGCGACAGCGCGAACGCGAAACCTCCGCAGTTCGAGCTCTCGCTGCTCAGCTGTCCCTCGCCGCAGCCTCCGGAACGGACGGTTGACTCAGCGTCGTGTCAGGTCATTCGCCACGAAACTCTCGCCACCGATCGGCTGTACGGAACCTTGACGCTCGATGGTGTGCCGCCGGCGACGTATCGCGCGGAGCTGAAGTTCGGAAACCTGCCGCCGATCGAGAGCGGCGTCGTCGCGCTGCCGTTCCAGATTCAGAACCTGCGGCTGGTCGCCGGTTACGACCAGGTGTATGGCGACGTCACGTTCGGCGGCGAGCCGCTCGGCAAAGACGCGACGCTTGGATTTGCGGGAAACGGCCGCGGCTTCGCGCATCGCGAGAAGAGCAACTATCGCGCGGCCCTCGACCACATGCTCGCGACCGACGACGTCATCAACATCGCGGCCTGCGACGATCCGCTGCGCGCGTTCGTGGTCGTCGATCGTTACGCGCCGCGCTCGCAGCGATTCGATATCGAGATTCCGGACAACGAGCTGACGCTGACCATCACCGATACGTTCACGCAACTCGCAATCCCCGGTGCGACCGTTCGCTACTCCGTCATGTCGAAGCTGCTGCCGCGACGTCCGGTCGTGACGCACACGGTGTCGGCAAAAGGGGAGGAATCGTCGGTCGTGATTCGCTCGCTGCCCGAGCGCGAGCTGCGCATCACCGTCAGCGCGCCCGGCTATCAAAAGCAGGATCTCGAGCCGTTCTCGCTGACGAAGTCGGAACATCGAAAACTCGATGTGAAGATGATGCCGCTCCGCGGATCACGCGGGCTGATCGTCTCGCCGATCGCGTTCGAGAACGCGTCGATCCTCTGGTTCTCACCTTCGGGCGTCGAGACCGAGCACGCCGAACTTTCGTCAGACGGCACGTTCGTTTACGCGCGCGAGCATCAGGCGGACGAGACGCTCGCGGTCGTGTCGCAATCGCATCCGCTGTGGGTTCTCCGCTCTCCCGCGGTCGCGCGCGGCGCAACGATGACGCTGCAGTTTCCAAACGCGCAGCGGCGAAATTTCGAGGTCGCGCTGCACGGCGGCAACTCGACCGACAACCACTACATCGCCATCGTCGTCGGCGGCCTGCGCATTCCGGCGCCGGCGTTTTCGCAGCACGCGATTCTTCGCCGGATGCAAACAGTCGTGCGCAACGCGCGGCCGCTCGCCGTCTCGGACATCGCGCAAACCGGCCCGATCGAAATCATCCTCGGGCCAACGACCGACGAGCTCCTGAGTCGCTGGCTCGGCACCGACTTCTTCGCGTTGCCGCAGTTCGCCGGCGCGCCGCGCGAGCCACTCGCGCCCGGCGCCGAGAGCGTCACGTTCGAGTTGCCGTAGGCGTTCGCCGTCACCGCTCTCACCATTTGTTCACAAGGGCGTTTCTTCGCGCCGCTACACTCGTTGCGCCCAATTTCCGGAAATACAGGAGGCCTTCGTGAAGAAGCTGACGGTTATCGCTCTGCTGCTCGTTGCGGCACTGGTCCACGCCAAAGAGGAGCCGGCGAAGAAGCCGTTCGATCCCGCGGAAAAGATCAACGATCCGCGTCCCGACGCGCGCAGGATCGCCTTCACGGTTGATGAAGCGACGTGGGCGTCCGTCGACATTTCTCCTGATGGCTCCACGCTCCTCTTCGATCTCCTCGGCGATCTCTACACGATCCCTGTCGCCGGCGGCAAAGCGACCGCGATTGCGAAAGGTCCCGCGTACGACTGGGGTCCGCGCTATTCGCCCGATGGGAAAACGATCGCGTTCGTCAGCGATCGCGGCGGCATCGA
This sequence comes from Acidobacteriota bacterium, assembly GCA_025463165.1. Classification (GTDB taxonomy): domain Bacteria; phylum Acidobacteriota; class Thermoanaerobaculia; order Gp7-AA8; family Gp7-AA8; genus JAOBAU01. The sequence continues at coordinate 9,750 of JAOBAU010000337.1, read as the reverse complement.
CAACATCTGGCTCATCGACGCCGACGGGAAAAACGCGCGCGCGCTGACCGAAGAGAAAGGCTCGTACGTTCGCTCGCCGAGCTGGTCGCCTGACGGCAACTACATCGTCGCGCGAAAAGAAGATGCGAAGCGCGGCGGCATTCCGCCGGTCGAGCTCTGGATCTTCCACGTGCGCGGCGGTTCGGGCGTGAAGCTCACCAACTCGGATGATTTCAACAACGGCGCCGGCGCGATCTTCTCGAAGGACGGCCGCTACATCTACTTCGCCGCGCGCTCGCGGCGCTTCAACTACACGCCCGACATTTCCCACGGACTTTGGGCGATTCAGCGTTACGACCGCCAGACGGCGGAGACGACGCAGCTGACGTCGGGCATCGGCGGCGCGGTCCGTCCGCAACTTTCGCCGGACGGAAAGACGTTGACGTTCGTCAGCCGCCGCGACGCCGACACGGTGCTCGTCTCGCGCGATCTGCAGAGCGGCGGCGAGCACATTCTCGCGCGCGGCGTGACGCGCGACGAGCAGGAAGGCTTCGCGCAGATGGACGCGTGGCCGGCGTACACATTCGCGCCCGACGGCCGCTCGCTTTTCTTCTCGAACCACGGAAAGCTGACGCGCCTCGACGTCGCGACGCGCGCGATGCAGATCATCCCATTCACGGCCGACGTCGAGCAGTCGGTCGCGCCGCGCGTCGCTTGGCAGGAACGCGTCGAGAGCGGACCGGTGCGCGCGCGCATTCTGCGCTGGGCCGTGCAGTCGCCCGATCAGAGCGCGATCGTTTTCGATGCGTTCGGACGGATCTGGATTCAACGTTTGAAGGGCAACGCCGCTGCCGGTGCGCCGCAGCGACTGACTGCCGATGATTCGAAAGCGCCGCGTCGCGAATACGCGCCGGCGATCTCGCCCGATGGTCAGTGGCTTTCGTACGTGACGTGGAGCGACGCCGAGGGCGGACATATCTGGCGCGCGCGCATGCCGGCCGATGGTGCGACGGCGACGCCGGAGAAGTTGACGTCCGTGGCCGGGCACTACATCAATCCCGAGTTTTCGCCGACCGGCGATCGGATCGCATTCATCCAGGGAAGCGGCCTCGAATTTCGCGGACGCCAGCCGGAAGAGGAGAGCGTGTTCGACGTGAAGTGGATGCCGGCGAGCGGCGGCGCCGCGTCGTACATCACGTCAGTGAAGATCGCCGACACGTTCCGCTTCCATCCGCAGACGTGGTGGAGCAGCGACGGCACGCGCGTTTACATTCGCGATTTCATCGAGCCGAAGTCGCCGAAAGAAGATCCGAAGAACGAGCTCGTTTCCGTGCGCCTCGATGGCACCGACAAGAAGCGGCTGCTGCGCTTTCCGGCGATCGGCGATCTCGTGCCGTCGCCTGACGAGCAGTGGGTTGCATTCACGTCGCGCGACAACGTTTACGTGACGGCGCTGCCGAGCATCGTGATGAAGGATCCGCCGGAGGTTGGGCTGAAGGAAGGCTCGGTTCCGGTGTGGCGTCTCTCCGAGGAGGCCGGCGGTTACGTCGAGTGGGCGGATGCCGGAAAAACGATCACGTGGACGCTCGGCAACACGTTCCATCGGCTGCCGATCGCGTCGGCGCTGAAGTTCGTCGACGATCAGAAGAAGAAGGCCGAGGTCAAAGAAGCGAAGGAAGGAAACGACAAGTCGAAGAGCGACAAAGACAAGAAGAAGGACGACGCTGACGACGAGAAGAAGCTGAAGGTTCCGCCGTCGGAGAAGATCGTCATCACGTTGACGCAACCGCGCGCGACGCCGTCGGGCTCGTACGTGATGCGTCACGCGCGCGTCGTCACGATGAAGGGCGATGAGGTGCTGGAGAACGCCGACGTCGTGGTGCGCGACAACCGCATCACCGCGGTCGGCGCGAATCTCGCCGCACCGGCCGGGGCGAAGGAGTTCGATGCGAGCGGGAAGACGATCATCCCGGGACTCATCGACACGCACGCGCATCTTCATTACTCCGGCTTCGAGATTTTTCCCGACACGAAATGGGAGTACGTCGCGAACCTCGCCTACGGTGTGACGACGGTGTACGACCCGTCCGCGCCGTCGCTCGACGTTTTCGCGCAGGCGGAGATGGTCGAGTCCGGACACCTCGTCGGTCCGCGCGTTTATTCATCGGGCGACGTGCTGTACGGCGGCGCGCAAACAGACGTCTTCGCGGAAGTGAACAGTCTCGAAGACGCGCGCCGTCAGGTGCGCCGCATGAAGGCGTACGGCGCGCGAATGATCAAGGTGTATCAGCAGCCGGGCCGCGCGCAGCGGATGTGGTTCGCGGAGGCGTGCCGGCTCGAGCACATGTTGCTGACTGCTGAAGGCGCGGGCGAATTGAATTCGGATTTGACGATGGCGGCGGACGGCTTCACGGCGTTCGAGCATTCGCTGCCGGTCGAGCTGCAGAAGGATGTGGTGCAGTTCGTCGCGAAGACCGGAACGTTTTATACGCCGACGCTGATCGTGTCGTACGGCGGTCCGTGGGGCGAGCAGTATCTCTGGCAGACGATGGTGCCGCATGAGATGTCGAAGCTGCTCCGTTTCACGCCGCACTTCGTGATCGACGAGAAAGCGCGCCGTCATCCGTGGATCGATCCGTCGGAGTATCACTTCCCGGTCGTCGCGCACGGAGTCGCGGAAGTGCTGCGCGCGGGCGGAAACGTGTCGCTCGGTGCACACGGACAGGTGCAGGGTTTCGGTCCGCACTGGGAGCTCTGGGCGATGGCGGGCGAGGGCGCGCCGAAGGGAATGACGGCGATGACGCCGCACGAAGCGCTGCGCGCGTCAACGATCCTCGCCGCCGACAAGATCGGTTTCGCGCCGGACCTGGGCTCGATCGAAGCGGGCAAGCTCGCCGACTTCATCGTGCTCGACGCGAATCCGCTGGAGGACATCCACAACTCGCTGAAGATTCACTACGTGGTGAAAAACGGCGAGGTGTACGAAGGAGAAACGCTGACGAAGGAGTGGCCGACGCAGCAGACGATGCCGCGTTTCTTCTGGAGCGAATAGGCGGCGACGCGCCGCTGCGTTGGTTCGCAAGCGTCGGTGGACGGCTTCGCGGCGGAGCGATTCCGGACGGTTGCGCGCGCGTTCGGTCTGGTGTGGTGGCGGGCGCTTCGCCCGCCACGTCGGCCAGCTGGGACGTCTATGGCAGTCGGGCGCGCAGCGGCGCCAGCATCGGATCCTCCGCGAGGATTCGCTGGTACTGCCCGGGCGGTAGTTCCCTCGCCGCATCGCGAAGATGGGCGAGCGCGGCGTCGTTGCGGCCGAGCGCGAGCTCGAGTGTCGCGATTCCGTATGACGGCACGAAGCGTTTGCCGCGAAGCGCTTCGAGATCGGCCAGCGTGCGCAGCGCATCATCGCGGCGTCCGGCGGCGGCGTACGAAACTCCGAGGCGAACGAGGCTGCGCGGATCCATACCGAGGCGCCACGCGGTTTCGGATTCACGGATGGCGTCGGGGAACCTTTTCTGTTTGAGGAGCGCGCCGGCGAGTACGTAATGCGCGAGCGGGAAGTTCGGTTCGAGGTCGAGCGCGCGACGGCATTCGGCGACCGCTTCGTCGAGCCGGCCGCTGTCGGCGTAGACGCCGCCGGTCTCGGCGATGATGACGAGGCTCAGCGGATCGAGCTCCTCCGCACGGCGAATCTCGCGGATCGCTTCGTCGAATCGTCCGCTCGTCACGAGCAGCCGGCTGTACCACTGGCGCGCCGTTGCGTAATTCGGATTCAACTCCAGCGCGCGCTCGAACTCGTTCGACGCGGCGCTCAGATCGCTGTCGAAATTCATCAGGAAGTAGGCGCGCGACGTGTGCGCTTCCGCCAGCTCATCATCGAGCTCGATGGCGCGATCGGCGGCGGCGCGCGCGAGCGGCAGCGCCTTCGACGGCGGGCTCTCGTTGTAGATCGATTGCAGGATGTAGCAGTCGGCCAGTCCGGCGTATGCGAGCGCGTAGTTCGGATCGCGCGCGATCGCCTGGCTGAAGTTGTTGATGGCGCGCTCGAACGATTCGCCGGTGCGCTTGTTCAACTCGTAGCGGCCCTGCAGATAGAGCCGATACGCCTCGCTGTTTTCCGTGTAGTGCTTGCCGACGTTCTTCTTCGTCTGCCCGCTCAGCTGCAGGCGGAGCTGTTCGGAAATCTGTCGTGAGATCGTCGCCTGCACCGCCGCGAGGTCCGACATCTTCGTGTGATATTGCTCGCCCCACAGGTGGCGATTGTTGCGACCGTCGATCAACTCCGTGCTGATGATCAGCTCTTCGCCCGGCTTGACGATGCGGCCGGTCAGCAGCGCCTGCACCTTCAGCTCTTTCGCGATCGCCATCGGCTGCGTCTCTTTGCCTTTGTAGCGGAAGACCGACGTGCGCGAGACGACGGAGAGCTCGGGGATTTGCGAGAGCGCGTTGATGAGCGATTCGGTGATGCCGTCGCTGAGGTATTCGTTGTTGGCGTCTTTGCTGGCGTTGTCGAACGGCAGCACGGCGAGCGAGCGGATCGCGACGGGCGATGCTTCTTCGGTGCGCTGACGCAGCAACGTCGCAACGATCATAGCGACGACCACCGCGATGGCGAGGCCGGCGCCGATCATCAACTTTCGGCGTGACGCGCGCGGCCAGTGCAGCCATTCGCGCTCGATCGGCGTGGTGCCGAGTGCACGCAGCGCGAACCCGAGGTCGCGAGCGGACTGGAAACGCGCCTCGGCATTCTTTTCGACGCAGCGGCGGATGATCCGTTCCAACTCGTACGGGACGCGCTTGCCGGAGCCGCTGAGCTCGGGAAGCTCATCGCGAAGTACGGCAGTCATCGTCTCGACCGGACTCTCGGCGATGAACGCCGGACGTCCGGCCACCGCTTCGTAGAGCACGCAACCGAGCGCGAAGATGTCGCTCGCGGCCGTTGCCAGCTGGCCGCGCAGTTGTTCGGGCGCCATGTAGCCGACCGTGCCGATCACCGACTCGTCGCTCAGCATGTCGTCGCTGAGAAGTTTTTCCGTCGCTTTGACGTCGCCGCCGCCGGTTTGCAGCGGCGTCGCTTTGGCGAGGCCGAAGTCGAGAATCTTGACGCGTCCATCACTGGTGATGAAAACGTTCTCCGGTTTCAGGTCGCGATGAATGATTCCTTTGAGGTGCGCGGCCGAGAGACCGTCGGCGATGCAGGCGCCGATCTCCGCGGCGCGGCGCCATGAGATCGGACCGCGGGCGATGAGGCCGCGCAGCGTCTCGCCTTCGAGCAGTTCCGTGACGACGTAGGTGATGTCGTCTTCGCGCTCGAACTCGTAGAGCGCGAGGATGTTCGGATGCGAGATCGCCGCGATCGCTTTCGCTTCGCGAAGGAATCGCGCGTGCGCTTCGTCATCAGCGGCAAGCCGATGCGGCAGGACTTTGATGGCGACGTCACGGCCGACGCGCGAGTCGTGTGCGCGATACACCTCTCCCATGCCGCCTGCGCCGAGAGGAGCGACCACCTCGTACGCGCCGAGTTTCGTACCCGTCGATAAACGCAATGACGGAAGGATAGCGCTTCGCGGCGCGCGCGACGCGTTACGGCTTCGGCACGGTCACGACGAACTCCTTCCACGCCCGCAGCGCATTCGCGGCGAGCGGCTGCAGCCTGGCCCAGCTTTCGCGGGCGTCGGTGGTCGGCGCGGCATCGGCGCCGTCGACGACGGCCGCGAGTTTCTCGAGCGCGTTGTCGACGAAGCGGAGGCTCGTCTTCGATGAAGGGAGCAGCCACCACGCTTCGGTCAGATTGACGTCGGAGAGCGCAACCGCTCGCTCCGTCAACGAATCGTTCTTCTGCGTGCGCAGTTTCGGCACGAGCGTCGATGCTTCTTCGAGTGCGGCGGCGACGGCAACCTGCAACTCCTCGACCTGCCGCGCCAGTGCGAACTGTTCCGCGTACGCGGAAACGGGAAGTTTCACGCGCGGATCGGCAACGATGGTGAGCGGTTGCGTGAACCGCTGGCCGTCAACGTTGAGGACGATTTTGTAGTTGCCGGGCGGCGCCCAGACGCCGTTCGCGTATGCGCCGCTGCCGGCGGCGCGCGCTTGATAACGGATCGGCCAGACGAAGCGATGCATGCCGGCGGACGTCTTCAGTGTTGACGGAGTGGCGAACCATTCCGGCGCCGTGCGCAGCTTCGCCGGATCGACGACCGGCGCGGCGTCGGCGCTGCTGTAGCGTCGCACGAGAACGTCGTGGTCGTCGAGAATGTCGAGCGTCAGCGGCTGCGCCGGTGACGTGCGAAGGACGTAATCGATGTACGCACCGTTCGGCGGATTCGGCGCCATCGCTTCATCCTTCGGCATCGGCGTGCCGGTGAACCCGGCGGGACGCTCGCGGACCGCCGTTGCGGGCTTAAACAGGAGCGGACCGGTTGCCGCCGCGGCGGTGAGCTGGCGAAGCGGCGTCACGTCATCCATGACCCAGAAACCGCGGCCGTGCGTGCCGATGACGACGTCGTTGCCGTGCACGTCGATGTCACGCACCGACGTCACCGGAAGGTTCTTCTGCAATGACTGCCAGTGATCGCCGTCGTCGAAGGAAACGTACACACCCTTCTCGGTACCGGCGTACAGAAGTCCCTTCGTCGCCGAATCCTCGCGTACCGCGTTGACGAAGCTGCCGTTTGGAATCCCGTTCGCGATCGCCTGCCACGTTTTGCCGCCGTCGTGCGTGCGATAAATGTACGGGCGGAAATCATCGAGGCGATGACGATCGATGGCGGCGTACGCGGTCTCGGCGTCGAAGTGCGACGTATCGATGATGCCGACCTTCGACCACGCGGTCAGTGCGGGCGGGGTGATGTTCGTCCAGTGCGCGCCCTCGTCGCGCGTCCGCCAGATCAGACCGTCGTCGGTACCGACCCAGAGGTCGCGGTCGGCCACGCGCGACGGAGCGATGGCGTAGATCACGCCGGGACGTTTGCCGGTCGAGAGCGCCGCGGTGGCCGCGTCGAGATTCGACGGCACGCCGGGCGCTTCGCGCGTCAGGTCGGGACTGATGACCGTCCAGTGATTGCCGCCGTCTTCGGTGCGGAAGAGATGCTGATTCGAGAAGTAGAGGACGCGCGGATCGCGGCGCGAGAAGACGAGCGGCAGCGTCCACGTGCGGCGATCGTTCTCCGGATACGCGATCGTCGGATCGACCGACTGTGTCTGGTGCGTGCGCGTGTCGAGTTTCTCGACGCGTCCGCCGTAGATGATCTCGGGATCCTTCGGATCGGGCGCGACGTTGTCGCTCTCGCCGCCGGCCGTCACCTCGCGGAACTCCATCATCGTGATGCCGTCGTACGAGTTCGTGCGGCTCGGGATGCCGGCGGCGCCGGAATCCTGCTGCGCGCCGTAGACGTGGTACGGGAAACGGTCGTCGGTGATCGCGTGGTAGAACTGGCCGGTCGGCTGATTGAACCAGCTGCTCCACGTGCGGCCGTCGTTGACGGAGACGACCGCTCCCTGATCGACGCCGAGGATGCGGCGGGAGGGAGTGGTCGGATCGATCCAGAGTGAGTGGTAATCGTCGCCGCCCGGCGCGCCTTTCACCGGCGCCCACGTTTTTCCGGCATCGCTCGAGCGAAAGAGATTGACGTTGCACGAGTAGACGACGTCGGCGTCTTTCGGTTCGACGGTGATGCCGCCGAAGTACCAGCCGCGGCTCCAGACGCGCGCGTCGCTGCCGGCGCGAATCCACGTTGCGCCGGCATCGTCGGAGCGATACATCCCGCCATCTTCGGCGTCGACGATCGCGTACACGCGGCGCGGATTGGACGGCGCGACGGCGATGCCGATCCGTCCCGGTTTTGCCGGCAGGCCGGTTCCTTTCAGCTCCGTCCACGTGTCGCCGCCGTCCGTTGATTTGAAGAGACCGCTGCCCGGTCCGTTCGATGGCGGATAGACGCTCCACGGCGTGCGGCGCGTTTGCCAGAGCGCGGCGTAGATCACGCGCGCGTTGCCGGGCTCGAACGCGAGATCGATCGCGCCGGTGTCGCTGTCGTTGCGGCTGAGAATGCGCGCCCAGGTTTTGCCGCCGTCGCGCGAGCGGAAGACGCCGCGCTCGGCGTTCGGTCCGTACGGATGGCCGAGTGCCGCGACATAGACGATGTTCGGATCGGCAGGATCGATGGTGATGCGTCCGATCTGCTGCGAGTCGCGCAGACCGACGTGCGTCCAGGTTTTTCCGGCGTCGAGAGATTTGTAGATTCCGTCGCCCTGGGCGATGTCGGAGCGCATATCGGCTTCACCGGTGCCGGCGTAGATCACGTTCGGATTTGACGGCGCGATGGCGAGTGCGCCGATCGAGCCGATCGGCTGGTCATCGAAGATCGGCGTCCATGTGCGGCCGGCGTCGCGCGTTTCCCATACGCCGCCGTTCACGTGACCGAAGTAGAAATGCTGCGGCTCGCCCGGCACGCCGCTGACGGCGAGCACGCGTCCGCCGCGAAACGGTCCGATCAGCCGCCAGTGCAATTCGCCGAAGAGCGAGGGATCGACATCCGCGAATGCGGTGGAAGCAAGGAGGAGAGCGCAGGCGAGGAGACGCTTCATGCGCGAGGATGATAAGCGGCAGGCGGCTATTCGAGCCTGCTGATGCGCTGGTCGAGCTGCCCGTACGCATAGCGGACGAGCGCCTGCGTGTCGCCGGCGCTGCGATCGATTCTCTCTTCGAGCCGCTCAACATTGCGGTCAAGCTTCTGATCGACGAACTGGACGGTCTCGACGAGGAACTGGAACCGTTCCGCGATGTGCTCGCCGATGACGTCCATGTGCAGACGCGTTTCGACGTGGGCGGTGGCGTTTTCTCTCCGCATTGTGGAGATGAGATTGCGCGTCGCCGCGTGAGCCGTGACGTTCTCGTCGCGTACGGTTGCGAGGGTTACGTCCATGAGCTGGCGCGTTGCCGCATGCGCCTCGGCGTTCTCGTCGCGTATGCCTGCGAGGCTTACGTCCATGAGCTGGCGAGTTGCCATATGCGCCTCGGCGTTTTCGTCGCGTATGGCTGCGAGACTTACATCCATGAGCTGGCGCCTTGCCGCAAGAGCGTCGGCATTCTCATCGCGTACGGCGGCGAGGTTTGCGTCCATCAACTGGCGAGTTGCCGCATGAGCTTCGGCGTTCTCTATTCGAGTGTCGGACATCTCCGTCCGCATCTCCGACATCTCCTGCCGCAGCGTCGTGAACAGCCCTTTCAGCTCCTCATCGGTCATTGCGCAGTCATTTTAATCCTGCTCTTCCGAGGGGCGCGGGAATCCACTTTGGGTAGAAGGCATTCCGCGGGCGTTTCTTTCGTTCTCCTGGATCCGGCCGCTTTTTTGGGCTGAATTCACCACAGAAAGAACATGAATGAGACGAACGTTTCCTCTGATATCCGCGCTGACTCTCGTCGGAGCGTGCACGCAAATGCCCGCCCCGGCGCCGCAGTCGGCGCCTTCCGCGACCACCTCCAACACCGCCGCCACTGCCAATCCCTTCTTTACCGCCAGCACCCTCCCATTCCAGGCGCCACCGTTCGATCGGATCAAAGACTCCGACTATCAGCCGGCGATTGAAGAGGGGATGCGCCAGGAGCTCGCTGAGATCGCCACGATCGCGAACAGCAGCGAGCCGCCGACGTTCACCAACACCATCGAAGCGATGGAGCGCACCGGCACGCTGCTGACGCGCGTCGTGAAAGTGTTCAGCGCCCTCTCCGGCTCGAACACGAATGACACGATCCAGAAGGTCGAGGCGGAAGTC
>JAOBAU010000307.1 GCA_025463165.1 Acidobacteriota bacterium | reverse complement strand
TTGCCATCGCCGTTGTAATCGGCCACGCCTCCGGTGTGGTAGTCGGTATTCGGCAGCGGTGGAAGGCTCACGCTCGAGACGAATGTAGTGCCGTCCATCAGCCACGCGCTGTTGCTGCCAGCGCTGTAGTCGCGAATGAGGATGTCCGTCTTACCATCGTTGTTGAAGTCTGCGACTCCTTCGAACACCATGTTGGCTCCGTTGAGCGGCGGAAGATTCACGACGGAGCTGAACTGCGTCCGGTTCATGAGCCAGACCGCGTTTGCGCCGGTCACGCCGTTTCGCCAGAGGATGTCGACGGAGCCATCGTTGTTGAAATCGCCGATGCCGCCGATGTAGTAGTTCATGGCCGTCAGGGCCGGCAGATTCACGACCTCTTGCAACGTCGCGCCGTTCATCAACCAGAGTGCGGTATTGCCGTTCGCGAAGTTTCTCCACAGGATGTCTTCGTGACCGTCGCCGTCGAAATCATCGGCGCCGACAATCCTGTAGTCCTGGTTGCTGAGGCCCGGAAAGTTCAGGATGCGGGCGGCATTGAACGTCACGCCATCCATGAGCCAGGCCGCGTTCGCACCGGTGGCCGCGTTGCGCCAAACGATGTCGGCTTTGCCGTCGCCGTCGAAATCGCCCTTCTTGGCGGGCGCCGTCGGCGCGATGTAGAGCAGAGCGTTGTTTGCACCATTGAGTGTGGCGGCGCAGTGCACTCCTCCACAACTCGTGTTGGGATCTTTCAGCGCATTCGGAGTGGCCGCATTGACGATGGTCGTCATTACCGCGTCGGGCGTCTGCGGGGCGCCGGTATTTTCGGCGAGCAGCTTCGCGACAGCGCCGCTCACGTATGGCGTCGCTGCCGACGTTCCGTCAAACTTCGCTGCACTGCCAAGACCATTGACCGCGTCGACCGCAACGCCCGGAGCCCAGATGCGAACGCCCACGCCCGAATTGGACTTCTGGCCGTTCGCGAATAGCCCGATCTGATCTTCGACCGGCGAAGTGGCCAGCATCGAGGCACCGACTGTCAGTGTGCCACCGCACTGTGCGCTGCCGAGATGTGCGGGAGAGACAGTCGAGATGTCGGTCAGGCTGGTGTTGCCGGCGCCTGTGACTACCACGACTCCCGCGCCGATCAGATTGAGCACCGCGTCGTCGAGCATCACGTGCTTTGGAAAGGCGAGGCTCATGTTGACGACGGATGGATTGTCCTGTGTGCCCGTTCCTGCCGTGCAGCGGCCACCGGGATGCCAGTTGATGTTGTGAGTCGTGAAGTGGTGGTAGACGGCGTCGAGTCCCGCCAGGACGTTGGATGTGCGCGAGGTATCGGTGCGCGAGCCGGTGACTTTCACATTCTTGATCAACGCTCCGCGTGCGACACCGAACGTTTGCCCTGCCGCGATCGCCGCGACCTGCGTGCCGTGTCCTGGTGCCGATCCGCCTCCGCCGAGCGGGAAGACGTAGGCGTCAAGATAGTCAACCTCCGGACGATCGGGATCGACGGACGTGTACTTGAACACGTTCTCGAGTCGCGATGGAAAGCTGCCCCACTCGCCGTTGACGTCGGTGATTCCCGAGTCGACGATGTAAATACTGACGCCTTTGCCGGCGCGTGAGCCCACTGAATAGCGGCCGTTGAGCGCCGGAGATTGCTGATCGATTCGATCGAGTGCCCAGCCCGGCAGCGCATTCGTGCTGCCTGCCTGCGCCACGCCACCCATCGTGTCCTGCGCGGTACGAGTGACCCGCGAGTCACTGTTGATCGCGTTGGCGACACTCACGCTCGACGTAGTGAACGCCATTCCGGTGAGCGTGTATTCGTAGTAATACGTGACGTTGCCGCCGTATGTCTGCACGAGACTGTCGGCGACCGCGTGTACGTTACTGCCCGGCGTGAATTCAGCGATGTAGGAATCCGTCGCCCAATTCGACGAAGGGATGATTGCGTTTGTGGCAGCCGTGGCCGCCTGTGACAGCGCAGCCAGAGCCGTGATGAATACGATGATCCTTGTGACCTTCATAGAGCCTCCATTGATTGCAACCCGTTTGGTCCTGCGAATGGATTGACGGGTGATTGGAGGCTCGTATTGCCGGATTGTGCCGCAAGGTGTGGAGGCGGGCGCTTCGCCCGCCTCGGAACGGCGGCCGAAGCGGCCGCCGCCACATTACCCCACCCGCACGTACTCGTAATCAACCGGCAGATTGTTGATCCCGCGATCGGGCGGTGCGATCCACGCTGCCACCTTTCCCTGTTCGAGCACCGGCTGCATCAGCGACTGCACGAATGCCTGATCGTCCGGAGTCGGGATCCAGTTGGCGATCTGGCCGGCGAACGATTCCGCGCTGATCGAGTTGCCGGCGGGATCGGTCGGGACGTTCGACCATGCGCCGACGGAGCGGCGGAAGCGCGGGCTCGCCAGGCGCAGCTCGAAGTTGATGCCGCCTTTTTCGATGATTTTGTTCCAGCGCTTCACGCCGTTCTCGCAATCGCGGACGTACGCGGAGCGGAGCACTTCGTTCATGGCGTTCCGCAGCGGGACCGTTTCCGCTCCGCTCGGCACCGAGAGCGTGTAGTCGCCGTCGGCGCGATGGTCTTCGTACAGCGACTCGTCGGGACGTCCTTTCAGTCCGTTCGCGAAATAACTCGCGGCGTTCGACGAGACCTCGGAGCCGAACAGATCGAGCGCGGAGCTGAACCAGAAATTCATGTACTTCTGAATCGTCTGCAGATCGATGGCGCCGGCGGCGCGCACCTTCTGCGCGTCTTCCGTCCGCAGCTCGTTCATCACCTCGACGGTTCGCCGCACGACGCGGCCGATTCCGGTGTCGCCGACGAACATGTGATGCGCTTCTTCCGTCAGCATGAACTGGCAGGTGCGCGCGAGCGGATCGAAGCCGCTCTCGGCGAGCGCCTTCAGCTGGAACTTCCCGTCGCGATCGGTGAAGTACGCGAACATATAGAACGACAGCCAGTCGCGGATCGGCTCGTTGAACGTCGACAGAATGCGCGGCTTGTCGGCGTCGCCGGAATGGCGCTCGAGCAGACCTTCCGCTTCTTCGCGGCCGTCGCGGCCGAAGTAGGCGTGGAGCAGATAGACCATCGCCCAGAGGTGGCGTCCTTCTTCGACGTTCACCTGAAAGAGATTGCGCAGGTCATAGAGCGACGGCGCGGTGGTGCCGAGGGCGCGTTGTTGTTCGACGGAGGCGGGCTCGGTGTCGCCCTGCGTGACGATGAGACGACGAAGCGTCGAACGATGTTCGCCCGGCACGACCTGCCACGCCGGCGCGCCGATGTGATCGCCGAAACCGATGGTGCGATTCGGATCGCGCTCGGCGAGGAAGATGCCCCAGCGATACTCCGGCATTCGCACCATTCCGAACGTCGCCCATCCCTCGCGATCGACGGACGTCGCCGTGCGCAGATAGACGTCGTTGTTCTGGAACACGGCAGGGCCGAGCTCCTTCCACCAGTCGAGAAAGCGCGGCTGCCAATGCTCGAGCGCGCGCTGCAGCGTCTTGTTCGTCGAAAGATCGACGTTGTTCGGAATGCGCTCGTCGTAATTCATCGAAGTCATCGTCAGATCCTTTCCCACGAAAAGCGGGGTTTGCTGCCGCTGCCGAACAGCTTCAGTGCGCCTTCTTCGCCGACCGCATTCGGGCGGATGAAGATCCAGTTTTGCCACGCCGACAGACGGCCGAAGATTTTCGTCGCCATCGTTTCGCGGCCGCCGAAGCGGAGGCTTGCTTCCATGCCGGTGAGCGCGTCGGGCGAAAGGCTGGCGCGCTCTTCGATGGCGAGGCGCAGCTCATCTTCCCAGTCGAGCTCATCCGGTGCGAACGTGATCAGTCCCGCATTGAGCGCTTCTTCCGCGTTCATCGGAGCATCAACGCGCGCGCGCAACGCCGCGAGTTTTGGCGACTCGCTTCCGAAGCGCGCTTCGAGCCGCGTCACTCCGTTCGGCAGCGTGTACGGTCCGAAGTTCATCGCGCTCAGCGCGACGCGCGGGCCATTCTCTTCCGACGCCAGCATGTACGAGCGATCGGCGGCGAGCGCGAGCTCGAAGAGCGTGCCGGCGAAGGCCGAGTCTTCATCGATGACCGCGTAGATGCTGCGCGACGACACTTCGAGCCGTCCGAGCGCGCGGCGAAGGAAGCCGATCGTTTCGCGTACGAACCAGTTGCCGGAATGCTTGTCGAGCGCGCGATCGATGCGCAGCACCGCGTCGAGATCGCCGCGCGTTTTGAACAGCCAGATCCCGCCTTCGCGAACGTTCGTGCGCAGATGCAGGATCGCGTCATCGAGCTCGCGCGCGATGGCGAGCGGCCACCAGTTCGCGCCGGCTTCGAGAATCGCGTCGAGTTCTTCCGCTTCATTCGCAGACGGTGCGTGCACGGTGATCTCGATCGTGCGCGCGGGCGCGTCAATGGCGACGTCGACGTGCTCGTAGTGCACGCCGCTCTCATCGAAGGTGCGCTTCAGCGGCGTCAGCGCGATCCCTTTCGCATCGTGCGGACGATCCGTTTTCGCGGCAAGCGCCATTGCGCGCTCCTGAACTTTTTCGGCGAACGCGCGCGGCGGCGCGATCTCATCAACGAGTCCCCACGCTTTCGCTTTCGCGCCGCCCAGCCCCTCGGCGGTCGTGCAGAACACATCGGCGAGATCGCGGCGGACGTTGCGCTTGTCGACGAGCCGCGTCAGTCCGCCGGTTCCCGGCAACACCGCCAGCAGCGGAACTTCGGGAAAGCTCACCGCGCTGGAGCGATCGTCGACGAGGACGATCTCGTCGCATGCAAGCGCGAGCTCGTAGCCGCCGCCGGCCGCGGTGCCATTCACGGCGGCGAGGAACTTCAGTCCGGAATGTTCGCTCGTATCTTCGATGCCGTTGCGCGTTTCGTTCGTGAACTTGCAGAAGTTCACCTTCCACGCGTGACTCGATTTGCCGAGCATGTAGATGTTCGCGCCGGCGCAGAACATCCGGTCCTTCGCGCTGGCGATGACGACCGCGCCGACTTCCGGATGCTCGAAGCGGATGCGATCGAGCGCGTCGCGCAGCTCGATGTCGACGCCGAGATCGTACGAATTGAGTTTCAGTTTGTATCCCGGCTCGATGCCGGCGTCCTCGGCGACGTCGAGCGTCAGCGTGGCGACGGGACCATCGAAAGAGAGTCGCCAGTGCTGGTAAGTGGCCGGGTCGCGGTCGAATGTGATCATCAGTGCTCCTGCAAAAGTTCGGCAGTATAGTTCCGAATGCGGTTGACGTGCCGCATTATTTCTGGCGCTTCAGCGCGCTGAGCAGTTGTCGCGTGCTCTGCTGCACCGACCGTCCCGCCGTATCGATCGTTAAATCCGCACGCGCGTACAGCGGCGTCCGCTCTTCGAGAATGCGGCGAAGATCATCCATCGCCTGTTGCGAGCCGGCCATCGGACGGCGATCGCCCTGCGCGATCACGCGCGCCATGTGTTCTTCCGGACTCGTGCGCACCCAGACGGTGACGCAGTTTCGGAGGAGCAGCTCGTATGTCGATGCCTCGGAAACGATCCCGCCGCCGGTGGCGACGACGAACTGCTGTTCGCTCTCGAGCAACTCCTGCAGCGCCTGCACTTCGTAGCGACGATACGCCTGCTGGCCGTACAGCTCGAGAATCGCGCCGAGCGACGTGCCGGAAAGCCGCTCCACCTCGCGGTCCAGCTCGTAAAACGGGACGCCGCGCGCCTCCGCGATGGCCGCGCCGAGCGTCGTTTTTCCCGCGCCGCGCAGGCCGACGAGTGCAATCCGCTGCGATCGCGATGCGCTCGCGCCGGCGGCGAACTGCGTCGACAGCGACGCATACGCATCCTTCAACTGCGCGGGCGAAAGGCGTGCGAGAAACTGCCAGACGAGCGTCAGCTCCGGCGATGGATTCTCATCCTCGACGAGGCGGCTGAGCGGCAGGCCGAGTGCGCCGGCAATCTGGCGCAGCAGCAGAATCGAGACGTTTCCTTTTCCCGACTCGAGCTGCGTGATGTAGCGCTCCGAAATCCCGGCGTGACCGGCGAGGAGCTTGCGACTCATCCCGCGCCGCGCCCGCTCGCCGCGGACACGCTCGCCGAAAGCCCGCAGATAATCGTCTTCGGTCACGAACCGGAATTATAGTTCAGGACCAGCGCCGCAGCTCGCTGGCGATGTCGCGCAGTCCCGGCCGGTGTGCCGGGTCGTACGCGAGCGACTGCATCACCAGCTCTTCGAATCGCGGGTCGAGCTCGTGCGTGACGCTGCTCAGACGGCGCGGCTTCGTCGTCAGATGCAGCTTGATCATCTCCGGGATGTTCGTCGACTCCGTCGTGAACGGCAGGTAGCCGCTGACGCTCAGATAGAGCATCACGCCGATGCTGTAGATGTCGGAGCGGGTGTCGTACGAGCTTCCCATCAGCCGCTCCGGCGCCATGTAAATCGGCGTGCCGATAAACGTGCCGTGCTGCGTGACGTCGTTCTCCGGCAGCGAATCGTCGACGAGCTTGGCGATGCCGAAGTCGACGACTTTCACCACTTCGCCATCGCCGGCCGCGTGCAGGAAAACGTTATCGGGTTTGATGTCGCGATGAACGATTCCCGCCGCGTGCGCGGCGCCGAGCGCATCGCAAACCGGTGCGACGATCGCACCGGTCCGCGCGAGCGGCAGCGTGTGCGAGCTGCGCAGCAACGTTCCGAACGTCATCCCGTTCAGCAGCTCCATCACGAGATACGCGATGCCGGTTGATGAGACGCCGAAGTCGAGTACTTCGACCGCGTTCGGATGCGCGATGCGGCACGCCGCGATTCCTTCGCGACGGAACCGCGCCAGCTGTACGTCGCTGTCGACGCCGCTGATCGCGCGCAACACTTTCACCGCGACGGGACGCTGCAGCCGAAGATGCGTGCCGCGATAGACGGCGCCGAATCCGCCTTCACCGATCTTCTCTTCGAGCCGGTACGTTTCGTCGAGCAGCGTGCCGGTCAGCGCTTCCGACAGCGCCACGAAGACGCGCTCGGTGCGCTGGTGCGCGAGCGCCAGCTGCACGTTGCGCCGCTGCAGCTCGACATTGCGTCTCTGTAGTTGCGAGTTGCGATCGGCGAGCTCGCGCTGCAGCCGAAAGAGCTTCACCTGACTGCCGACGCGCGCGAGGACTTCCGCCGCTTCGAACGGTTTCGTGACGTAGTCGACGCCGCCCGCTTCGAAGCCTCGCACTTTTTCCTCGACGTCGTCGAGCGCGGAGATGAAGACGACCGGAATGATCGCCAGCTGCGTCTTCGCGCGCATGGCGCGGCAGACGTCGTAGCCGCTCAGCTCCGGCATCTGAATGTCGAGCAGCACCATGTCGGGCGGATCGCCTTCGATCATCCGCAGCGCTTCCGCGCCGTCGGCGGCCGCGCGCACTTCGTAACCGGCGTGCTCCAGGATGCCGCCGAGGAGCATGCGGTTGACGCTGTTGTCGTCGGCGATGACGATCCGGCCCGCGCTCATCGTTTCCAGGAGAGCTGCACCCAGACGCTGCGGCCGGGGAAGACGGTGGTGTCGGTCTGATTGTTGTTCGGACGGACGAAGAGATAGCGCACCGACTGATCGAACGCGTTCTTCATTCCGACGCGAACGTCGAGCCCGCGAATGCCGGCGTCCTGCTTCGTGATCGTGAAGTCGACGAGATCGAAGCCGTTGCCGCGCGGCCGCTCGCCGACGTGACTGAGATGGCTGCCGATGATCAAGCCGCTGATTGGCCGGTACAGCAGCGACAGATTTCCAAGCCATTTCGGCGCGATCAAATTCGGGTTCCGCGGGAACGCTGGCCCGACTGCTCTCGGATCCTCGGTCTCCGTATACGAAACGTTCGCGTCGACTTTCAGCGGCACGCCAACCTGCTGCGACCACTCCACTTCAACGCCCTCGGCTTTCGCATTCGGATCGGTGATCACGCCGCCCGGCCGAATGAGATTGCTGATGATTGCGCGGAACAGCGTGACGCGACCGACGTGTCCGGCCGCGCGGTACACGTAGTTCAGTTCCGTCGTCGCATTCGATTCGAAGTAGTAGCGCGGAACCGATCCGCGCGCCGGCGGCGTGTAGAGCTCGAAGAACGTCGGCGGACGAAATCCTTCCGCGTATTGCGCTTTCAGAATGTGCCGATCGCTGAGCCGCCACGCCAGCGATACGCGCGGCGTGAAGCGCGAATCGAGATCGCTGTACGCGTCGTAACGGCCGCCGAGCGTGAGCGAGAGATTCGTGCGGAGGTCGATGCGATCCTGCAGATAGACGCCGGTGATGCGGCGCTCTTTTCCGTGCGCGAGCAGGATCTGCGCGGGCGGCGGTCCGGGAGGCGCGCCGGGCGCGGGCGCGGGAGCGAATCGCGCGTCGTCAGTCGTGGAGATCGTGTAGTCGACGCCGCCGAGGAACGAGTTGCGCCGCATGCCGTTCCAGATCACGTCGGCGCCCATGCGCAGGAGATGTCCGCTGAACGTCGTCGTCACGTCGGCGAGCTCGTTGCGGAGATACGACGCGTGCAGCGTGCCGTCGAGCTTCGCGGCGAGCGAGTGCGTGTATTTCGCGTCGAGCACCCAGCTCGATTCGGCGAATTGCGCGCCCGGATTGCCGCCGTCGTAATCGCGATGCGCGGTTTCCGCGGCGAGCGAAAACCCGCCGCGATCGTATGTGGCAACGCCGTACCAGCGGCCGTCGTTCGCGCTGTGAATCGTTGCCGGCCCGCCGAGGTTGCCGGTGTCGTAACGCGAGACGTTGCCGGTGAACGTCGAGCCGCCGGCGTCGAACGCCGTCCGCACTCCTTCGCTGCGCGAGCGGTGCGGCGAGTCGAGCCGGACGAAGCCGCGCGATCCTTCTTTGCGCGTGACGATGTTGACGAGACCCATGAACGCGAAGTCGCCGTAGACGACGGAGCCGGGGCCGCGAATCACTTCGATCCGCTCGATCTGCTCGACCGGAATCTGCAGCGCCGACGTCGTGATGCCGGCATCGGGACGCGTCAGCGGAATGGAGTTGATGAGGATGAGAATGTTGCCCGCGTTGAACGGAAAATCGAGACCGCGTGAGATCACCGCCTGATTCGAAAGCCGGTCTTTGACCGAGAACATACCCGGCACGAGACCGAGCGCTTCGCCGGCGGTGATGATGCCGAGCGCTTCGAGCTCGTCGCCTTCGAGCACGGTGACGATTCCCGGGACGTAGTCGCTGTTCATCATAGTCTTCGTCGCGACTTCCGTCTCCTGCTGCACGATCGACAGGAGATCCGCGAGCTCCTTGTCTTCGGCGCGCGCCTGTTGCGGCGGCGGATCGTCGGCGAACGCGGCGAAGGCCGTCAGAAGAATGGCGAGGAACGTGATCGTGATGCGTTTCATCGTGACTCCTGCACGTTGGCCGTGGTGGTGCCGGTGATCCATTCGCCCGTGTTGTTGATGATGTCGAAGTGATGGGCGCGATTGCGTCCGCCGTCTTTCGATTCGTACAGCAGGCGATCGGCCGATTCGACGGCCAGCGACGGCCTGAGGATGTCGGTCGGAATGAGCGTCACCGCGCCGGCGCTGATCGTGACGACGTCCGCGCACGATGACGAGGCGTGCGGCAGCGCGAGCACGCCGATGTCGTCGAACAGGCGGCGGATGATCGTCTGCGCGGCGGTGGCGTCGCTCTCCGGCAGGATGAGCGCGAACTCTTCGCCGCCGTAGCGCGCGGCCAGATCGCCGGGTCGCCGCGCCACGCTGCGCAATGCCTGGGCGAGCTCGCGCAGACAGTCGTCGCCGCGCGCGTGGCCGTACGTGTCGTTGAACTCTTTGAAGTGATCGACGTCGATGATGGCGAGCGAGAACATCGAGCCGTTGCGCGCGCAGCGCCGCCATTCGGCGTCGAGCGTGACGTCGAAGCGGCGGCGGTTGGCGATGCCGGTCAGCGGATCGAGCGACGCCAGCGATTCGAGGAGATCGCGCGCCTGCTTCAGCTCGAGGTGCGTCTGCACGCGCGCGCGCACGATCGGCGGACGGATCGGTTTGGCGATGTAGTCGACGCCGCCGACGTCGAAGCCGCGCGCTTCGTCGCCGACCTCTTCGCGCGCGGTGACGAAGATGACCGGGATGCGGCTCGTTCGTTCATCGCTTTTCAGGCGGCGGCAGACTTCGAACCCGTCGAGGTCGGGCATGACGACGTCGAGGAGCACGAGCTCGATGCCGCCGGCCGACGCGATC
>JAOBAU010000250.1 GCA_025463165.1 Acidobacteriota bacterium | reverse complement strand
GCACCCCGACCTCTGCCTGCGCGCGCAAGCGGTCGCGTCGCGGCTGATCGTCGAGCTCTGCGGCGCGAAGCTGGTGCCGGGGACGATCGACGTCGCCGCGCCCGAGCCGCCTCCGCGGAAGCTGCGGCTGCGCGGCGCCCGGGTCACCGGGATCCTCGGCATGGAGATCCCGGCCGCCGACCAGCGCGCCTACCTCGAACGGATGGACTTCGAGGTGCTCTCCGACGGCGATGACCTCGAGGTCACGGTGCCGCCCGACCGCTACTACGACGTGACCCGGGAGATCGACCTGATCGAGGAGGTCGGCCGCCTGCACGGCTTCGCCGAGAACCTGCCGACGACGCTGCCGAAGGTCGGCGAGGGCAAGGTCGGCCGGCTGAACCGGACCCAGCGGCTGCGGCGGCGGGCCGAGGACGAGCTGCGTGACCTCGGCTTCGACCAGATCGTCGGCTGGAGCTTCACCGACCCCGGCGAGGCGTCGCGGCTGCGGATCGAGGAGCCGGACCCGCGCGCCGACCCGATCCTGGTCGCCAACCCGCTCTCCGACGAGGGCGCGGCGATGCGGACGACCCTGCTCGGCTCGCTGCTCGACGTCGCGGCGCGCAACCTGGCGCGGGGCCGCGAGGCGGTTGCGCTGTTCGAGGCCGGCGCCGTCTACCTGCGCGGCACGCCGCCCACCGAGGGCGGCCCGCTGGCGGGCAACTTCCCCGGCAACACGCCGGCCCCGGTCACCGAGCCGCACCGCTACGGCGCGCTCGCGGTTGGGCCGCTGGTGCCGAAATCGTGGCGCGGCGGCGGCGAGCCGGTCGACTTCTACGCCCTCAAGGGCGTGCTCGAGGCGCTCGCCTCCGGCCTCGGCTGCCCGCCGCTCACCTTCGCGCCGACGAGCGAGCCGTTCCTCCATCCCGGGCGCAGCGCCAAGGTCTCGATCGGCAACGCGCCGCTCGGTTGGCTCGGCGAGGTCCACCCGCTGGTCTGCCGGACCTGGGACATCGCCGCCGCGGTCGGCTTCGAAATCGACGCGGCGCCGCTGCTGGCGGCCGCGACCCTCGGCGACGAGGAGTTCGAGGACGTCACCACCTTCCCGGCGGCGCGGCGTGACCTCGCCGTTGTCGTCCCCGCCGACGAGTCCGAGCAGCGCGATGAACAGCGACTCGCGGCGAATCGACAGCAGCACCGCGACGGCAGTCACGAGCACCATCATCGCGAAGACGACGCCGGCCGATGCGAGATGCCACAGCGCGTGCGCGGCAAAGAACGTCGCGAAGAGAATCGCGATCGCCGCGCCATGCATCGCGTTTGCCGTCGTCTTGTAGCCGCGTGCGATCTTCAGCTCGCAGATGACGATCAGCACGATGCCGGTGATGATGCCGATCGAGCAGCGAATGATCGGCTTCAGCCATCCCTGCTCGACGGAGTAACGAAGGAAGAAGAGCGCCGCCAGCACGAGCGCGATGCCGGCAATCCATGAGAAAAGCTTCACGCCGATGAGCCCTTCCCAGTCGAACGACTTCGCGGGAGGAGGCGGCGTCACGACAGGCGGTGGTGGCGGAGGCGGAGGTTCGTACGCAACCGGCTGCGGTTCCGGCTCGATGAACACCGGCTCTTCGACAATGATCGCCGCGGCAATCGGAATCGGCTCGGGCTCGACGATCGGTATCGGCAAAGGCTCGGGAATCGGCTCCGGCTGTGGCTGCGGCGGTTCTTCCGTCGCGCCGCGCGACTTCGCAAACTCCGTTCGCAAATCGCTCAGCCGTTTGCCGAGATACTCGAGCGTCCGCTGCTGCCGTTCCTGCTCGGCGAGCAGCGACGCGATGCGATTCCTGGCCTGCATCGCGACCGCAAACGCGATCACGACGAAGACCAGCAACAGCGCTTCGAAACATCCGGAAGCCATGGACGAGTACTTCCACAATAAACGAAAAGGCCCGCCGAAGCGGGCCTTGACGAGTTGTGATGACGAGTTGCGTTAGGCGCGTTTCTCTGCCGGTTTCGGCGCGAGAATGATTTCGCGGCCAACCAGGTAGAGCAGAAGAATCAGGATTGCGAACGGGATGCACGACAACAGGTCGGCATTCACGCCGGAGACGAAGGGATTGCCGGCCGCCATCTTGTCGAGCTTGTCGTTGAAGGTCGCCATGAACGGCACGCCCGCCATAAACGCGATCAGGATGCCCGCGATCGCACCGCCTGCGATGTAACCCGAGGCCATCAGCACGCCGGGGCTCTTGTCGCCTTCCGCCACCAGCTGCTCTTCGGTGAGATTCATGCCGCGGTACTTGCTGCGGACGTAGCGGTCAGCGAGCCAGCGAATCATGCCGCCGATGAAGATCGGACTCGATGACGAGAGCGGGAGATACACGCCGACCGCAAAAGCGAGCGATGGGATGCCGGACATTTCGAGCGTCAGCGCGATCATCACGCCGAGCAGCACGAGTCCCCACGGCAGCTTGTGATTGAGGATGCCTTTGATGATGTACGACATCAGCGTCGCCTTCGGCGCGTCGAACTTCTTCGGTGCGGTCTTGCCGTTGGCGGTGTACTTGTGCGTGCCGTTGATGCCCGGATCGATGAGGAACTGCGGCGTGCCGGTCGAATCGACGAGAAACTGCTGCGCCGACGCGCCGCCGGCCGGCGTGTAGTGCCACACCAGATAGTCTTTGCCTTCGTACGATTCATGAGTCGAGAGCGTCGAGGCATCGACGTGCAGCGACGGCTGCCAGTTCTCGACCTGCTTCATCGGGCCGCCCTCCTCGCCGGAGATCGGCTCGGAGCTGATACGCGGCAGGAAGACGCTCGCTGCATGATTGAGCTTGAGAAGAATCGGTCCGAGGAGGAGTGCCGAAGCAAGAGCGCCGATGAGGATTGCGATCTGCTGATTGCGCGGCGTCGCGCCGACCAGGAAGCCGGTCTTCAAATCCTGCGAGGTCGTGCCGCCGTTCGATGACGCGATACAGACGATTGCGCCGATCGAGAGCGCCGTCACGTAGTACGCCGAGCCTGTCCAGTTGATGACGAGGAACACGAGACAGGTGATCAGGAGCGTCGCCACGGTCATGCCGGAGATCGGATTTGACGACGAGCCAATCTCACCGGTCAGACGCGACGACACCGTCACGAAGAGAAAACCGAGGATGACGATCAGCAGCGCCGCCATGATCCGTGCGCCGAAACCGGTGCCGCCGACATACAGCGGAGTCGCCAGTGCAATGATCGCCACGAGGGCGAAGCTGCCGATGAGCACGAGCTTCATCGAGAGATCGACGTCGGTCCGTTCTTTCGTTTCCTGCGCGTTCGCGCCGCCGCGGAAGTCTTTGATCCCTTCCTTCATCCCGTGCCAGATGGTCGGCAGCGAGCGGAGGAGCGAGACGATGCCGCCGGCGGCAACCGCGCCGGCGCCGATGTAGAGAACGTAAGCATTGCGAATCTGGCCCGGCGACATGTCGGCGATGAGCCGGGTCGTTTCGGGCGCCAGCGGCGACGTGAGGCCGCTGCCGAAGAACTTGATGGCCGGAATCAGCACGAGGTACGCGAGCACGCCGCCGGCGCACATGATCGAAGCGATGCGCGGGCCGATGATGTAGCCGACGCCGAGCAGCTCCGGCGAGATTTCCGCCGAGATCGAACCGGCCGCAAACGGCGCGCCGAAAATTCTCTCCGGCGTGTCTTTCCAGCCGCGGAACGCGACGTTGAGCGCTTTGTAGAGCAGACCGATACCGAAGCCGGTGAAGATCGTCTTCGCGCTGGTGGCCTGACCGCCGAGCCTCGCCATCTCCGCTTTCGCACTGTCGGAGGCCGCCGCGATCGATTCTTCGGACGCTCCCGCCTTGAGTACCTCGGCGCACGCGGTTCCCTCCGGGTACTTGAGGGTCGTGTGTTGCGCGACGATGAGCGCGCGCCGAAGCGGGATCATCATCAGGATGCCGAGCAGTCCGCCGAGGATCGCCACCAGCATCACGCGCCTGATCTCGAGATCGAAGCCGAGGATCAGAATCGCCGGCATCGTCACGCCGACGCCGAAGGCGATCGACTCACCCGCGGAACCTGCCGTCTGCACGATGTTGTTCTCGAGGATCGTCGCATCGCGCAATCCGAGCTTCGACAACACGCGAAAGAACGTGATCGAGATGACCGCGACCGGGATCGAGGCGCTGACCGTAAGGCCGACCTTCAACACGAGGTAGAGCGACGATGCGCCGAACACCATCCCGAGCACCGTTCCGACGATCAGAGGGAGGATCGTCAGCTCGGGGATGTTCCGGTCCGCCGGAATGTACGGCTCAAACGGCGCGACACCTGAGCCATCCGGCGCCGACCCGACCCGATCGGGATACTCCATTTCGGTGACACTCATGCAGTTCTCCTGTGAATGCAGATGCGCAACGGTGCGTCATTCTACAGGTCGGAGAGCGCGACTCGAAGGATTGAGGGCAGGTTACGCGACCGCGTCGCGCGCGACCGCGCCTGTCAAATACCGCCCGGTGATCGAGCGCGGGTTCGCAGCGATCTCTGCCGGCGTGCCGGTCGCGATCAACTCGCCACCACCATCGCCACCTTCCGGGCCGAGATCGATGACGTGATCCGCGGATTCGATCAGCTGAATGTTGTGCTCGATGACGACGACGGAGTTGCCGCGATCGATCAGCTCGCGAAACGTCTTCAGGAGTTGCTCGACGTCGGTCCAGTGCAAACCGGTCGTCGGCTCATCGAAGAGAAACAGCCGTCCAGCCTCGGCCTTCGCGCTGTTCTCGGCGAGGAACGATGCGAGCTTCAAACGCTGCGCTTCGCCACCGGACAGCGAATCGGTCGACTGTCCGAGCCGCAGATAGCCGAGGCCGACGGAGCGGAGCGCGTAGAGCTTTTTGATGATCGGACGCTTATCGGCGAAGAACTTCATCGCTTCGTCGACTGTCAGCTTGAGGATGTCGTTCACGTCCGCGCCTTTGTAGCGGACCTTCATCACCTGCTCGTTGAAGCGGCGGCCGTTGCACTTCTCGCAGACCACTTCGACGTCGGCGAGAAACTGCATGTCGATCTTCACGGTGCCGGCGCCTTCGCACACGTCGCAACGTCCGCCGTTTGTGTTGAACGAGAACATGCCGGCGGTGACGTTGTTCAACTTCGCGGCGGTCGTCTCCGACAGCAGTTTGCGGATCTCGTCCCACGCCTTCGTGTAGGTGGCCGGATTCGAGCGCGACGAACGGCCGATCGGCGATTGATCGACGAGCTCCATGTCGTAAACGAGCTCCGTTCCTTCGAGCGAATCGACTTTGCCGGTCTCGAGTCCGGCGATGCCGCGCACGTCGCGCTGATAGCGATTGAAGAGACAGTTGCGGATCAGCGTCGATTTGCCGGAGCCGGAAACTCCAGTGACGGCGACGAGTTTGCCGAGCGGGATGTCGACGTCGACGCCTTTCAGGTTGTGCTCGCGCGCGCCGCGAATACGGATGGCGCGTTTGTCGTCACGCGGCTCGCGCTCGGGCGCTTCACTCTGCGGCACGAGCGACGGACGCGGCGGACCGACGTACAGAATGTTGCCGCCGTACTCGCCGGCGCCCGGTCCGATCTCGATGGTCTGATCGGCGCCGGCAATGATTGTCGGATCGTGCTCGACGACGATGACAGTGTTCCCCGCGTTCTTCAGTCGCCGCAGCACGGCCAGCAAGCGCTCGCTGTCGCGCGCATGCAGGCCGACCGTCGGTTCATCGATGACATACATCGTCTCAGTGAGTGACGAGCCGAGCGCCGCGGCGAGATTGATGCGCTGCGATTCGCCGCCGCTCAGCGTGCGCGTCTGCCGATCGAGCGTCAGATACGAAAGTCCGACCTCATCGAGGTAGGTCAACCTGTTGACGATCTCGCGCCGCAGATGACCGGCCGTCGCCTCTTCCTGTTTCGACAGCGCGAGGTATTCCCAGAATCGGCGAGCGGTCTTCACGTTCATCGCGAAGAGATCGCCGATGGCGAGATCGCGAAACTTCACGTTGCTCGCGGCGGTCTTCAGTCGCGAGCCGTGGCATTGCGGACATGGTTCGTAGCTGCGGTACTTCGCGAGCTTCACCCGCACGTGGATCTTGTACTTCTTCGTTTCGAGCCACTCGAAGAAGCCTTTGATGCCGTACCACTTCGAGCGGCCGTTCCAGAGCAGGTCGTACTCTGCCGTCGACAGCTCGCTGATCGGTACGTCCATCCGAATCTTGTACTTCTCCGCCGCCTTGCGGAGATCGTCGTAGCAGTCTTCGTAGCCGGCGGAGTTCCACGGCGCGATCGGCATTTCATCGAGTCGCAGCGTCCGATTGGGAATGACTTTCTCGGTGTCGATACCGATGATTCGTCCGTAACCCTGGCAACTCGTACACGCGCCGAGCGGCGAGTTGAACGAGAAGAGATGCGGCGTCGGCTCGACGAATTCGGTCCCGCATTTGTTACACGCGAAGCGCGACGTGAAGCGATGGCTCAGCCATCCTTCCGGCGAGTCTTCGAGAACGTTGACGTTCCCTTTCGAGATCTCGAATGCCTGTTCGAGCGCTTCCGTGATCTGTCCGGTTCGCTCGGGATCGACCTTGATGCGCGTGATGACGATCTCGAGCGACGTGAAGCCGGTCGTATCTTTCTCTTTGAGGTCGTGGACTTCGCCGTTAATCCACGCGCGGAAGTAACCGGCCTGCATCAGCTGCTTGAGCACCTCGATCCGGTTTTCCGCTTCGAAGAAGATCGGCGCGAGGACGATGACGCGTTTTCCGCCGAGCTCTTCGGCGATCTGCGCGGTGATCGATTCCGGCGATTCCTTCCGCACGCGCACCGAACAATCGGGGCACCACGTCTCACCGGAGTACGTCATGAAGAGGCGCAGATGATCGGCGAGCTCGGTAGCGGTCGCGACCGTGGAGCGCGCGTTCTTCACCGAGTTCTTCTGTTCGATGGCGATCGCGGGAAGGATGCCTTCGATTTCGTCGACGTCGGGCCGATCGATCCGCTCCAGGAACTGCCGCACGTACGTCGACATCGATTCGACGAACCGCCGCTGTCCCTCGGCGTACAACGTATTGAAGGCCAGCGACGACTTTCCCGAGCCGGACGGACCGGTCAATACCGTCAGCTGTCGCTGTGGTATCTCGACCGTGACGTTCTTCAGATTGTGCGTGCGGGCGCCGCGAATCGTGATGGTGCGTGTGGGCATTACGAACCGAAAACCAAATGCGGGCCGGTTCTCATCCCGGTGGGCTGGCGCGGGATTTCGAATAGCGCCGGACAGCGGTGATCCAGGAGCCAAAATCGATGAAACAGATCCTCTCATTCATCCTTCTCATAGCCGCCGCGCGTGCGGCTGACGCGCAGCTCACTTCTCAGCTCGACCGTATTCTTTTGTCGGAGCGCCCGGCAATCGTTCAGGAAGCTGGGGCACGACACTGCCGGTGGTCGGGCCAGGTGAATTTCGCGCGGGCCGCTTCAGTCTCGTCGACGTTCCGGTGACGGAGGGCTTTCGCTGACGGAGCTCACGACAACGCTGACGGTGCCAACGACCGGCGGCGGCGCACAAGTGTGTCCTGGTTTCTACGAGCTCTCACTCTCCCGGAGCTCGCCGGCGCCGAACGGATTCGCATCGAGATCGAGCCGCTCGACGGACGCGCGGAGTATTGGGCGTACGTGGGTCACGAACAATGCGACGCAGCACGTGGCGATCGTCAGTCCGCAGGCGCGGTGACGCGACCACGCAATCAGATTCGGATCGAGTGCCGCTGATAGAAGTTGTAGTCGCCGAGCCGCGCCCGCAACTTTTCCAGCACGTCAGCCGGAAGCTCGCCTTCGCCGGCGCTGGCGTTGATCTCGACCTGATGCACATTGCGAGCGCCGGGGATCGTCGTCGCGACCGCATCGTCGGAGATCGCGAACTTCAGCGCGGCGTCGGTCAGCACGCGCGAGCTGCCGCCGAGGATCGACTTCACTTCGTCAATTCGCTCGACCGCTTCCTCGAGCCGGCGCGGCGTCAGGAAGTTCTGGCGCACGTCGTCGGATGAGAACGTCGTCTCCGTCCGAAACTTGCCGGTCAGCAATCCGGACGCGAGCGGAACGCGCGCGATGATTCCGTAGCCTTTCTGACGCGCCGCCGGAAAGAGCTCTTTCGCCGGCGCCTGATTAAGGATGTTGTAGAGGACCTGCAGCGTGTGCCCCCAGCCGCGATTGACGATCTCGATTCCTTCTTCCGGCGTCGAAACGGAAACGCCCCAGAAGCGAACCTTGCCGGCGTCCTGCAGCATCTCCATCGCTTCCTGAATCTCTTCGCGCGCGAGGTCCTGCACGGTCGGGTTATGCATCTGATAGACGTCGATGTAGTCGGTGCGCAGCCGCTTCAGCGAACCGTCGACGGCGTGAAAGATGTGCTGCTTCGAAAAGTCTTTGCGCAGTTCGCCGATTGAAGAGCGGATGTTTCCGACCTTCGTGGCGATGACCACGTCCTGCCGCTTTCGCGACAACACGATTCCGAGCAGCGATTCGCTGCGCCCGAATCCGTAGCTGTCGGAGGTGTCGAAGAAATTGACGCCGAGGTCGCGCGCGCGACGAATCGCCGCCAGCGATTCATCGTCAGACGTCTTCCCCCAGCCGAGCGGCGCCCCCGACGCGCCGACCGCGCCGCCAATCGCCCACGCCCCGAAGCCAATGACGCTGACGCGGATTCCGGTTTTGCCGAGCTCGCGATACTGCATTGATGTTGATTGTACGGTGACGCGCGAATCAGAGCCGCACGAGCGTGACTTCCTCGACCGCGTTGATCGAGCGCATCGCCATCATCGCTTTCTCGCCGAGCACGGAGTCGACGGTGATGATCGCGAGCGCTTTTCCGCCGCTCGTCGTGCGGGCGAGGTTGTATTCGGCGATGTTGATGTAGTGATCGCCGAGGACCGTTCCGACCTTGCCGACGACGCCCGGAACGTCCTTGTTGATGATGTAGAGAAGATAGCCTTCCGGTTTGAATTCCACGCGGAAGTTGTTGACGGAGACGATCCGCTGCTGGTGTTCGGAAAAGAGCGTTCCGGACACGCAGACGTCGTGCGTCTTCGAGCTCGCACGGAACGTGACCAGGTTCGTGTAATCGCGCGGACGTTCGTGTGCGGTCGCGTCGAATCGGATGCCGCGCTGTTCCGCGACTTGCGCGGCGTTCACGAAGTTGACCGATTCGGCGAGGTGCGGCGTGAGCATTCCTTTCAGTGCCGCCACGGTGAGGATTTTCAGCATCGGCTCTTCGATGCCCCATGCTTCGATCGTCGCGCTGGTGAACGGACCGTCGAGAATCTGCGCGCTGAACAGTCCGAGCTTCTCCGCGAGGTTGACGAGGCCTTTCGCGTCGGCGTCGGTGACTCCTTCGAACGGCAGGTTCACGGCCGAGACGAAGATCGAGCCGCGCAGCGCTTCGATCACCATCTCCGACGTTTGCACGGCCACGCGATCCTGCGCTTCGATCGTGTTCGCGCCGATGTGCGGCGAGAGGATGATGTTCTTCGCGTTCAGCAGCGGATGATCTTTTCCCGGAGGCTCTTCGACGTAGACGTCAACCGCGGCGCCGGAAACTTTGCCGCTGTTGAGCGCGTCAGCGAGTGACTGCTCGTCCCAGATGCCGCCGCGCGCGATGTTCAGCGCGATCACGCCGTCTTTCATCTTCACGATCTCGTTCGCACCGAGCATTCCGCGCGTGCTGTCGGTGAGCGGCGTGTGGACGGTGATGATGTCCGCCTGCGCGAGCAGCTCATCGAGCGACATCAGTTCCGCGCCTACTTTTTCGGCGACCGTCTGCGAGATGAACGGGTCGTATGCGATGACGCGCATTTCGAATGCACGCGCGCGCATCGTGAGTCGCGTGCCGATGCGTCCGAGGCCGATGATGCCGAGCGTTTTTTCGCTCAACTCGATGCCCATGAACTTCGAGCGCACCCATTCGCCGCGCTTCACGCTCGCATGCGCTTCCGGGATGTTTCGGCAGAGCGACAGCAGCATCGCCATCGTGTGCTCGGTGGCCGACATGATGTTCGCCGTCGGCGCGTTGATGACGAGAATGCCGCGCCGCGTACAGGCGTCGACGTCGACGTTGTCGAGCCCAACCCCGGCCCGCCCAACGACCCGCAGGCGCGTTCCCGCATTCACCAGCTCCTCGGTGACCGCGGTGCCGCTGCGCGTCATCAGCGCATCCGATTCCGCGACCGCCTGAAGCAAGGCTTCGCCTTTGAGGCCGGCGCGATAGTCGAGCTCGACGTCCTCCGCCGCGCGCAGAATCGCGAGGCCGGAATCGGCGATCGTGTCGGTGACCAGTACCCGATATTTGCTCATGCTGTTTTCGCCAGCTCCTGCGCCGCTTCTTCGAGAGCGTCGAGCATCACCTCGACATCGTTGACGCTGATGTCGCCCATGTGGCCGATGCGGAACGTCGAATCCTTCCACTTTCCGTACCCGCCGCCGATCGTGAATCCGCGTTTCTTCATCTCGCCTTTCAGCGCCTCGGCGGAAACGTTCGGCGTCAGCGCCGTCACCGTCGCCGATGCGTGCGCGCGATCGGATGCGAGCTTCGCGAAGGCGGCGGTGCGACGGATCGTGAGGTCGCGCATCGTTTCGTGTCGGCGGAAACGCGCTTCGAGCGTTTCATGCTGGATGATCTGCTCGAGCTGTTTGGCGAGCGCATAGAAATGCGGGATCGACGGCGTCGTCGGAACGCTGTCGCCATCCGCATTCTTTTTGTAATCGAGGAAGTCGAAGTAGGTTCCGCGATACGGCATCTTCTGCGCGCGCGCCAGCGCCTGTTGCGACACGGCGAACACGGTGATTCCCGGCGGCAGCGCGATTCCTTTCTGCACGCTGGCGAGACAGACGTCGAGTCCCCAGTCGTCGAACCGCACCGGAATGCCGCCGAGCGATGACACCGCGTCGACGAGGACGAGCGTGTCGGGCGATTCGTCGCGCACGACGCGCGCGAGGATTTCGAGATCGTTCGTCACGCCGGTCGACGTTTCGTTGTGCGTGATCGTCACCGCGTCGTAGTGCTTGCGGCTCGCGAGGTGATCGGCGAGCCGCGCCGGATCGACCGCTTCACCCCACGGATGATCGAGATGATCGACTTCGAGTCCGAGCGATTCGGCGATCTTCAGCCAGCGTTCGGAGAACGCGCCACACGTTGTGACGAGCACGCGTCGCGGAACGCAATTCACGAGTGCTGCTTCGAGGATCGCGGTGCCGCTGCACGTCGCGACGAACGCGTCCTGATGCGTGGCGAACAGCGGCTTCAGATTCGCGGCGATCCCGCGATAGAGCTCTTTGAACTCCGCGCCGCGGTGGCCGATCATCGGCCGCGTCATTTCC
>JAOBAU010000107.1 GCA_025463165.1 Acidobacteriota bacterium | reverse complement strand
CATCGCGGCCGGCGGACAGCAATCGTTCGCGCGCGACGCGCGGATTCGGATCGCAGAGCGCGTAGTAATACGTGAGCACGGTCGGACCGCGATCGATACCGCTTTGATGCGTCGCGGTGACGTAACCGAGTGACGGGCTTTCGTACAACACGTTGTCCCACGCCGGCGGAAAGCCTTCCGAGTGCGGACGATCGCGCAGCGTGAGATTGGCGACGAGCCACGAACCGTAGGTGAAGGCGGAGACATCGCGATAGTCGCGAATCACATGCGCGGCGATGAACTGCGGCGCCGCGAAGATGACGTGCTTCGCGCGAATGCCGCGCAGGCGCGCGCCGTCGCTCGACTGCGCGATGACGTCGACGCCGTCGTTCGTCGCGATGACGCTCGTGACGAGCCACCCGGTATCGACGCGTCCCTTCGACGCGGCGCCGAGGTGCGCGACGAGGCGGCCGTTGCCTTCGGGCCACGTGATGACCGGCTCGCTCTCCGCTCCCGCTTTCGCGACGCGCGACGCGAAGTAGAAGAGTCCCGCCCACGCGCTGGTCGTTGTCAGCAGCAGACCGTAGTCATCGCGACACGCGTACTCGACAAACCAGCGCAACCGCGGCGAGTGAAAGCCGCGCGCATCCATCCACTCCGCCATCGACAGCTTGTCGAGCGCCAGCACTTCCGCATCGTCCGACGCGACCGATGTCGGGATCGCGAAGGCGCGTCTCCCCTGCCCGTCGCGCCACGCCACCCACTTCGCGACTTCCGCTTCGAACGCGTGCAGCTGGCGGAGGTCGTCGTCAGATGCACCGGCCTGGAGATACAAACCTTCGTACCAGCGGCCGCGATAGAAGAGGCGTTCCTGCGGATCGCGGCAGAGAAACTGTTCGGCGACGATCGGCGTGCCGTCGTTGCCGATTCCTTCGATGATTCCCATCTCCGACAGCACGCGCGTCAGCGCGCGATCGCTGCCGAGCGGCGCCGGCACGTAGTGCGCGCCCCATGGAAACGCGCTGACGCGCGAGGAGCCGGAGCGCGCGGTGCCGCCTTCGACCGGCTCGAGCTCGAGCAGCGTGTAGTCGTTGAAGCCGGCCCTCGCGAAACGCCACGCAGCGCTCAGCCCCGCTACACCGCCGCCGACGATCACGACGTCGCGCGTCGTCCAGGTTGATGGCTGTTCGTCAATACGTTGACGAAGTCGATGGCCGACGCGATCGGACGCGCCGGCGAGATCGCCGGGAGGGAGGGAAATCGTGCGAGGACTGCGGCAGGCGACGGCGGCGAAGGGTGCGCCGAGGAATGCGGCGAGGAGATCCCGCCGGCTTAACTCCACTTCTTCCACTCCTCCTCGTAGTAGCGCACCAGCATCTGGTTGTCGAGGCGGTTAATCTCGACCGGCACCGAGGTCGTGTCGAGCGGCATCACGAACATCCCGGCGAGCGTGCCGGGATCGAGGAAACGGAGCGGGACGGTCGCGCGCGGCGGCGGCTCGAATGGATGGAGTCGCGCCAGCGCGAAACCCCACACACCGAACGACGGCACAGTCGTCTGATACGGCCGCACCGTGAAGCCGGCCGCTTCCATCGTCCGGATGATGCACCAGTACGAACGGCGCGCGAACAGCGGCGAGGTGCACTGCACCGACACCGCGGCTTCGGGCGTCAATCGTTCGCGCAGCAGCCGGTAGAAACGCGTCGTGTAGAGCTTCCCGAGTGCGAACGAATTCGGATCGGGGAAGTCGACGATGGCGGCATCGAAACGATCGTGCATCTTCTCGATCCAGATCATCGCGTCGGCGTTCACGACGCGCACGCGCTTGTCGTGAAACGAATGTGCGTTGAGCTCGGCCAGCGCCGGGAATGCGGTCGACAGGCCGGTCATCTTCGGATCGAGATCGACGAGCGTCACCTGCTCGACGCTCGGGTACTTCAGCACTTCGCGCAGCGCGAGCCCGTCGCCGCCGCCGAGGATCAGCACGTGGCGCGGAGCGGTGACCGACGCAAGCGCGGGATGGACGAGCGCCTCGTGATAGCGATATTCATCGGCGGAGCTGAACTGCAGGTTGCCATTCAGGAACAGATGAAAGCCCGACTTGCCGCGCGTGATGACGATGCGCTGATACGGCGAGCTGGTGGCGTAGATGATCTCGTCGGCGAACAGCTCCTGCTCGGCGAGCGACGTCAGCTGCTTCGCTTCGATGAAGGCGACCGCGAGGATCAGCAACACGATCGCGGCGCGAATGCGCAGCGGTCCGATGCGGCGCTTGATCAGCGGCGCGAGGAGATACGTTCCGTACAGACCGACGCAGGCGTTGAGGATGCCGAAGACGATCGACGTGCGAACGAGACCGATGCGCGGCACGAGGAACAGCGGAAAGAGCACCGCCGCGATCAGCGAGCCGATGTAGTCGAAGCTGAGGACGCGCGAGATGAGCTCTTTGAAGTCGAGCTCCTCTTTCAGGATGCGCATCAGGATCGGCAGCTCCAGTCCGACCAGCGTGCCGATGACGAGGACGACCAGATAGAGAAACAGCTGGAACCATTCGAGCCGCGCGAAGCCGAAGAAGAGCAGCGGCGCCGAAAGGCCGCCGGCCAGAGCAACCGCCAGCTCGATGTCGACGAACTTCGCGGCCAGCTCGCGATCGATGAAGCGCGAGAGCCACGCGCCGACGCCGAGCGCGGAGAGATAGAGGCCGATGATCAGCGAGAACTGCGTCACCGAATCGCCGAGCACGTAGCTGGCTACGGTGCCGGCCAGCAGCTCGTAGATCAGGCCGCACGCGGCAATGATCAGGACGTTGAGAAAAAGAATCGGCGTCCGATTCATCAGCCGTGCAGCGCTGCCGAGATGATCAGCGCGAGGCCGAGGATCACGGCAGCGATGACGATCGCAAGCGCCGTATTCTGGTCCTCCTCGATCTCCTTGCGAATCGAGAACGGCGTGACCTTCACCATCGCCCAGTAGGCGAACGCGAAGACGACCAGTCCGAAGAACGTGTAGACGACGGTCTGGAGAAAAATGCGAACGCCCGGAGTGAGATCCATCATTACTTGCCTCCGTGATATCCCGATGACCAGTAGGAGCGGTAACCGCCGTGCGCGGCGGCGCGAAGTCCCTGGGGAACGAACTGGCGGCGCGTCGGCCGCAGCTCGAGACCGCGCCAGTCGACGAACGCGTAGCCGGCGACGATCGCGATTCCGAAGATTGCGTAAAGCCGTTTCATCGCATCACCTCATTCATCATCGTCGTCACCACCCTCGGTTGCACTTCGCAGTGTCCCCATTTGTGTGTACATCGATTCACTCCAGCGGCTCGCTTCGAACGTGAAGCGACGCAACCCGAGAAGGATCGCCGGCACGGTGATGAGCAGGAACGCGAGGATGAAGTGCGACCAGCGGAAGACCCCTTCCGTGACCCGCACCATCACCGACGGCGGATTGCCGGCCGGCCATTGCGCTTCGAGCCGCATCGCGTAACTGCCGGCAGGCAGCGCCGAGAGAAAAACGGTGCGCGTGCGCGAGCCTTCGCTCCAGTGCTCGCCGCCGTCGTAGCCTTCGTAGAATTCGACCGGCAGATCGAAGCCTTCGAGCAGTCCGCTCTTTTCGTTGACGATGTCGCCGGCGACGTAAACCCAGCTGTTGGTCACCGGCGAATACGCTTCGACGCGCAGGTTCTTTCCGGTGAGATTGAACGGCTTCGTGAAAAAGACGCGCGTCGGCTGCGCGGCATTGGTCGTCGTGACCGGCTCGCCCCACGACGATTCGCCGGTGAGGTCGAGCGATTCGCGAAGCACTTCCGTGCGCGAGCGCGTCACCGCCAGCAGGAACGCGATGACGAAGAGCGCGATGAGCAGTGACGCCCACAGCCCGCCGATGTTGTGGCCGACGAACGGCTGGATCATGCCGACCGCCGACGGACGCGGGAGCGATTTCACGCCGAATGCTTTTTCGACGTCGGCGACCGGCAGGTAACGCGCCAGCGTGTAGTTCACCTCGCGCGAGTTCTTGCTGCCGGCGATCTCTTTCGTGATTCCTTCGGGCGGCGCGATGAAGTCGACGGCGCGCGACGTCTCCCCGACTTCGACGCGCCAGTAAAACTCACCGACGACATGCGAGACGGTCGCTTTCGCATCCTGAAAGACTTTGAACTTCTTCCCTTTGTACGTGACCGACGACGCCGCGTCGTTGCGCAGCGGGTCGCTCACGTCGGCCGACGGAATGGCGCGGGCGATGCTCCAGTGCTGATCGCTGTCGACGAGCCAGCCGAAGCTCTTCGCCTTCGCGTTGAAGAGGAGATATTCGGTCCAGTAGTACTTCCGATCGAAGGTGACGAACCGCTGCATGAAGCCGGCGACGATCCACTCTTCGCCGTCGACGGTTCCTTTGCTGCCGAGCGGAATGAGCGGCTGCGGACCTTTTTTCGCCAGCGCGTTGAGGTAGCGAAGTCCGCTGTCGG
This sequence comes from Acidobacteriota bacterium, assembly GCA_025463165.1. Taxonomy (GTDB): domain Bacteria; phylum Acidobacteriota; class Thermoanaerobaculia; order Gp7-AA8; family Gp7-AA8; genus JAOBAU01. Next base: position 8,759 of record JAOBAU010000107.1, on the reverse strand, counting down.
CGACGTCGTGAATGCCGCCGCAGTTCGGACAGACGACGCGTTCGGTAGCGTCGGGCGCGACGAGGTTCAGCGGTCCGCCGCAATTCGAGCAGCTCAGTTTTTCGGTGGTGATGCGCGCGCCGCGCCGGCCCGGCTCGAGTCCGGTGTTGATGCCGAGCGCGGCGAGCGTGGTCTGTTCGCCGTGAAAGAGCAGCGGCGAATCTTCGCTGTAGTCGATGGTCGCGAAACGCTCGCCCGTGCCGGAGAGGTCGGCGTAATCGAACTCGCTTCCCGGCTCGACGCGCCACGGAATCTCGCCCTCGCCGGAGACGAGCGTCGCTTTGCCGATCTCGTCGATGACCATGTCGCGATACGTGCCGCCGATCTCGATCACGGCGAGCGGCGGGACGTCGGTGGCCGCCGTTTTGAACGTCACGTAGTAACGCCCCTGCGCTTCGGCGATCCAGCCCCAGCGGCCGTCGTCGAACGCCGCGTACCACTCGTCCCATACGCCGCCCATCGAATGGCGCATCTGCGTCCGTCCGGTCAGACGGAAACCGACGCCGCGATATTTTCCGGGGAGGTTGCGCTGGAGCGGAGAGCCGGTGTCGACGATCGCCGCGATCTTGCCGAGGTCTTCGAGTGCCCGATCGGTGCGTGCAACGACCGAGCGGCAGTAATCGCAGACGACGACGATCGACGAGCCGACGGCGAATTCGATCGCCGCGCCGCAGGACGGACAGTTCGCTACGGCCACGCCACGAGCTCCGATACCGCGGCCGCGCGTACGACTTCGGTCACCTCGACGCTCGCCGCGCCGAGCAGCTCGATGAGCCGTTCGCGCCACGGCCATGCGGCGCGCGGACGGCAGCAATAGAGATTGATGGTGATGATGCCGTGCTCGGGATAGGTGTGACAGGCGAGATGCGATTCGGTGAGCATCACGAAGCCAGTGATGCCGCCGGGCTGCGGAAAGATGTGAAATCGCGGCTCGTGAATCGGATGCAGATCGAGCTCCGCGATGACTCGCGCGAACAGCGTCTGCAAAGTCTCGACGCTGGTCAGCGACTCAGGGCGGCATCCCGCAGCATCGACGAGCCACTCGGAACCGATGAGCATTGAACGCCGAAGAGTGTAGCGCGATTGCTCACGGCGCTACCGGAATCGGCGCGCTGATCTCCGACGTATCTTCGGTGATCGCGAAGCCTTCGTCCGGCAGGAGGCGGAACGCGCGCACCGTCACGGCGGTGAGGAAGCGTCCGCGCAGATCGCCGGAGAGCTCGGCGGTGAAGTGTCCGCTCCCGCTCACGACGATCTCGCCCGCTTCCTTCTCCGCCTGCGCGTTGACGTCGCTGCGATTCGAGTAGACGACGATGCTGAAGCGATTCGATCGGTCGGGCTGCGAGAGGAGATCGCCGTCGACGATCGTCTGCTGTTTCGTGGCGTCGTGGTGCGCCGACGTCAGGAGCGGTTTGTTCGGCGCGCGGCCGACGCCGATTGCGTTCACCTCGACGGCGGAGTGGGTTCCGCCTGCAGCCAGATGCCGCTGCGGCGGTTGGCGCTGATGATGCTGCTCGAAATTGCAGCGGTTCCCGCGGCGATGATGCCGCGTTCGTTCGGCGCCGCGACGAGTCCGCCGGCGTCGGTGCCGATGAAGCAGCTCCGCACTTCGAGAGCGTAGTTACCGCCGTGCGGCAGGAGCGCGATCGCGGTTCCCGGAAAGTTTCCGAGCGCGAGGTCGATGACGCCGCCGGAGACGGCACCGAATTCGACTCCGCCGCCTTCCCGCATCGCCGAGCCGTCGAGCATCACGATCGGATGTCCGGCATCTTTCCGCTGCAGGAAAGTCTTCTGGCTCGTGCCGTCGATGCGAACGCTCGCCGTGAGTCGCGGCAGCGGCGCTGCCACGCGAATCGTCGCGACGTCGTTCCGCAGCAGCGACGGCGGGATGTGGAAGCCGATCCGGCAGCTGGTCGCGCAGCGCGCGTTCGCGTCGGTCATCGCCTGACGCAGCGAGCCGGGACCTTCATCGGCCGCGCTGGTCACGAGAAACAGCGGATCGAAGCGGAGCTGCGCGTCGGCGATCGCAAGCTGTTGGTCGATCGTTGGCGAGGTCGTGCGCGCAAGCGCGCTGATGAGAAACAGACCGCCGTCGTCGTATGCGTCCGGCATGAGCACGGCCGCACGGACGGCGACCAATGCGCGAACGGCCAGCGTTCCGGCCGTGCAGTGTGCAGTCGTTCGTGTCGACGTGCATCTGACTCCGGCCGGCCGGTTCAGTTCGAGCAGCGAGCTCGCGTCAGGCAACTGAAGGTCGAGCGTCGCAGCGTCCGCGCTTCCGGTTTCGCGAAGCCGAACGACAGGTAGATCTGCCGCGACTGACCGGGGTCGAGCATGCCGATCGAATCGCTGCAGCTCTCGGCGGCGCACGATCGATTGCTGACGTAGACCGACTGCGCGCCGGGTGCGCTCGCCGCGAGCACGATGTTCGCCGCGGGCGACGGTCCGTCGTTCGTCACCAGCACCTGGCGCGTGACGCCGAGCGTCGCCAGCGCCGGAGGAAACGGTCCCGGGATGAAGACGCGAACATCCGCCGATTGCGCGTGCAGCGTCGCCGATGCAAGCGCGAGAAACGCAAATGCCAGAAGACGGGCGCGCATGTCGAGCTACTGCACCGCCACCGGCACGCTGATCTCCGACGTCTCTTCCGAGATGGCGTACTCCTCGAACGTTCCTTCATCGCCCTTTCGATAGCGAAGCGTGATGCCGGTGATGTACTTGCCGCGCAGATCGCCGTTCGCGGGGACCGAGAAGTGGCCGGTGCCGCTGATGAGGGTGTCGCCGAGGCGCGTCTGCGCCTGCGCGTGCGGCGAATCGTTTTTGTAGAGGATCACGCGGAAGCGATTGCCGAGCGGCGCGGCCTCCGCGAAGCTGTGCAGTTCCCCTTCGATCATCGTCACGTTGCGCGCCGGATCGTACGTCGCCGACAGCATCACCGGCGTGTTCGGCTGGCGTCCGGTGTCGACTTCGACGTTCGGCGTGGCGAGATCGAGACCGTAGTCGATGCCGGAGTTGCCGTTGCCGAAGATCGAGTTGATCGACGCATCCATCTGCCGCACGCTCGGATGGACGGCGATTCCGAACTCGCGGTTGTACGCGATGGTGTTGTTATAGATCCACGGGCGATCGGTTCCTTCGCCGATGTAGATTCCGCTCGCACCATTCGGCAGCGGCGTGACGCCATCCGCTGCGACGCCGATGCGATTGCCGTCGACGTTGAACTGATAGCCGCCGAGCAGCCAGACGCCGCTCAGCCGATTGCCGCTGATGACGTTGCGCGTGAGATAGCCGTAGCGGTTGCCGAGCACCATGATGCCGCGCTGGTTCGGCATCGCAACGGTTCCGGTGGCGTCGGTGCCGATGAAATTGTCGGCGACGAAACGAACGTGAGTCTGTTGCGCGGAGGCGACGAGCATCACGCCAATGCCGGGGAAGTTGCCGATGGCGACACCGCTGACGCCGGAGCCGTCACCGCGCAGGTCGAGTCCGTTGCCCGCCGCGAGCAGCGAGCCGTCGAGTTGAATGAGCGGATGCGCGAGCTCTTTCTGTCCGACGAAGTACTTCTCGCTGATGCCGTCGATGGCGGTGCTGCCGGTGACGGCGGGAAGCGGCGTCACCGGCCGAATCGTCATCGAGGAAGTTGCAGGAATGCGGAAACCGATGCGGCACTGGTCGGCGATGCAGCGCGCGTTCGCGTCGACGATCGCCTGGCGGAGCGAGCCCGGTCCCGAATCTTCTCCATTGTTCACCACGAAGAGCGGCGCGAAGTACCAGGCGGTGACACTGGTGCGAAAGCGCGAATCGAGGATGCGATTCGTCGCGCTCGCGCGGACGGTCAGCGGAAGCGAACCGCCGTCATACACGGGCGGCGTGCGTACAGTCGCGTGAATCCGCTGACTGCCGTTGGGATGCAGCGCGCCGGTTTCGCAATGAACGGTCGTCGTCGCGGAGGTGCAGCTCACGCCCTCGGGCGGAGCGACGCTGAGCACCTCAGTTCCCGGCGGCAGCGTCAGATCGATTGTCGTACCGAGCGCGGCAACGCGTCCGCGATTGGTGATCCCGAAGGCGACGTCCGCGGGCAGCTCCGGTTCGAGACGATCGCTGGAACTGGAGACATCAGCCCAAAGCTCAGGCACTGCAATGAACAGCTGATCCTGCTCGACGACGTTGTCGGCCGGATTCGGATCGGTGTTCGAGCTGCTGACGCGAACCGTCAGGGGAATGGTCGTCTCGATCGCCGCCGGCAATTCGAAGGCGACGCTGAATTCGACATACGCGCCGGGCGCGAGATCGCCGTACGTCGTCGAGCAGGTCGACGACTGCTGACAGCGCGTCTGCGTTTGCCAGAATTGAATCTCACTCGCGCCCGGCGCGTCGGCGGCGATGGTGAGTCCGTGCGCGGTGGCCGGACCGTTGTTCGTGATGCGCGTCCAGGTCGAGAAGAAGGTGGCGGTGAGATGCTCTTCCGGCACGAACTCGAACTCGACCTTGAGATCGGCGGAGTCGGTCTGCGCGAAGGCGGGAGCGGCGAACAGGAGCGAGAGAACGAGGAAAGGGAGCACGATCCGGGACATGACCGCGATGATACGGAGGAGCGGGCAAGAACGTCGTCAGTTGCGAGAGATGACGAAGGTGTCGTCGCCCGTGCCCGCGGCCACAGCAATTGCCGTCGAGTTGCCATCAACGCAGCTGAGTCGGAAACCTTCCGGACCATAGGTTTCATCGATTGCGCCGTTGGGGAGGAGACGCGCGGCCGCCGCGCACGGAGTTGCTAAATGCGAGACGTCACCACCGAGGATGATTCGTCCTTCGGAGTCGAAGTCGGTGCGTGTGAGGGACACGGAGTAGTCGCTGCGATTGTCCGCGACGCCACGGTTCCGCGCATCACGAAGGTGAAGACGTGCGACTCCGTTCACTCCGAATGAGAGGTCACGCGAACCGTCAGTCCGCAGCCGGCGCACGGCCAGCGTTGATTGCGAAGGATCCTCACTTGCGAGAATGAGTCGCTCTTCGCGGTCGAAGGCGATTTGCTTCGGGAGGTCATCGAGTTGTATCCGCCCACTCACGCCGAAACGCGGATCAATCTGCCCGTCCGAGGTCCAGCGAATCATGTATGTACGATCGTCGTAATACGCGCAGGTAATCGCGCCGCGCGGAGAGACGGCAATGCGGATCCACGTTGGTGTCGACACCCCGCCCCCGAAGCGGAGAGGCGGAAGCTCCGCGAAACCGTTCCTGCCGAAACGATGCTCGATCGTCCCGTCTCTGCGCAATTTGGCTACGCCGAGGTGAGAAGTATGAAAACCGGGCTGAGCGGGATCGGCCTCGCCCTCGACTTCCAGCAATAGAAGAACCGTGGCATCGGGAGTACCGGCAGCCTCGCCAATCGAAAGATGGCTGCGAGCGCCGAGCTGGCGGATGGCATCGGGCGCGTTTCGCGTGAATGCGAGGTCTTCCTGAAGGCGAGTCCCGTTGAAGATCTTTGGCGCTTTGCCAATCCGGCTGACGACCACTGAGTTGTCGGGCAGGATCGCGATTGAGGACCTCGCTTTTTTCACGGCAACAGCACTCAGCAGCCGCCCATCCCGCGAGACCCGGCGAAGAACTGAACCTTCCAGGACGACAATCGTGCCATCCGGCGACTGCAGGGCGGTAATCTGGTCGGCGAGTTCCGGCTTCGTCGCGCGCGTCGTTCCGTCGACGACAACGGAACGCTCCGTCGCGCCGGGCGCGATTCGCGTCAGGCGCAAGTGCGATGCGTAATTGCGATTGCAGGCAACGACCAGCAGCGCGATGAAGTAACCGATCCTCTTCATCCCGCTATGACGCCGCGCCAACTGCATTCGTCACATCACAGCGCGAGATGCTTCACGATCGCGGCCGCTGCCGCCTTCGTTCCGAGCGTGCCGCCGAGATCGTTCGTCGTTTCTCCGGCATCGATCGCGGCAACCACCGCGTGCTCGATCGCATCCGCTTCGGACTGGTAGCCGAGGTATTCGAGCATCATGGCTGCGGTCAGCACGGCGCCGATCGGATTCGCGACATCTTTCCCGGCGTACTTTGGTGCGCTGCCGTGAATCGGCTCGAACAGCGACACGCGGCCGGGGTGAATGTTGCCGCTGGCGGCGACGCCGAGTCCGCCCTGCAGCGCGGCGCCGAGGTCGGTGACGATGTCGCCGAACATGTTGTTGGTCACGATGACGTCGAACATCTCGGGGACGCGCACCATCTGCATCGTCAGCGCATCGACGAACATGTGGAAGTGCTCGATGTCGGGGTACTCGGTCGCCACTTCTTCAAACGTCCGCAGCCAGAGATCGCCGCCGAAACGCATGACGTTGTTCTTGTCCGACATGCAGACCGATTTGCGGCCGGTCGCTTTCGCGAACTCGAACGCGTGTCGAATGATCCGCTCGACGCCTTTGCGCGTCGAGACGTCTTCCTGCACGGCGATCTCGTCGCTCGTCCCCTTCTTGAAAATGCCGCCCATGCCGACGTACGCGCCTTCGGTGTTCTCGCGGAAGATGACGAAGTCAACCTGTTGACGGGTTTTCTCTTTCAGCGGGCAGAGTCGATCGTTGAGCAGTTTGACGGGACGATAGTTGACGTAGAGGTCGAGCTGAAAGCGCATGCCGAGGAGGATGTCGGCGGCGTGCTTCATATCGGGAACGCGCGGATCGCCGAATGCGCCGAGATAAACGGCGGCGTAGTTGTCGCGAATGTCGTCCATCGCACCGGGCGGCATCGAGATGCCGGTGCGCAGATATTCGTCGGCGTTCCAGCCGAAGTGGACGAGCTCCAGGCCGAGCTTCCGCTCGTCGTTCACGCGCTCGAGCACGGTGAGGCCGGCGGCGATCACTTCCGGTCCGATGCCGTCGCCCGGGACTACAGCAATCCTCTGTCTGTTCATGGCGGCGCGGATTATAGGCTCCGCCCCGACGCTTCGTCGCTACACTCCGTTTCAACATCGTGAAACCTGCATTGCTGCTCGTACTTCTGCTCGCCGCATCGACCGCACGGGCCGATTCGGCGGACCTCGAGCTGCGCGTCGAAACGTCGTCGCGTGCGCGCGGCGGTCAGCGCTCGTACGGCAACGTTTTCGTGGTGAATCACGGTCCCGACGTGGCGCGCAACGTCGTCGTCACCATGAGCGTCAGCGGCGTGCCGGGCGCGCAGCTGCCATGCGTCACCGGCACGTGCAATCTCGGCGACATTCAACCGCTCTCCTCGCCGAGCGTGCAGGCGATCATCGATCTTCCTCGCGATGAGCGAACGTTCCCGTATCACGCCACCGTGCAGAGCGACACGCCCGATCCGAATCCCGCCAACGACGTCGGCGACGCGATCGTCGAAGTCTCGAACGCGCCGGACGTCAGCGTTTACGTGCGCGGCACGCCGACCCTCTATCCCGGTCAGCCGTTCGATTTCTACTACGGCGTCTTCAATCAGGATGGCTACGCGACCGCGCATGACGTCGTGGCGACGCTCGTGTTTCCGGACAGCATCGGCGTGAAGTCGCTGCCGTCGAACTGCGTCGCGTTTCCGGGACGCGTCGAATGTACGAAGGCGGAACTACTCGATGGCAAAGCGGGAACCTTTCCTGCCGGCGAGGAGTGGAAGCTGACGCTGCTCGCGCCGCCGCAAACCGATGGCGGACGGCTGATGCTCAGCGCCACGGTGCACGCCCGCGAAAACGATTTCTATCCCGGAAACAATCTCGCCAACGCCACCGTGACGCTCTATCGAACGTTCACCGTCACGACCAGCGACGACGACGGCTCCGGCTCGCTGCGCGCGGCGATCGGCGCGATGAATGCGAGTTGCTCGACGAGCGCCGATCCGTGCGCGGTCGTCTTCAACATCACGACGCCGAGCGAGAATCCATGGAAGACGATCCGCGTCGCGACGCCGCTCCCCGATATTACGGCGCGCAATCCGACGATCGACGGCTCAACGCAGCTCACGTTCGCGCCGGCCAATCCTCCCGGTCCGCCGATCGAGCTGACCGGCGGCGGCATGGTCGACGGCGCGGGACTCGTGGTCGCCGACGCCGGCTGTTCGTTCGGAATCTCGCATCTCGTCATCAACGGATTCCGTGGCGCCGGCGTTCGCGTGACCAAGCACGGGAAGGGCGCAACGCTCTGCTTCGATCCGTCGCCGGAAGGAATCCACGACAACTTCATCGGCACCGATGCGACCGGCACCGCGGCGCGGCCGAATTACCGCGGCGTCGAGACGCTGGGCGCGGCGAGCATCCACGCGAACGTAATCTCCGGCAACGAGCGCAGCGGCATCTTCGCGCTCAGCTCTTCGCTGCGCGTTTTCGATAACCGCATCGGCCTGCGCGCCGACAAAGACGAGCCGCTGCCGAACGGCGCCAGCGGCATCTTCGTTTCGCGAGAGGCCGGCACGTTCGGGCAGATTCAGCGAAACGTCATCGCGTTCAATGGCGAGATGGGAATCGCGATCGAAGCCGGCACGATGTGGCCGGGAACGTACGACAACCGAATCTGGCGCAACGGCGGTCTCCCAATCGACATCGGACTCGATGGTCCAACCACCTCGGATACCTTCGGTGCGAAAACGCCGGTGATCGTCAGCGCAACGTACGATCGCCTTCAGGAGACGACGACGATTACCGGCACCCCGACCGCGCGTCCGGTATTCGACCAGCTCGTCACCATCTACGCGAGCGACTCCCCGACTCCCTCAGGTTTCGG
>JAOBAU010000071.1 GCA_025463165.1 Acidobacteriota bacterium | reverse complement strand
GCGAAACGTCAACTTCGGGGGTCAGACCCCCGATGTCGACTTTAGAGCAGACGGTCGCGATACGCGCGGCCCAGCGGCAGCGAAACTCCCGTTCGCAACAGCACGCTGTGATCGCCGTGAAAGAGCGCACGAACTTCCGCGACCGCTTCGATGTTCACGATCGCACCCCTATGAATCCGCACGAACTTTCGTTTGTCGAGTCGCGTCTCGAGGTGGTTCATCGTTTCGCGAATGAGGTGCGTTTCGCGGCCGGCGTGGATGCGCACGTAGTTGTCGGCCGCTTCCAGCCAGTCGATCTCGTCAACGCGCAGAAACGTGATCCGTCCGGCCGACTTGATCATCAGCCGCTGCAGCGCGTCGCTCTCGTGCATCTGCTCGACGAGCGCGCGCAGCTTCGCCTGGAGATCGCCGCTGTCGTTCTGCATCCGCTCGCGGACGCGGTCGAGCGTCTTCTCGAAGCGATCGCGATCGAACGGCTTGAGCAGATAGTCGAGCGCCTGCACTTCGAACGCCTGCAGCGCGTACTGATCGTGCGCGGTGACGAAGACGATGTGCTTCACGTCGTCGGCCGCATCGCGCAGCACATCGAAGCCGCTCCGTCCCGGCATCTGTACGTCGAGAAAAATCAGGTCGGGGCGCGTCTCGCGAATCGCGCGCACGGCGTCATCACCGTTCGCGCATTCGCGCACGATCTCCACGTCGTTCTTCCCCGCCAGCAGCGAGCGAATCTTCTGCCGCGCGTGGCGTTCGTCGTCGACGATGATCGTGCGGATCTTCATTCGCGGTATGGAATGTCCATCTCCACGAGCAGCCCGCCTTCCGCCGCGTTCGTCATCGCGAAGCGATGATTCGCGCCGTAGAGTTGCGCGAGCCGCGCGCGCGTGTTCGCGACGCCGATCCCTTCGCGACGTGCAGCGCCGGACGGCTGCAAGCCCGGACCATCGTCATGCAAGCGAATGCGCAGCGTGCCGTTGTCGCGCATCACGGAGAGCTCGAGCCGCCCGCCTTCCGGCCGCGGTGCGATGCCGTGTCGAATGGCGTTCTCGACGAGCGGCTGCAGCGAGAAATTCGGCACGCGCGCGCCGAGGACTGATGGATCGACGTCGACGCGCACGTCGAGACGCTCTTCGAAACGAATCCGCTCGATGGCGAGGTAGCGATCGAGCAGCTCCATCTCCTCTTTCAGCGTCACTTCCTGCGTCGCATCTTTCTCCAGCGTCAATCGCAGCAGCTCCGACAGCCGCGACATCATCGCGTCCGCCGCCTCGGCATCGGTGTACATCAGCGACGAGATCGTGTTCAGCGTGTTGAAAAGAAAGTGCGGATTGAGCTGCATCTTCAGCGCCTGCAGTTGCGCCTGCGAAAGCCGCGTCTCCAGCTGCGCCGCCTGCAGCTCGCGGTCGCGATATTTCACGTAGTAATCGAACGCGTAGTAACCGAAGAGGATGATCCAGTAGGTCGGCAGCGATGAATGGAAGTTGTCGAGGAATGCGTCCCGGAGCGACTTGTGTTCGGGCCGCGCGGACGTGAACGTTTGCAGGAACCATTCGGCGATGCCGATCTGCACGAGCGTGAGCACGACGCTCCAGAGCGCGTGAACGCCGAGGCTTGGCAGCCAGCGGCCGCGCTCGAAACGGAAACGCTTCGCCATCCAGATGACGAGCGGCACCGACAAACCCCACAGCCAGTAATACGTGAGGTTGATCGAGAGCGCGTCGCCGAGCGGCCGGCGGATCGCCGCGGGATAAGCGATGACGAGCTGCGTCGCGAAGTAGATTCCGGCGAACGTCGAGACGACGAACACGAGCAGTGCTGCGATGCCGCGCGGACCGAGTCGACGCATCGAGGCATCGTAGCAAACGGATAGAATCGCGCCCCGATGCCGAATGACTTCGCCGACGACGTGCGCCGCGGACTGACCGCCGCGCGCAAGTTCCTGCTGCCGCAATACTTCTACGACGCCCTCGGCTCGGCGCTGTTCAACGCGATTTGCGAGTTGCCGGAGTACTACGTCACGCGGGCGGAGACGGAGATTCTCAATGCACACGCGGCCGAGATCGCGGAAGCGTTCCAGCCGCCGGTTCGTCTCGTAGAGCTCGGCAGCGGCAGCGGCAGAAAGACTCGGATTCTCATCGAAGCGCTGCTCGAACGGCAGCCGGAGCTCGAATACGCGCCGCTCGATATCGATCCGCATATTCTCGACCTGAGCGCGCGCGAGCTGACGAATACGTACGAGCGCTTACGAGTGACACCGCTGGTCGGCGATTTTCACGATCCGGCGAACGCGCTCTCCGGCAGCGCGAATCGCACGATCGTGCTTTTCCTGGGATCGACGATCGGTAACCTCGATCCTGATGAAGCGGCGTCGCTGCTCACAAACGTCCGCGGTGCGCTGCGCAGTGGCGATGCGCTCTTCCTCGGCGCCGATCTTCGCAAACCGCTCGACGTCCTCATTCCCGCGTACGACGATCCGCTCGGCGTCACCGCCGCGTTCAACAAGAACGTCCTCGTGCGCATCAACCGCGAGCTCGGCGCGAACTTCGACCTCGCGCAATTTCTCCATCGCGCGACTTGGGACGAGAACCTCGGCCGCATCGAAATGCATCTCGTCAGTCGCATCGCGCAACGCGTCCACATCGCAACGCTCGGCATCGACGTCGATTTCGCCGAAGGTGAATCGATTCACACCGAGAACTCGCACAAATACGACGAAGCTTCGTTGCGCGATCTCGCCACGCGCGGCGGCTTCAACGTGACGAAGAGCTGGATGGATTCGCGCGGCTGGTTCGCCGATCTGCTGCTCACGGTTCCATAAGGACCTTCAACATCCGCTCGCGCTGATTCAGAAAATCGCGCGTCACCTGATAGTGCTCCGTCTCCTCGTATGCGATCGCGTGCAATCCATCATCATCGAGCTGATAGATCGTCGCGCCGGGATACGCCATCACGATCGGCGAATGCGTCGCGATGATGAACTGCGAGCCGCGGCGCGTAACGAGATCGTGCATCCGCGCCAGCAGCGACAGTTGCCTCGACGGCGACAACGCGGCCTCGGGTTCATCGAGGATGTACAGCCCGTCGCCGAGGAAACGATTGAGCAGCAGTGAGAGAAAGGATTCGCCGTGCGACTGCTCGTGCAATGACTGTCCGCCGTAACCACGCGTCACGCCGAGCCGATCGATCTCCGTCGCAACGTTGAAGAAACTCTCCGCGCGCAGGAAGTAACCATCAGATGGATAGCGCGGCGTGCGCGAAAGCCGCACAAGTTGCGCGGGCGGATCGGCATCAGGATCCCAATTGCGAACGGTTTCAAACTGAAAGTTCTTCGAGCCGCCCTCGGCATTGAACCCGGCGGCAATGGCGATCGCCTCGATGAGCGTCGACTTGCCTGAACCGTTCTCGCCGATGAGATACGTGACCGGCGTGCGGAATTCGATTCCATCGACCTTGCGCAGCGACGGAATCTCATCGCGATAGTCGCCGACGCGCTGCAATTCGGCGTGAGTGACGAACAGGTTCGAATCGATCGATCGCATGACGTGAGAAATGCGCTCCCATTCTTGCGCGTTCTCCCCGCCGCCGAGTATCATTCGCGCCCTGTGCCGGGGTAGCTCAGTTGGTTAGAGCGCTAGATTGTGGATCTAGAGGTCGCGGGTTCGAGCCCCGCCCCTGGTACCATCCCCTCTTCGCAGCACCCTCCGAATGATGACAACCGTCGAGCCTCGTGTCTCCCGCGGCCTCAGAGACTTACTTCCCGATCAGATGCTCGCCCGCCAGGCGATGATCGACACCATCCGCGGCGTCTATGAACTGTACGGATTCGTGCCGCTCAGTACACCCGCCGTCGAATATCTCGACGTTCTTTCCGGCAGCGCCGGCGAAGAAGCGCAACAGTCGATCTACCGCGTTTCAACGCCGGAGAAAGAAGCGCTCGGACTGCGCTTCGATCTGACCGTGCCGCTGGCGCGCGTCGTCGCGCAGTACAAAGAGCTGCCGCGTCCGTTCCGCCGCTATCAGGTCTCCCCGGTGTGGAGATTTGACAAACCGGACAAGGGTCGCTACCGCGAGTTCACGCAGTTCGATCTCGACTCCGTCGGCGTCGAATCGGAAGTCGCCGATACCGAGATCATCGCCGGGATGTGCGACACGCTGTCGGCGCTGAACGTCGGCCGCTATCTCGTCCGCTTCTCGTCGCGGGCGATGCTCAACCTGCTGCTCGACTACGCCGGCATCGGCGCCGAGCAGGGAGTCGACGTCTTCCGCGTGCTGGACAAGCTCGACAAAGTCGGCATCGAGAAAGTTCGTCTCGAGCTGATGAACGGATACAAAGACGAATC
>JAOBAU010000053.1 GCA_025463165.1 Acidobacteriota bacterium | reverse complement strand
GCCGCTGATCACCGATCGGCTGGAGATCCGGACGGAACGTTTTCGCGGCAAAGCGGAGCGATGGGAAAAGATCGTCCACGAAGCGGTGAAGCACTCGGGACGAAGCATCGTCCCGCGACTCGAAGCGCCGTCCGCATTCGATGAGGTGATCGCTCGCGAAGGTTTGCGCGTCGTCTATGACGCCGACGTCGAGCCGTCGCCATCATTGACGAACGTCGTCGCGGCGACGCTCTTCATCGGCCCGGAAGGCGGCTTCAGCGAACGCGAGCTGGCGCTGGCGCGCGATGCAGGCGCGACCTTCGCACGACTGGGGCCGCGGCGATTGCGCGCGGAGACCGCGGCGATCGTCGCCTGCGCCACGATTTACGCCGGATTCGGCGATCTCCATTAGTGATAGATTACGCGACCGATTTGAGTCACCGGAGGCAGGAAATTTGGCCAGCAGCGACACCCTGACGATCACCGACAACCGCACCGGCAAAACGTACGAGCTTCCCATCAGCGAAGGGACGATCCGCGCGATCGATCTGCGCCAGATCAAGAGCGGCGCCGAAGACTTCGGCCTGATGACGTACGACCCGGCGTTCATGAATACCGCGGCGTGTCGCAGCGCCATCACGTTCATCGACGGCGACAAAGGCATCCTCGAATATCGCGGCTATCCGATCGAACAGCTCGCGGAGAAGAGCACCTACCTCGAGACCGCGTACCTCCTGCTCAAAGGAGAGCTGCCGAACGAATCGCAGCTCAAAGAGTGGCAGCACACGATCACGTATCACACGATCCTGAACGAGAACCTCAAAGGCGTTCTCGATTCGTTCCGCTACAACGCCCATCCGATGGGCATGCTGATCTCGATGATCAGCGCGCTCGGCACGTTCTATCCGGAAGCGAAGAACATCTACGACGAAGAAGTCCGCCACAAGCAGATCGAGCGGCTCATCGCGAAGATGATCACGATCGCGGCGTTCGGTTACCGGCACATGGTCGGAATGCCGTACGCGTATCCCGACAACGATCTGTCGTATCCGGGCAACTTCCTGAACATGATGTACAAGACGACGGAGGTGAAGTACCAGCCGCATCCCGCGCTCGAGCGCGCGCTGGACGTCCTCTTCATCCTCCACGCCGATCACGAGCAGAACTGCTCGACGAGCGCGATGCGCTCCATCGGCAGCTCGCAGGTCGATCCATATTCAGCGGTGGCCGGCGCGGCCGCGGCGCTTTACGGACCGCTGCACGGCGGCGCGAACGAACAGGTCATCCGGATGCTGACCGAGATCGGCTCGATCTCGAACATCCCCGACTTCATCAAGCGCGTCAAAGCCGGCGACGGCGTGAAGCTGATGGGCTTCGGCCATCGCGTCTACAAGAACTACGATCCGCGCGCGAAGATCATCAAGAAGGTGGCGTACGAAGTGTTCGACGTGACCGGCAAGAGCCCGCTGCTCGACATCGCGCTCGAGCTCGAAAAAATCGCGCTCGAAGACGAGTACTTCGTGAAGCGCAAGCTCTACCCGAATGTCGATTTCTATTCGGGACTCATCTATCAGGCGATGCAGTTCCCGATGGATATGTTCCCGGTGCTCTTCGCCATCCCCCGCGTCTCCGGCTGGCTCTCCCAGTGGCAGGAAATGCTGCTCGATTCCGATCAGAAGATCGCCCGTCCGCGGCAGATTTTCACGGGAAGCGCGCGGCGGGATTACGTGGGGATGGGCGAGCGCAAGGCATAAGGGAATGCTCTTCGCTTCGTGATCGTTCGAAACCTTGCCGGTACCCGGGAAGGTTCGATCGTGAAAGTTCTCCGGTACATCAGTTTCTCGCTTCTCTTCAGTTTCATCGCTTCATTTGCCGCGGCGCAGGTCAATGACACCTATGTCATTCCCGTGAGCGCGAACGTCCCGGGCGCCTTCGGCACCCGCTGGATGACGCAGTTCAGCGTCTTCAATCCGCAGACGCAGTATCCGCTGACCGTGAGCGTCACGTATCTGCCGACGCTCGGCGGGAAAGGGATTGAAGTGCTGTTCGAGGTGCCGCCGAACTCGGTCGCATTCTCCGACAATCTCCTGCAGGATCTCTACGGCGTCAGCGGTTCCGGCGCGCTGCTCGTCGCCACGTTTCCGGAAGACAATCCGGGTGTGCCGAACGACGTCCTGTCGCGCGCGTTCGCGGTGACGTCGAACACGTACAACAACGTGCAGAGCGGAACGTACGGGCAGACGGTTCCCGGCACGTGGACCGGCCTCCAGGATTTCGACACCGACGGCATCAGCGCCATCGCGCACGGCGTGCGCAACATCGCCCGCCTCGGCTGGCGCACCAATGTCGGCGCCACGAACCTCGGCCGCACCAGCGTCGTCATGTACGTCACCGTCTACAACGCCGACGGCGCGACGCTGCTCAACAAAGCACCGTTCACAATCCCGCCGATGGCGCATCTGCAGGATCGTCTGCCGATCGAAGTCGATCGCGGCTCCGTCGAGTTCTTCGTCGACGACCCGACGCAGGGCGCGGTCGTCTTCCCGTACATCTCGACGATCGATCAGCTCTCCGGCGACCCGACGTATCAAACGCCGGTGCTGCTCGCCGGTGCGAAGACGCTCTACAACAAGGGCGCGCTCGCTCCGCAAACGATCGGCACGAAGATCGACGTCACGACGGCGCGCGCGGTGCGCGCGACCGCGTCGCGCATCGGCGTGGCGAAGCTGACGCGTACGACGAACGGGCTGCAGATCACTCGGTAACGAACTCCAGGCTGCGGCGTTTCGTGCGCGCGATTACAATCCGCGCGCATGAACGCCGCCGTCACGCAGACCTCGCTCCCCTTCCCGCTCGCTCGCCGCGGCAAAGTCCGCGACGTTTACGATCTCGGTGACACGTTCCTCTTCGTCGCCACCGATCGCATCTCGGCATTCGACGTCGTCCTCTCGCCCGGCATTCCGGACAAGGGAACGGTACTGAACGAGATCTCGATCTTCTGGTTCCGGCATTTCGAGCATGTCGCGAATCACCTCGTCGAGGCGGAGTTCGAACGCTTTCCCGACGCCATCCGCAAACATGAAGAGCTGCGTGGCCGCAGCGTCATCGTTCGCAAGTGCGACGTGGTGCCGGTCGAATGCGTCGCGCGCGGTTATCTCGTCGGCTCCGGACTAAAGGAGTATCGCGCGAGCGGCGCCGTCTGCGGCATCCGTCTGCCGGAAGGACTGACGACCGCCAGCAAACTGCCGGAGCCGATCTTCACGCCGGCGACGAAAGAAGAGACCGGACACGACATCAACATCTCGTTCGAGCGGATGTCGGAGATCGTCGGCGGCGCGCTCGCAACGAAGTTGCGCGACCTGACGCTGTCGCTTTATGCGCAGGCTGCCGATTACGCGCTGTCGCGCGGCATCATCATCGCCGACACGAAATTCGAATTCGGTCTCGCCGGCGATGAGATCGTCTGGATCGATGAAGTGCTGACGCCCGACTCTTCGCGTTTCTGGCCGGCCGACGAATACGTCGTCGGAAAGAATCCGCCGTCGTACGACAAGCAGTTCGTCCGCGACTGGCTCGAGACGATCGGATGGGACAAAGAGCCGCCGGCACCCGAGCTGCCGGCGGACGTCGTCGCGAAAACGCGGGAGAAATACCTCGAGGCGTATCGGGTGCTGACCGGTTCCGAGCTCGCGCTCTAAACCGATCGGAACGATACCGCCACGTTGTTGCGCGAACCGCCGTCCCACGCGAAGTCGATGGTGAAGCGGAAGACGTCGTTCGCCGCGTTGTGCTGAATGCCCGCGCGTTTCAAAAGGACTCGCGCGCGCTTTCCGCCATGGAACGGCATTTCGGTTCGTCCGCCGTTTACTTTCACGATGGCCTTGCAGTTCGGCAGCGGCTGTCCATCCGCCGATTGCGCGGTCATTCGAATCGTGACCGGCGAATCGAGATCGATGGCCTCATCGGAATCGGCGGCGGCAGCGATGAACGACTGACGCGGCGCATCACCGAGCACTTCATCGAAGACCTGTTTCACGACGATCGACTCCCACAGATGCGCGTGCAGATCGGGAACCGGATCGGTGACGAATGCACCGATCGGAATCTCGATCGTTCGCACGTTCGCGCCCTGAATCCACGACGCGGAAACGAACGGCACCGTGCTGTCGCCGAACTCTTTATCGGGCGGGAGAAAGGTCACGTCGTGCGGCGAGAGCGTCGCGGCCGGCCACGTCGGTCCACCCCAGCCGACGACGTTCGTCATCGGCAGCGAACCGAAGTCACGATCGCGTTTACCGAGCCGCGCGTTCGCGGCGTTGGCGAGCGGCGTCGCGTAGCCTTCACGTCCCGCTTTGATCCAAGAGAGATCGACGGCGGCGCCGGCCGGCTTGCCGTCGGCGCCGTGCAGAAGTTGCACGTCGCCCATGTCGGTACGCGCCGGATCGGGCGGAAACAGATCGTACGCGGCCTGCGCGTGACCGATCAGATCCGCTCCCTCATCGGCGGTGATGAGCTTGAAGTTGAGGAAGCCTTCGGAATGTCCGGCGTGCACGGCGAAGAGCGCTTCGAGCGTTCCGCACCACGCGCCGCCGAATGAGATGACCTGCTCGATGTTCCCGATCAGCTCCGGATGCTGCGCGAGAAATGCGCGGAACACGAGCGCGCCGGTGGAGTGAATGATCGCCACGACCTTCGTCGGCGCGAACGCTTTGATCGCGTTCGCAATCGCGTCCATGGTCGGCTTTGCATCGACGCCGAGTCGCCAGTCCCAGCCGACCGGCCCGAAGTCGACGCTCGCTCCCTGCGCGGCGATCGTGTAGCCGCGGCTGGCGAGCAGTTCGTAGAGCGTCTCTGCCTGCTTGGCGATGCCGAGGACGGAGCGGATCGGACCGCCCGCGGTGAGACGGCCGGGGATGTCGCGCATCGTGTCGAAGAACGCCTGCTTGCGCGCGCCATCGAGCAGCGTGCCGGGCGACGGCGGAAAGACGACCGTGTTTCCGTCGAGCAGCTCGCTGGCTGGAAAACCGGGAACGAAGATGACGGGCTTGGGCATGGAGCCTCCTGAACGGAGGAGGGTCGCCACGCGGGCAAATCCCTACTCGTTGTTTTTGCCGGGGTTTTTGCGGTGCGTGACTTTGACGACGGTGCGGATGCCGCCGCGCACGAAGAAGTCGCCTTCCACTTCGAGAAAGCGCGGATCGATGGCGCGGATCACATCGTCGGCGATCCGATTCGTCACCGCTTCGTGGAACGCACCTTCATCGCGATACGACCAGAGATAGAGCTTCAGCGATTTCAGCTCGACGCATTTTTCATCGGGGATGTAGCGGATGCGGATCGTCGCGAAATCAGGCTGCCCCGTCATCGGACAGAGGCAGGTGAACTCCGGTGCCTCGAACGAGATCTCGTAGTCGCGCTCGCGATTCGGATTCGGGAAGGTGTCGAGTTGTTTGGTGGGCTTCGTCGCCATCAGCGCTTCACGCCGGGAACCGCGCCGCCGTTGGCCATCAGCTTCTGATTCAGTTCCTTGATGCGCTCCTGGAGCTGCGTGATCTTCGCCTGAGCATCGGCGCGGAGGCGATCGTTGTCGCCCTTGAGCTTCGCGATCTCCTCATCCTTCACCGCAACGCCGGACTGCTGCGTCGCGGTCTGCTGCGCGCGCCATTCGAGATCGTGACGGATGTTCTCGATCTCCTCGTCCTTGTCGGCGAGGCGCGTGCGCCACTGCACTTCCTGTTCTTCGTAGAGCCGCTTGATGTCCATCAGCTCGGTGATTTGCGAGAAATCGGAATAGCTCGGAGCCATGTCTCCCCCCTGGCGGACGCGCTCTTCGATCTGCGGGAAGAGCTTGCGCAGCTTGAGCGACAGATCGTCGGCGTCGCTCGACAGCGCCATCGCGTCTTTGTACGAAATCCGTTGATGGACCAGCAACGCGATCAGCGACTGATTCATCGACTGCATGCGATAGAGGCCGACCGAGCTCTCCATCGCTTCGAGAATGTCTTTGGTCTGTCCTTCTTCGATCAGCTTCGCGATCTGCGGCGAATTCTTCAATATCTCGACCGCGGCCGTCTGCTTCCCCTCGGCAGTCTTGACGAGCTTCAGCGACACGATGCCGCGCAAAACCAGCGAAAGCTGCGAACGAATCTGCTTGTGCTGATCGGGCGGGAAGGCGTCGATGATGCGGTCGATCGTCTGCGCGGCGCTGTTCGTATGCAGCGTCGAGAAGACGAGGTGGCCGGTCTCGGCGGCGGTGAGCACGGTCTGCATCGTTTCGACGTCGCGCATCTCGCCGACCATGATCACGTCGGGATCCTGGCGCATGGCGTTGCGCAGCGCTTCGCGAAAGCTCGGCGTGTCGGTGCCGACTTCGCGCTGCGAGATCGCCGCGGTCTTGTCCTGGAAAAGAAACTCGATCGGATCTTCGATCGTGACGACGTGCAGCGGTTCGTTGTCGGAGATCTCGGAGATCATCGCCGCCAGCGTCGTCGATTTGCCGGAGCCGGTCGGACCGGTGACGAGCACGAGACCGTCCGGAATCTGCGTCAGCTCGCGGATGGCGATCGGCAGCTCGAGCTGA
Organism: Acidobacteriota bacterium; assembly: GCA_025463165.1. GTDB lineage: Bacteria > Acidobacteriota > Thermoanaerobaculia > Gp7-AA8 > Gp7-AA8 > JAOBAU01. The sequence continues at coordinate 203 of JAOBAU010000053.1, read as the reverse complement.
TCGATCCCCATGATCTGAATCGGAATGCGGCGGAAGACCGCGCCGACCGTGCCGCGCTGCATGTAAAGGTTCGCGCGAAAACGTGCGACGCCGGGAACGCCGTAACCGAAGTCGACCGACTGCTGATGATCGAACTTCTCCCGCTGCGCGCGATTGAGCAGCGGCAGCAGGAGTTTCTCAAGGTCGGCCGGCTTGAGCGGCTC
>JAOBAU010000059.1 GCA_025463165.1 Acidobacteriota bacterium | reverse complement strand
AGATTCGCGCGCGTTTCAACGGCAACATCGGCACGACGAACTGTCTCGAGCGGAGCAAGTGGTACTACGGACTCGACGCCCAGCACGGCCGCGACACCGATCTCGTCGTCGTTCTTCTCCACGAGTTCGCGCACGGCCTCGGCATCATCGGCGGCATCACCATCAACGATCCGGCCGGAACGCCCGGTCCGACCGATCCGCTCACCGGCAGCTTCCGCTCGAACAAGCCGTTCATCTACGATCTGCACGCACTCGACAACGTGACGGGACTGCGGATGGATCAGATGAGCGACGCGCAACGCGCGGCCGCCGTCACCGCCGACGGGAAAGTGGTGTGGGACGGCGATGCCGTTCGTCCCGCGGCGGAAAACCTGCTCCTCTCGGTGCCGCGTCTGACGATCACCGCCGCGAGCGGAACGTCATCCTTCGAGGTGGCGCAGGCCAGCTTCGGCGCCGGCGTGAAGGCAAGCGGCGTGACCGCGCCGATCATCGTGGCGAACGATGCTGTCGAACCGCAGAGCGGATCGACAGCCGCCGGCACGACGCTCGACGGCTGCTCGTCGTATTCGAATGCGGCCGCGGTCGCGGGCAACTTCGCGATCGTCAATGAAGGACGCTGCACCGACGTCGAGAAAGCGAAGCGCGCGCAGGAAGCGGGCGCGATCGGTCTGCTCATCGCGGCGAAAACGGTGACGACCAACATCTACACGCCGATCGGCTTCGAGCCGTCGATCACCATTCCGGTGCTCGGCCTGTTCAAGAATGATGGCGATGCGGTTCGCGCGGCCGGCACAGTGACCGGATCGGCGTTTCCCGATCTGACGAAACTCGCCGGCGCCGATACGAACGGCCACGTGAAACTCTACGTGCCGGTCACGGCGGAGCCTGGCTCGACGTATTCGCATTTCGACAAGACCGCGACGCCGAATCTGTTGATGGAGCCATCGATCAACAGCGACCTGACGCACAGCACCGATCTGACGCTGAGCATGCTGCTCGATATCGGATGGGGACTGGTCATCACTCCGCCGGCGCCGGTGATCACCGGCCGGCGATTCCTGAGACGCTGAACGCAGAGGGCGGGCTTACGAGCCCGCCCTTTTTCTTAGCGCTTCGATAACGCTCGCGGCGTTGTCTTCACTCGGCGTCCACGCGAGCTGAAACGCCGGCATGCGCGCGAGGTCATCGATGACGCGCAGCGTTGCCGTCCACAACTCCTGCTGCGGCGGAACGACGGCGACGAGCAGCAGTTTGCGGCGTGCTTCCGCGACCGACAGCGTTTCGAGCAACACGTCATCGCCGCGCGAGAGCTCGATCGCGGCGCGCAGCGGATAGGCGCCGGCCGGCGCTTCCGCGGCGTCGAGCGTTCCCCAGAATCCGGTCGCGCGTGCAGTGAAGCCGTTCGCATCACGGCGCAATGCGACGAGCTCGTCCGACAGCACGTTCTTCATAAAGCTGGCGAGCGTCGATTTCCCCGCGCCGGAGACACCGTAGAAAACGTACGCGCTGCCATCGATGACGACGCCGGCGCTGTGCAGCAGCACTCCTGACTCCTGCGGCAGACGGCAACCGAGCGCGGTGCGCAGGACGATTTCGATCGCGAACGCTTCGGTCGTCTCGCCGCGAAACACTTCCGCTTCATACGACTGCGGATCGATCCAGCCGGCAAAGCGCTCGTGCACGACGAGAATGCGCGAGCCGTCGGTGGTGATCGCGGCCGGCTCACCGTCGCGCGGAGCGTCCTTCGTTTTCGGTGGCGCGGTGTCGGTGATGCGAAGTGTGAAGTCGCGACCTTCGACGTGATCGCCGGCCAGACGCCGCAGCGCGCGGCGTTCTTCCGATGTGAGGAGCTCCGCCGGCGTGATGACGAACGGACAGCCCGCAACGGCGACGCGCAACTCGCTCACGTGTTCAGTGTGCTTACTGTGGAGGCGGGCGCTTCGCCCGCCTGGGCGGCCGAAGCGGCCGCCCCCACATTGGCGGCTTCGCGCAACTCGGCGGCGATCTCGGCGCGAATGCGGAACGCACGATCGGGTACCGTCGGATCGCCGGTCTCCTGCATCGCCAGGGCTGGACAAAACGGATAGGTCGCAATCGCGCCGCCCGCTTCGAGCAGTGCGTCATTCACCGTCACCGACATTTCGGCCGCTTCGCGCCGCACGTCCGACGCGTGCCACAGCTCGCGCAGCGCGGAGTCGCGCACGTTGCCGATCGGCTTCACGCGCCACTGCATGCAGGGGAAGACGTTTCCTTCCGCATCGATGGCGAGCGTCAGCCTTCCGATGCCGCAGTTCGCGCCGCCTTTCGTTCGCTCGGTCGACGGAATCGAACCGCTGCCGAGACCTGCATCGATGACGCGGCGGACGGCGGCGGGGGAGGCGGCGTACTGCAGCGGCTCGAGGCTCCCGTCATCGCGGGGCGTGATGTGCGGATCGATTTGCAGCGGGAGGTCGAGCCGCTCGGCGAGCGCGATCATCTCGTCGATCTCGTGCTCGTTGAGACTGGTGATCGGCGTCTTCATCAGCACCGCCACTCCGCGCGCGTTGAGCCGTTCGATGCCGGCCAGTGCCGCGTCGAACGAACCTTCGCGTTTCGTCGCGGCATCGTGCACCGCGGCCGTTGCGCCGTGGATGCTGACTTCGACGCAGAGCGGTGGCAGCGCGGCGATGCGATCGGCCGCTTCATCATCGATGAGCGATGCGTTCGTGAAGATGCGCAGCGCGAATGCGCGCACGCGCGCTGCTTCCGCGATGCGGAAAAATTCGGGATGGGCGAGCGGCTCGCCGCCGGTCAGCGCGACGGTCAGCGTGCCGAGGGCGCGCAGCTCATCGAGCACCGCGATCCATTCATCGCCCGACAAGCGGGTGCGATCGAAATGCCGCGGGTTGTAGCAGAAGACGCAGCGCCAGTTGCACGCGTACGTCAATTCGAGTTGCACGGTGAGCGGCTGCGCGAGCTGCAGCGCGCGCAGTTTCGAGCGATACGAACCGTCGCTCATGTCCGCGCCTCCGCGGCGTCGACGAGGAGCGCGCGTGCATGCATCGACTGGAGGAACTCGCGCGTATCGGAGGCCGCGATTTCAGGCGACACGTCGAACTCCGCGGCGACCGCGCCGGCGATTGCGTCGTCATCGCGGCTTCCGTCGATCTGCGACCAGACGAAGGTGCCGGCCGGGTTCAAACCGATCGTGCTGCCGGAAGCGAGGTCGACGATGATCGCTTCACCGTCGACGATCTGCCACGCGACGTTCGGTCCGATCTTCGGAGTCATACAGCGACCGCTCAGCTGGTGGGGAACTGGGTGCAGATGGCGCTGCGCCCGGCCACTTTCGCGCAGGCCACGGCGAGGGTCTTGCGAACTTCCAGCATTTCCTGCCAGGAGATTGCCGGTTTCTCGTATGCGCGTTTGCGCGACGAATGCGGCGCTGATTCTCTCGATTCCGGCAACGTGTCCCTCCCGGCGGCGTGAACCGCTCGACGTGTTAGCAAGAATTTCGCCGCGACAGCTAGGGCTGAGCGGCTGGTGCAGGCGTGTGGTCTCTGGTAACCGTAGCGGCGGTTGCCTGCGCCTGCGTATGGCGCAACATCAACATGGCTCTGTCCTGGCAGCGGAACGCCGAGGCGCCGCAGAGATCGGCAGTGACCGGCTCGACGTCGATCGATTCGATGGAACGGCTCGCCACGATCATCACGCCGCCGCTGACGAGCGACAACGTCGTCTGTCTGCCGTTGGTGGTGATGCCGACGACGCGAATAGTGCGGCCTTCAGTCATCCGCACGACATCGGCACGAGCAGACGTCGAAGCGAGGAGGATGAGCGAGCACGCCACGAGTGCGGCGGGATACGTCGATATAAATCTGGGAATGACGTGCAGCAGTGACCGCAATGGACCCTCCGTTGGCAGCCGAACCATCCCTCAAACTTCTTGGGACTTCATGCTTTGCGTCCCTGCCTCACGACAGGTTTGCTCTTTTCACCGGACGAGACTCGATGGTCAGGACCCGTGGATTTGCCAGGAATGGTAACACTAATGATCGCGGTGAAATGATTATTCCGGAGCGCACTCGCTGACATTGCGTTACACTGCACCATCTGGTTTTGGTACCGGTACGGCAAAAGGGCTTCCGCCGTACGTGTCGTTCAATACAGACGATCACGATCGTCCGATGAAAAGAGCAAACCTGTCGTGAGGCAGGGACGCAAAGCATGAAGTCCCGCGCGGTTTGAGGGATGGTTCGGCTGCCATTGGAGAATGATGATGCGAGGGGTTTCCCGCCGTCGCAGTCGGTCGTCGCAGCGTTCCCGCGCCGCCGGCGATTACAGGTTCACCTGCATCTGCGTCGCGACGTTGTTGATTGCGGCCGCATGCAACTCCACACCGCTGCCGGCTGCTGCCGCGTCTGCCTCACGCCTTGACGGCGTATGGGGTGCGTCGCAGGAGCTCTTCACCGCCGGCGCTGAAGGCGCAACGCTCGACGTTCCCTGCGCGACCGCGCGTGTCGAGCATCCGATCGTCGTCGACGCGAACGGGCATTTCGACGTCGACGCCTCCTGGATCACCATCCGTCCGGTTGCGCCTTCGGAGGGAGATCGCATGCCTCCGAAAGAACCGGTGCGCATCAGCGGAGAGCTGCATTCCGATGAGCTGGCGCTGACAGTGCATTTCCCCGACTCAAAACGAACGAGCGAGCAGTTCACGATGACGCGCGGCCGCACGATGCGCGTGCCTGTCTGCGCGCGGATCGCTGACGGCGATCGGCGGCGCACGGCATGAGCAACACCGACACGAAGGAGAGGTTTATGGCTGTCAATCGCCTCATCAGATTTTCGGCGCACGCGCTGCTCGCGTTCGCACTGCTGCTTCCGATGGCGGCGACGCCGCTGCTCGCGCAGACGAAGCAGGCTGCCGATCACGACGATGACAACGAAGGCGTCGAAGACGAGAACGTGAAGTTCCCGCCGATGAAGGTGAATCCGGAGGTCTTCAACGCCGCCGACGAAGTCTTCGTCGCCATCGCGCGGAAGATCCAGGACGGCTCGGCATCGATGATGGAGCGCCGCACGTACTTCGCGCTCTATCGTCAGTACTATCCGTTCACGCCGGAATCGCGGCCGCCTTTGAACTGGCGGCTGACGGCGTGGAATCGCGCCGCGGCGCTCGATCCGGCGTCATCGGCGCAGGCGATGCGCTCGATGATGAGCGCCAAAGGAAACGTGAGCGCGTCCGCGCGCGTCACTCCTTCCGCCGTCACCGATTACCTCTGGAGCGGACTCGGACAGCAGGCGCCCTGGTATCAGGGACAGCCGCCGACGAACGACGCGCGCACCGCTACTCCCGACTGGGGCGCCGGACGCGCCACCGCCGTCTGGGTGAATCCGAACAACAAGAGCGACGTCCTCGTCGGTACCGCTTCGGGCGGCGTCTGGAAGACGACGAAGATGTCGGCGACGAAAGATGACGTCAACGCCATCTGGACTCCGCTGACCGATTTCGCGCCGTCGCTTTCCGTCGGCTCGCTCGTCGCGCAGGTCAGCGCACTCGATGGCAACCGCCTCGGGCCGAACACGAAGATCTGGGCAGGAACCGGCGAAGGAAACTTCGGCGGCGGTCAGGTCGAAGGCATCGGCGTATTGAAAAGCGTCGACGGCGGCGCGACGTGGCAGGTCAAACAGATTCCATGGGTGCTCGAGACGACCGGCTTTCCGATGCTCGATCGGACGTCGATCCGCCGCATCGTCATCGATCCGCGAAACACGAACAACATGTGGGCTGCCGCTGACGGCGGTCTGTTTCGCTCGAATGATGCGGGCGACAGCTGGCGCCTGGTGACGACCGCTCCCTACTACAAGAAGTACGGCGATTGCTTCGGCGTCTACTGGCAGGACGTCGTCGTCGATGACACCGCACCGGCGGTCGGCGCACCTTCGTATATCTACGCCGCGTACTCGCGCACCGGCAACTCCGGCTGCTCGGCGTTTTCCCGTGAAGACAGCGGCGTCTATCGCTCCAAAGATGACGGCGCAACGTGGGAAAGCATCTCCATCGCTCCGGCCAATTGTCCTGCCACCATTGCGGCTCCGACGGTCGTCGTCGGTACCGCTGCAACGCTGCCGGCCGGCACGTACAACTATCGCGTCACCGCGATCGTCGGCGGCGTCGAGAGCGGGAACTCGTTTGCGTCGGCCGACGCAGTGGTCGCGGCGAACGGCAAAGCGACCATCAGCTGGACCGCGGTCGCCGGCGCCACCGCGTACAACATCTATGGACGCGACACCGGCGCCGGTCTGACCAACACATTCAATTACATCGGACAGTCGGCGGCGTCGCCGTTTGTCGACGACGGTTCTGTCGTTCCCGACGTGACGCGACCGATTCCCTATGCCCGCGGCTATCGATGCGTCGGCAGCGGATTCGCGGCCGGCGGTCTGACCAACATCACGACGGTGAACGGCAACATCGGGCGCATTACGCTGACGCAGGCGCCGCAGAACAAGAAGCACATCTACGCCCAGATTCAGAGCGTCGCGGCGAACACGCCGTCGCTCGGAATCTGGGAGACGACCGATGCGACCGCGGCGACGGTGGCGTGGACGGCGCGCAACTCCACGACGAACTACACCGGCGGCCAGGGCTGGTACGCGATGATCGGTTCCGTCAACCCGACTGCGGAAGCGCAGCTGATCGTCGGTGGTCTCGACATGTACGTCTCGGGGAACAACGCCACGACGCTGAACCAAACGTCGAGCTGGACGGGGTGGGGCGGGACGACGTACGCACACGCCGATCAACATCACGTCGTCTGGGTGAAAGGCTCCGTTCCGAAAGATGACGGCACGACCGACGCGCTCGACTGGGTTTATCTCGTCAATGACGGCGGCTTCGTCGTCGGCACCGTGAACAGCACCGCGGCCAACGGCGTCACGTGGGCGACGAACTGCCGCGGCATGATGACCGGCCAGAGCTACGGCATCGGCCAGAGCGCAACCCAGGCCAACGCCGTACACCTCGGCAACCAGGACAACGGCGAGCCGAAAGCGACGCTCACCGCCGGCAACATCACATCGTGGTGGGAGAGCCGCGGCGGTGACGGCGGCTTTGCGGATACGAGCCGGACCAACGATGCGCGCGCGCTGCAGGAGTACGTCTACGCCGGCATCTACTACACGACCGGCATGCTCTACACGAACAGCGTTCCGGCGTGGACCTGCGTCGGCGGCTTCGGCGGCTGCACGGCAACGTGCAACGGTTCGTGTGTTCCCGACAACGCGGCGGAGTTCATCGCACCGCTGACGCTCGACCGCAACAACATGGCGCGCGCCTTCACCGGCTCGCGCTTCGTCTATCGCAACACCAACACCTTCACCGGCGGCACGTGGGTCGTCTACAGCCCTGACCTGACGACGACGAACGACGCCAACGACATCGTGCACATTCACTCGGCGTTCAACAACGCCACCGCGGGCACGGTCTACGCCGGCACGATCAACGGTCGCATCTGGCGCACGACCAACGGCACGTGCGACACGGCGAACTGCGCGACATGGACCGATCTGACGAAAGCGCCGCTGCCGGCGCGCTCGTGCAACTGGATGGAGACCGATCCGCTCAACGCCAACCGCGTTTACGTCGCGTACGGCGGATTCAACACCGGCCACATCTTCCGCTCGACCGATGGCGGCACGACCTTCACCGACGTCTCGGGTCTGCTGCCGAATGAACCGTTCGACACGATTGCCGTCGATCCATCGAACGTGAACCGCGTCTTCGTCGCCAGCGATTCGGGCGTCTTCGTCAACGAAGATGCGTGGAACACGAACACGTGGATGCGCGTGAACAACGGTGTGCTTCCGCTCGGGAAGATCTACACGCTGGCGTACTCGCCGGCGAACAACAAGCTGCGCGCCGTCACGCACGGACGCGGCTTATGGGAGCTGACCGTGTCGGCCGGTTCGGCGTGCGGCGGCAACGTGCCGGCGGCACCGACCGGAGTCACGACCACACCGAGCAGCGGCCAGATCACTGTCTCGTGGACCGCCGTCGCCGGCGCTGCGAGCTACAAGGTTTACCGCGTCGCCGGCAGCGCCTGTCCGACGACCGACATCGGCACCGTGGTCGGCTCCGGCATCACCGGGACGACCTTCGTCGATACAGCGTCGTGCACAGTTGGCAACTTCGCCTATCGCGTCGTTGCCGTGAATGCCGCGAACTTCGAAAGCCAGCCGTCGAGCTGCGTCACCGGGACGACGACGGCGCCCGTTGCTCCGGCGTCGCTCACCGCGACCGCCAGCGGTTCGGGCCAGATCGATCTTTCGTGGGCGGCGGTTGCCGGTGCGAGCCGGTACGAAGTCTTCCGCTACGACAACTCCACCTGTCCCGCGCCGAATAACGGGGTCCAGATCGCGAGCAACATCAGCGGCACGACCTACTCGAACACCGGCCTGACCAACGGCACGCCGTACGCGTACTACGTGCGCGTGCAGACGTCGTGTCCGAGCGCGCCGTTCTCCGCGTGCGCGACCGCGACTCCGACCGCGTGCGCACCGCTCGCGGCTCCGACCAGCGTCTCCGCGACCGCCACCGCGCCGAACACGATCACCGTGACGTGGTCGACGGTCGCCGGCGCAACGTCATACAAGGTCTATCGCGCCACCGGCGCATGCACGGCGCCGAACGGCAGCTACACCCTGCTGACGAGCGGCGTTGCCGGCACGTCGTACAACGACACGACGGTGACGTTCGGAAATCGCTACTCCTACAAAGTCGTTACGACCACCGCCTGCGACTCGGCGCTTTCGACGTCGTGCGCGTGGGCGGAAGCGTACGGCGACTGCGTGACCGCGCCGACTTTTGCAGGCGTCGGCACCGTCGTCACCGGCGCAGGCTCGACGTGCGGCATCGACCTGACGTGGTCGGCCGGCACGACGAACTGTCCGGGCGCCGGCAGCATCAGCTACACGATCTATCGCAGCACGACCGCGGCGTTCCCGGCCATCGCCGCGAATCGGATCGTCTCCGGCGTCAGCACGACGACGTACACCGATGCCAATCAGCTGCAGGCCGCGGTCACGTACTACTACAAGGTGCGCGCGGTCGACAGCCGCAACAATTCCGAGGATTTGAGCGTCGTGGAGAAGTTCGCGACGGCGCAGGGAGCGTGTACCGCGGCGCCGAATGACGTGCAGGTCTTCACCGTCACCGCGACCGGCGGCGCCGGCGCGACCTCCGGCCAGAACATCCTGCAGTGGGTGAATCCGGCCAGCGGCGCGCCTGGTACCACGGTACGCGTCAACTACCGTACCGATACATATCCGACCAGTCCGACCGATGCTGCCGCGACCGTGCTCTTCACCGCGCGGCCGGTGACGTTCGGCGCGAAGGATTCATTCACGCACAGCGGTCTCACGAACGGCACTACCTATTACTACGCGATCTGGGTGCAGTACTGATGCACGAGGAAATCGTCATGAACATGAACCGATCTGCTTCCGCCCGCTCGCGAATGCTGCTCCTCGCGCTGGCCGTGGTCTGCCTGCTGCCGTCATCGGCCGCATACGCGGACAACGACAAGAACGACAAAGAGCCGGGGAAGCTGCACCTCCGCGGCGGCAGCTTCGATCCGAAAAAAGAAAGCGGTCCGGCCAGCCTTCCGGCGGCGGCGCAGTATCTGCCGCCGCAGGCGAAAGCGGTCGGCATTCGCGGCCGCTATAACCTGGTCCAGTTCGATGCGCCGGTCCGGCCCGAATGGCAGGAAGCGATCCGCGGCACCGGCGCGAAGATCGTGCAGTACGTTCCCGACTACGCGTTCATCGTGCAGATGACGCCGGCGCAGGAAACGGCGGTCCGCAACGTCCCGCACGTGACCTTCGTCGGCACGTACAAACCGGCGTGGAAAGTCGATCCCGATCTGCTCGCGACGCTCTCCGGTCCGGGCGACGTGCCGCCCGAATGGTCGGTGGTCGTGCAGCCGGGCGAATCGATCGCGCCGATCCTCGCGGCGATGCAGCGCATCTATCCCGGCATGCAGCTGGTGAAAGGCGGCGATGAGGGAGCGCGCCGCGTCGTCATTCGCGTCGTCCCCGCGACCGCGATCACGCTGCTGCAGTACATCCTCGACAACGACGCCATCGCGTGGGTGGAACCGTATTACGAACGGAAGCTGCTCAACGACGAATCGGTGTGGGTGATCCAGAGCGGCGTCCGCGTGGCCGGCGACATCGGCACGCTCGAGTACGCGAACTCTGCACCGATCTGGACGCACGGCATTCGCGGAACGGGACAGATCGTCGCCGTCGCCGACTCCGGCCTCACCGACAACGACTGCTTCTTCCAGCCGGCGCCGGCGCATCAGGCGGTCGCGGCTCCCGGCGCGATTACCGTCGACGCCACGAAGCGCAAGGTCATCGCCTACAACGTGCTGCCCGGCGCGCAGGACGGCGATCAGGGCGGCACCGGCACGAATCCCTGCAGCTATCACGGCAGCCACGTGAACGGCTCGATCGGCGGCGACAACGACGCGAACGCGTCGACGGCGTCGGCGGCAAATCACAACGCCGCCGACGGCATGGCGCCGCAGTCGAAGGTGGTCTTCCAGGACATCGGCGCGCTTGACGCCAGCAGTAACTGTTCGCTGGCCGGCATCCCGAACGATCTGCACGATCTCTTTAACCAGGCGTACAACGCCGGCGCACGCATCCACTCGAACAGCTGGGGCGGCGGCAACAACGGCGTCTACGACACCGAGTCGCAGCAGGTCGATGACTACATGTTCAACAACGAGTACCTGCTGACGTTGTTCGCGGCAGGCAACGCCGGTCCGACCGTGACGACGGTCGGCTCGCCCGGCACCTCGAAGAACACGCTGACGATTGCGGCCGGCACGCGCGGCAGCAACACCGCCGGCATGCGCATGGCGTATTACTCGGGCCGCGGTCCGACTGTTGACGGCCGCACGAAGCCCGACATCCTCGCGCCCGGCGATTCGATCGTCTCGCTAAATGGCGACGCGACCGCCTGCAACACGCAGACGATGTCCGGTACGTCGATGGCGACGCCGACCACCGCCGGTGCGGCGATTCTCGCGCGCCAGTACTTCGCCGACGGCTGGTATCCGAGCGGCGCCGCGGTTCCCGCCAACAGCATGGCGCCGACCTCGGCAGCGCTGAAAGCGGTGCTCACCGCCGGCGCGCGGGCGATGACGGATCGCGATTGTCAAACCGCGCTCTGTCCGGTTGCCAACGGCATCATCGCAGCGTCGCCGAACCCGGCGGAAGGGTGGGGCCGCGTCACGCTTGCGGACAGTCTTTATTTTTCGACCGCCAGCGTTCCCGCGTCGACGATCAAACTGAAGTTGTGGGACGTGCCGAACAACGCCGGCGTCACCACCGGCGTGAACGCCGAGTACATCCTGCCGAGCGTTGCCGCCGGCACGCGGCTGCACATCATGCTGGCGTGGAACGACGTACCGGGCGCGCTCGGTGCGGCGAAGGATCTCGTCGACGATCTCAACCTCGAGGTGATCGCGCCGAACGGCACGACCATCTATCACGGCAACCAGTGGGCGGCCACCGCCACCGGCCTGCCGAAAGCGTCCGCGGTCGGACCGGCTGCTTACGACACGCTCAACAATCTCGAAGGAGTGCAGATCGCCGCGCCGGCCGCGGGCGACTATCGCATCCGCGTCCGCGGCTTCAACGTGCCCGGCTATCCGAATCTCTACGACTCGCGTCAGGGTTACGCGATCGCCGCCACCGGCAGCTTCGCGAATACCTGCGCGCTCGCCGCGCCGGCCGGACTCGCTGCCACGACGCCGTCGGCGAACCAGGTGAATCTCACCTGGTCGGCCGTTCCGGGCGCGACCGGTTACGCGATCTATCGCTCGCTTGCAGGATCGGCGAGTTGCGCGACCGGCATGGCGCAGATCGGCAACACCGCCGGCACGACGTTCAACGACACGACGGTCCAGGGCGGCTTCCAGTATTCGTATTACGTGAAGACTCTCTCGCCGTGCGATGGTCCGGCCAGTAACTGCGTCACCGTCACGACGACCGGGAACTGCACGCTCAAGCCGGTGTTCGCCGGACTGACGTCGGCGACGAACGCCGGCACCGCGAGCTGCGCGGTGAATCTGTCGTGGAGCGCCGCGACCTCCAGCTGTCCGCTCGGCAACACCGTCAAGTACAACGTCTATCGCAGCACGACGCCCGGCTTCACGCCGGCCGCCGGAAATCGGATTCAGAGCTGCGTCAACGCCACGACCTTCAACGACACCGGCATGACCAGCGGCCAGTCGTACTTCTACGTCGTGCGCGCCGAAGATTCGACGACCGCCAACGGCGGGCCGTGCAACGGCGGCAACGAAGAGACGAACGCCGTCATCCGCAGCGCCACGCCGCTCGGCAATACGACCACGGTCGGCACGTGGACCGACAGCGACGTCAACACGCGCAATCAGCTGATCCTCGCCGGGTCGTGGGCGATCGTCTCCACCGCCGACAACGCCGGCTATCCGCAGACCGGAACGTACGCTTACAAAACGTCGGCCGGTACGACCAACTATCCCGACAGTACCTGTGCGAGCGCGCGCACGCCGGTCATCTCGCTTGCCGGCAACACCACGGTCACGTTCTGGGAGCGCCATGCGCTCGAGTTCCAGTTCGATGGCGTCGTCGTCGAGTACTCGACGAACGGCGGCACGTCGTGGACGAAGCTGAACGGCAACGCGATGTACGGCGGCGCGACGTTCACCAACGCCGGCAACGCCTGCGGTTATGCAACGACCGACAGCGTGTTCGAATCGACGGCGGCTCCGCCGCAGGCGTTCACCGCGTATGCGTCGCGCAGTTTCAACGTCACCGCATCCGCCGGCACGAACTTCGTCGTCCGCTGGACTCTTTCCTCGGACGGTGGCGTGAACGACCCCGGCTTCCTCCTCGACAACATCTCGATCACCAACGCGAACGTCCCGCAGGCGTGCGTCATCTGCACGACGCCCGGCGTTCCGACCGGACTCGCCGTGACGACTCCGGCGAACAACACCGCGCATCTCGCGTGGAGCGCCGGCGCGCCGGCCGGTGCGACCTACAACGTTTATCGCTCCAACGGCGCGTGCCCGGGCGG
>JAOBAU010000052.1 GCA_025463165.1 Acidobacteriota bacterium | reverse complement strand
GCCGAGGGCGGCGTGCGGTTCGAGATCAAACCGTGGAAGCAGAAGGTGTCGATTTTGTGGGAGCGGAGCGTCGCCGCGCCGCAAGGAAAAGCGGCCGATCCCGAGATCAGCAAATCGGCGATCGTTCATCACGGCGAGATCGTGCCGGTGACGATGACCGACTACGGCATCTTCGCCGCGAAAGAGACGAGTGCGATGCCGTTCGCGTATGCGCTCGATGCCGGCGAAAAGAATGCGGTCGCGAATCTGCGAACGCATGGCATCGTCGTCGAGACGCTCGATGCCGCGTCGCCGATCGCCGTCGAACAGTTCGTCATCGCAAACGTCGCGCATGCGGAGCGTGAGTTTCAGCAGCAGCACGAAACGACGCTGACCGGCGAATGGCAGCACGTCGATGCGACGCTTCCCGCCGGCACGTTCATCATCCGCATGCAGCAACCGCTGGCGCGATTGGCGTTTTATCTGCTCGAGCCGCGCAGCGACGACGGGCTGTTCAACTGGAACGTGCTGGCCGCGTCGAACATCGCGCCGGTGCGAAAGATCGCGAAACCGGTGCCGTTGCGCGCGACCGTCATCGCGGGATCACCAGGCGAATGAAGTTCTTGTTCACGTAGTACGTGTCCGCCTCTTCATCGAGTCGTAGAAATGCTTCGCGCACGTCGTTGAGCACGTCGGAAATCCGTGACTGCTCGCGCGGCCGATCGATCGGTACGACACCTTCGAGCCGCCTGCCGTCGCTCAACTCGAGGATCGTCAACTTCTCGATGATGGTCGTTTCGGCGCCGCCGAGGTCCGCGAGCTTCTCGTAGCGAAGCCAGACGATGTGATCGCGATTGATCATCTTCGGGACGCCGGCCGCGAGCATCGGAAAGAAGCGCCGGCCGCCGTTGAGATAGTCGGCCATCGTTTCCGGACCGTCGCGATGCTGCGAGTAGCGCGACAGATAGACGAAGTGATCTTCCGGCTCCGCCCCTTCGAGCGCGACCATCACCGCGACCTCGTCCATTGGGACCTGATACGTCATAAATCAGTGCAGAGTGCTGAGTGCTGAGTGCTGAGTAAAACCAATCGACTCAGCACTCAGCACTCCGCACTCAGCACTGGGATGATACGCCTGAGATTAGAATGCGCCGCGTGACACATAAAGACTTCATCGAGATTCACGACTACACCGCGGACGAAGTGCAGGAGATCTTCGACATCGCGCGCGACATGAAAGCGGCGCCGCGGAAGTTCTACGGCGCGCTGGAGCGCCAGACGCTGGCGATGATTTTCGAAAAGTCGTCGACGCGTACACGTGTGTCGTTCGAGACCGGGATGTATCAGCTCGGCGGACAGGCGCTCTTCCTCTCATAGCGCGACATCCAGATAGGACGCGGAGAGCCGATTTACGACACCGCCTAAGTCCTCTGCCGTTACGTTGACGGCATCATGGCGCGCACCTTCGCGCACAAGACCATCACCGATCTCGCCGAGTACGCGCCGTGTCCCGTCATCAATGGACTGACTGATCTCTCGCATCCGTGTCAGGTGATGACCGACTACTTCACGGCGTGGGAAAAGTTCGGCGATCTGAAAGGCCGCAAGCTCGCCTACATCGGCGACGGCAACAACATGGCGCACTCGCTGATGTTCGGCGCGCCGAAAGTCGGGATGGACATCGCCGTCGCGACGCCGGGCGGTTATGCGCCCGATCCGTATATCGTTGCGCAGGCGCAGAACGACGCGGCGGCCGCCGGCACGAAAGTGATCGTCACGACGTCGATCGAGGAAGCGGTGCGCGACGCCGACGTCGTCGAGACCGATGTCTGGGCATCGATGGGCCAGGAAGACGAAGCCGAAAAGCGGCGGAACGATTTCGCCGGCTGGATCGTCGACGACCGCGTCATGGCGATGGCGAAAGAGAAATCGATCTTCATGCACTGCCTTCCCGCGCATCGCGGCGAGGAGGTTGCAACGTCGGTCATCGACTCGGCGCGTTCGGTGATTTACGACGAGGCGGAGAATCGACTGCACGTGCAGAAGGCAATCCTCTACGTGTTGATGAAGGATCGAAAGAAGCACTGACCGGCTGATGACTCGGACCCGATGACTCAGAACACGTCCACGAAGGCCAATCGCGGCCTTTTCGTCGTCATCTTTCTCGGCGTGATTTTCTTCGCGTTGCTCGCGCTCCTTCTCTTCACCACCGGCAAGCGCAAACCGGCGCCGCCCGCGGTTTCCGAATCGCTGTCAGTGCTGCCGCTCCGTTTGCGACTGCGCACCGAACCGAATGCGAAGGCGCCGGTCGTAGCGACGGCGACCGCCGCCGAAAAGCTGATCGTGCTCGAAGATCGCGGCGCGTGGGTGCGCGTGCAGGACAGCGAAGGGCTCACCGGCTGGGCGGAGCGCAACAGTCTCGAACGAACCTCGGAGCGCGAGCGCCGGCTGGCGCGTTACGAGCGCATTCGCAAACTCCCGGCGCTGGCCGGCATCGTCTCTTCGCGCGCCGTGCTTTACGCGGGACCGGGCATCTTCTATCCGATCATCGGCGAGTTGCCGGCGGACACGCAGGTGCGGCTCTACACGCGCGATCACGATTTCTTCGCCATCGATCACGACAACCAGATCGCGTATCTCGATGTCGATGCGGTCGACGTCAGCTCCGCCGGCACGAAGCAGGTCGAAGTGCGAACGGACGACACGACGACCGCTCCCACCGACACGACCGCGACCGGATTACCGCAGCCGACCGAGACCGCCATCGCAGCGGAGCCACCGACCGCTCCGGTGCCGGTCGCCGAAGCGACCGCCGATCGCGGCGGCGTCTATCCCGCGGTGCCGCCCGGCGGCACGCAGCCGGAGGAAGTCGACCGCGTCGTGCCGCAATATCCGTCGATGGCGCGACGCGCCGGCGTTGCGGGATCGGTCGTCATTCGCGGCATCGTTCGCCGCGACGGCACGATCGATGACGTCGAAGTCATCAAAGATCTGCCGTACGGATTGGGCGACGCGGCGCGTGACGCCGTCCGCCGCTGGCGCTTTCGTCCGGCGACCTTCAGGGGCGAACCGATCGACGTTTACTACACCGTGACGGTGAATTTCCGTCTTCAGTAGCGCGTTTCGACCGGCTCATGTCCCGGTTCCAATTCCCCGACGCTCCTGGCGATCTCATCGGCGCACACATCTCGACCAAAGGCGGCCTGCACACGGTCTTCGGCCGCGCCGCGGAGATCAACGCATCCGCGCTCGCTCTCTTCGCGAAGAACTCGAATCAGTGGAAGGGAAAGGAGCTGACGGACGCCGATGTCACGCTCTTCCAGGAGCTGCGCACCGTTCGTCCGATCGTCACGCATGCGTCGTATCTGATCAATCTCGCGACGACGAACGCGGAGTTTCATCGCAAGTCGATCGCCGCGATGATCGACGAGCTCGACCGCGCGGAACGACTCGGCGCGCACGGCGTGGTCCTTCATCCCGGCGCGCACATGGGCGCGGGCATCGACGCCGGACTCGAGCAGATCGCGCGCTCGCTCGATCAGATTCATGCGGCGCTGCCGAACCACAAAGTCGTCACGCTGCTCGAAACAGCGGCCGGACAGGGATCGTGTCTCGGCTGTTCGTTCGAAGAGCTCGGCCGGATCATCGAGCTGGTCGACGATAAGCAGCGCATCGGCGTTTGCGTCGACACCTGCCACATCTTCGCGGCCGGCTACGAGATCCGGACGCGGGACGGTTACGAGCGAACGATCGACGAGCTCGAAAAACACGTCGGCATCGAGAACGTCGGCGTCTTTCACATCAATGATTCGAAGAAGCCGCTCGGCTCGCGCGTCGACCGGCATCAGCACATCGGCGACGGCGAGATCGGCCTGGACGCTTTTCGGTTTCTGTTGAACGATGAGCGCTTCCGCGGCATCCCGAAACTGCTGGAGACGCCGAAGCCGGTCGAGCACGAGTCGGATCGCAAGAACTTGACGCTGCTCCGGTCGCTGGTGAATTGATAGACTCCGCGGCCTTATGACAGAGCCGCAATCAGGCACGCGCATCGACTTTCGCGACGGCAAGCTCGTCGTCCCCGACGATCCCATCGTCCCTTTCATCGAAGGTGACGGCACCGGCCCCGATATCTGGCGCGCCACGAAGTACGTCCTCGACGGAACCGTGGACAAGGTTTACGGCGGCAAGAAGAAGTTTCATTGGTACGAAGTGCTCGCCGGCGACAAAGCCTTTGCCGCGACGGGCGAATACCTGCCGCAGGCGACGCTCGATGCGATCCGCGATTACCGCGTC
>JAOBAU010000042.1 GCA_025463165.1 Acidobacteriota bacterium | reverse complement strand
CGTCCTCGATGCCAGTCAGTCATGCGGCGCGGTTCCGATCGATGTGCGGAAGCTCGGCGCCGACGTCCTGGTGTCCGCCGGCTACAAGTGGCTGCTCGGTCCGTACGGCACCGGCTTCCTGTGGGTCAGGGACGCACGGCTCGACGAACTGCTGCCGGGACCGTTTTACTGGACGGCGCAGGACATCAGCGATTTCAGGTCGCTGCAGTTCGACGGTCCGAAGCCATCGCGCGACGCCAAACGATGGGATGCCGCGGAATCGGCGATGCAGTTGAATCTCAACCTGGCCGCGTTCCGTGCGTCGGTCGATCTCGTCGTGCGTATTGGTCCCGAGAAGGTGCGGCGCCACGGCCTCGACCTCATCGACACATTGTTCAACCGGCTGCCGCCGCATTGCGCGCCTGCCAGTCCGCTCGACCACGACCAGCGCGGCGCGTTCGGCTCGTTCACGGCGGGCTCGCCCGACGCCACCGCGGCCCTCCACCGCCGGTTGTGCGCGGCGAATTTCTTCGCCAGCCTGCGGCAGGGAAAGATTCGCGTCGCGCCGCACCTGTTCAATTCGGTCGAGCAGATCGGGATGCTCGTCGATGAGATTCACCGGAGCGTCGCATGAGCATCGACGAACGGCTGTCCGCGTTGAACATCGTGCTGCCCGACGTGCCGCCGGCGATCGTCGCCGGCTACACGCCGATCTTTGCGCCATACGTGCGCACCGGCAACGTCGTGTCAATCTCCGGCCGTCTCGCCAAAAAAGACGGCGAGGTGTGGTGCGGCAAACTCGGACGGGATCTCACGGTGAAAGAAGGACAGGAGGCGGCGCGCGGCGTGGCGATCGAGCTCCTCGCGACGCTCCGCGCGGCGGCCGGAGATCTGAGCCGCGTGAAACAGATCGTGCGGCTGCTCGTGCTGGTCAACGGCACGGCCGACTTTCAGGAGCCGCACGTCATCGCGAACGGCGCGTCGGAAGTATTCGTACAGCTCTTCGGTGAACGGGGGATGCACGCGCGGACCGCGATGTGCGCCGCGCAGCTTCCGTTCGGCGCGTGCGTCGAGATCGAGATGCTCGCCGAGATCGAGGAGGCGTGACGGCGTCCCTGACGTGCCGCAAATCCGGCCTTCGATCCTGGCGAGCTTCTCGTATCGGCGATCCGCACCGATCCCGACCGCGTGCTTCACTTGATCGCCTTCACGTCGCCGATGTCTTCATCTGCCTCCTGCGACGCGCGAAGCGCGGAGCCGGCTCGCCTCGTGAACGTCAGCGTACGTTTCTTACGCTGGGTGCAGGCGTAGCCGCCGCCAGGCTCCTGAGTTGCAATTCGCGCAGTAGCACGGCCGAGACCGCCGCACGCTCAGCGTCGGATATCGGCTCCTCGATACGGCCGCGTCCTATGGCAATGAAAACGCGGTCGGGAATGCCATCAGGCGCAGCGGCGTCGCGCGCGAGGAGCTGTTCATCACCACCAGGCTCTGGATCAGCGACGCCGGGTATGACAAGACGCGTAGCGCGTTCGACCGATCGATGGAGCGCCTGCAGCTCGCGGATGCGTCCTTCCCGGTGCAACTCTTCCATCGCGCGCCATGCTCCGTAGACGTCGCTGATCGGCTGGTGCAGGAGAACGGCATTCAGATGGAGTCGTGGGGACCGTTCGCGGAAGGAAAGAACAACATCCTCCACAACACGCTGCTGAAATCGATCGCGGACAATCACGGCAGGAGCATTGCGCAGGTGGTCATCCGCTGGCTGACGCAGCGCGGCATCGTCGCGATCCCGAAGTCGGTGCGGAAGGAACGGATGGCGGAGAACTTCGACGTGTTCGACTTCGAGCTCAGCGCCGGCGAGATGAGCTCCATCGCCACGCTCGACACCGGCACGAGCAGCTTCTTCGATCACCGGGATCCGGCGACGGTGAAGTGGCTCAGCGAAGCGCAACGACCGACGCAGGCCGCAATGGTGGAACGGCTCGCGCATACTCGACGACACATGAAACGACCGATCCCGTTCTGCCTCCTGCTCCTGCTTTCGATGTGCGCGCAGAGAACGATGCCGCCGCCGGCAAATCCGCACGCCGATCATGCGGCGGCACCTCCGACGAACTGGGCGAAGCAGGCGCTGGAACGCTCGCCGCGTCATGGCGAGTGGGTGAACGTGAAGGCGGGAAATCGCACGGTCAGCGCGTTTGTCGTTTACCCCGAGGTGAAGGGAAAGGCGACGTCGGTAGTCGTCATCCACGAGATCTTCGGAATGAGCGACTGGGTGCAGATGGAAGCCGACGAGCTGGCGGCCGCGGGCTATATCGCGATCGCGCCCGATCTGTTGTCGGGGATGGGTCCGAAAGGCGGCGGCACGGGCGATTTCGCCGACGGCAACGCGGTCGGAAAAGCGATCCGCGATCTGCCTCCCGATCAGATCACGTCCGATCTCAACGCCGTCGCTGATTACGTCGCAAAACTTCCCGCGGCGAATGGCAGGGTCGCGGTCGCCGGATTCTGCTGGGGTGGCGGACAGGCGTTCCGCTTCGCGACGAACCGTCCGTCGCTCGCGGCAGCGTTCGTCTTCTATGGCACGGGTCCCGAGCCCGAATCGATTGCGAAGATCAACGCGCCGGTCTATGGCTTCTACGCCGGCAACGACGCGCGCGTTGGCGCGACGGTGCCGAAGACGCAGGAGTTGATGAAGGCCGCAGGAAAGACGTACGACGTCGTGACGTACGAAGGCGCGGGGCACGGCTTCATGCGGGCCGGCGATGCGCCGCCTCCCTCGTCCGACGCGGACGAAAAAACAAAAGAGGCCTACGCCGGCAACAGGAAAGCGCGCGACACGGCGTGGGTGCGGTGGAAGGGCGTGCTCGAGAAGTTGTAACGTCAGTCCCTGCGCGCGATCCACTCGATCATCAGCGGACTCGATACCCACTGCACGTCCGTGCGTCGTTGCGCCTCCTCGAGCTCACGATCGAGGTGTGCGATCTCGTCCTCGCTCGCCAGCGCGTACTGCGCGAGCGTCGGCCTCAGTGACTGCAATGCAACGCGCGGGATCTCGAAGCCGACATTCGGCGGATAGTGCACCGCGTACGCGCGAGTGCCATCGACGCGGAGTCCGGCGTCTTCGAGATACGCACGTCCTCGTCGCGCGAAATCGGTGCGCGCACCGCGGGCACGTGCGGCGGCGATGACGAGCTCCCAGACGCGCGTCATGGCCGGCACGAACGGCTCGGAACCTGGCGCATGCATCGGCAGGTCCGACGCTTCGTGTGCGATGAAAACACCTCTGCTGCGAAGCAGCCGCGCGACGTTCGCGAGCGTCGCGGCGGGATCGGGTTGATGCAACAGCATCAGGCGCGAGTACGCGAGATCGGCGACTTCGATTCCGAGCTCGCGCGCAGTCACGTTGCCGGCATCCGCTTCGATGAGACGTATTTGCGGGAAGCGGCTGGCCACAAGCGTTCTCGCGCGAGCAAGCGCGGCGCCGCTGGCGTCAACTCCGACGACCGTTCCCTCGCTTCCGACGACGTTCGCGAGGGCCGCGAGTGCGCCGAGCGGACCGCATCCGAGGTCGATTGCGACGGCGTTGGGGCCGACGTTTGCGCGGCGACAGGCATCGATGACGCGGTCTTCTTCGTGCGATGCCAGTTGGATCAGCCGGCGGTGCTCGGCGTCCGTCGAGCCGAGCGAATAGTGCGAAACGAGACTCTCGGACGTCACGAGTCGATCTTCGCACATCGAAGACGGTCAGCTCATCGCACCGATCTCCGTCGACCTGCCACGAACGTGAACGCGTTCGCGAGCGTGAACGTATCGGCGCCGCAGGTAGCGGTCACGTCGACTGTGCCGGGCGCGTGCGCGGCCGTCGTCGCGGTGATTGCCGTCGCATCGACGAACACGACGTTCGCCGGCGCGTCGCCGAATGCGAACGTACAGTCGTTCGCGAAGTTCGCGCCGATGAGCGTCACGCTCGTCCCGCCGGTGACCGGTCCGCTGGCCGGCGTCAGCCGCGAGATCATCATCATCTCTCGCGCTTCGATGACCTCACCGAAGAGCTGCGCGATCCCGCCGCCGTTGCGGTTCGGCACGGCGACGTTGATGCTGAACATGCCCGGCGCGAGACCTTTGATCGTGAACGTGCCGCCATTCGCGCCGACGTCGATGCTCGCCGGCACGTCGACCATGCCGCCGAGTGCAACGAGTGGCAGCGTGACCGCCGACTCAAACGGCGACACCGTCACGCGCACACTCGTCGTCTGGCCGACATAGACCTTCGGCAACGGCGGATCGAACGAAACATTCAGCGTGTTGTAAGTAACGATACCGGCGCTGAAGCTCCTTCCGGCAAACGCGACCTCAAGCTTCGCGGAGCACGGCGCGGACACGGCCGTCACAGGAATCGATACACGTTGCGCGGAGAGAGTGACACTCGACGGCGCTGCAATGCACGGATCGCTCGCGGCAATCGCGATCGTCCGCGGTGATGACGGAGCGCTGCCGGCGTCGACGATGACCGAGCCGCTGCTCCCCTTCGCCACAAACTGCGTTGCCGGTCCAACGCCAACGTCGTCGTTCACGATCGTCGTAATGATGTCTGACCGCTGCAGCGTTACCGGCGTGCCGCTCGACGACAAATGCACGCTGAATTGCTCGTCGGCTTCGACCTCTGTATCTCCAATGATCGGAATGGTGATCTGTTGCTGCGTTTCACCGGAGAACACTGCAGTGCCGGAGACGAATTGGAAATCGTGACCGGCGACCGCTGTGCCGTCGACCGTCGCATAGTTGATGGAAACACCGGAGAGCGATTGATTCGCAATAAGAGTGATTACTGCATTCGTCGTCCCGGAGTTTCCTTCAATGACACGAACGTCACTCGCGATGATGACGGAAAGCGGCGAATCGTCATTGACGATCGTGCAATAGCCGTACGGTTTGGTGAAGGTCGCGCCGCCGTAGACATAAACGTTGAAACGTTCGTCGTCTTCGACAGCGGTATCGCCATAAACGGGAACTGAGATCGTCTTCGCCGTATCGCCCGGCGTAAAGACGAATGTCCCTCCGCTGCTTTGGAAATCGGAACCGGCGGTGGCACTGTAATCATTCGTCTTCCACAGGATTTTGATGTCGATCGAGCGCGTGACGCCGGTGACCGTGATCGTGAAATCGGCATTCGTCGTGCCGCTGTTTCCTTCGGTCACGCGGATGTCGTTAATGCTGACGTTCGGCGGCGGCTCGTCATCCAGAAGATCGACTTCTCCGACCGGATACGTGGCGATCGTGGCGCCGCCAGTCGGATTCGACAAAGCGAGAAAGAACTCCCTGTTGCCGTCATAGGTGCTGTTGTCGATGATTGCGATCGTCACCGATTTGCTGACCTCGCCGTCCTGAAAGGTCAGCGTCCCGGAGACAGGCGTGAAATCTCGCCCGGCAACGGCCGACGCCGATTTCGTGGCGTAGTCAACTGTAATGACACCCGTCGAGCCATGCCGGCGTGAAATCGAGACCGTGACGCTGCCTTCGTTTTCGCGAACGTTCGCCGCATCCGCCTGCAGGATTCCGGGAGCGGCCTGGACCGCGGCGGTGCATAACAACAACGCCATCAGAGCAAAGCGGAACACGCGCATTGTCCACCTCTCTCGCAGCTCGTACGGAGGAAGGTGCGATGCCACACTTGTGCCGGTGTATCGCACCAACCGGGCACGAGCGTCGCGATCGCGTTGCGAATCACCGGAGCATCGAGCGGATTCGGACGCGGCGTCGCGTTCGACCTTGCACGGAACCACGCGAACATCGTCGTCGCGGCGCGGCGGCCCGAACTGTTCGAAGAGTTGCAGCGCAGATGCGGATGACGTCAGCGGTAACGACGAAGGGCACCGGCCGCGCGCGGCGAAAAAGAAACCATGAGCGCCTCGATGTAGCGGCCGATTGCCCGGCCGGACTCGCAGCACAACCATCGAAACATCGAAAGCAAATGTCCGTATCAGTGCGCAATCATGAGCGTCGACACAACCGGCCCGAACCGAACCCTCGAGGAACAGCGCAGTGAATTCTCGTCGCGGCGCCTGATCGCCATGCCGATCGCCGGCACGATCGCCTGGTGTCTCGTCGGTCTGGCCGGGATGTTCGCAAGTCCGTATCGCGCCGCGCTGATGCTGTTCATCGCCACCGGATCGATCGTTTATCTCGGCATCTTCATCTCGCGATTCACCGGCGAGAATTTCACCGACAAATCGCGGCCGAAGAACACGTTCGACCGGCTGTTCTTTTCGACCGTCGCACAGGCGCTGCTCGTCTATGCGATTGCGATCCCGTTCTTCATGAAGGACTACACGTCGCTTCCGCTGACGGTCGGAATTCTCACCGGTCTGATGTGGGTGCCGGTTTCATGGATCATTCAGCACTGGGTCGGCGTCTTTCACGGCGTCGCGCGTACGCTCCTCGTGCTCGCGGCATGGATCGCCTTTCCGCATCAGAGGTTCGTCGCCGTCCCATTTGTCATTGTCGTCATTTACCTGGTGACGATCGCGATCCTCGAAAGCCGCTGGCGAGATGTTCGCGGACGGCAAACGCTGATCGCCGCACACTGAACGCGCTCGTGGTGACGGCCTGCGTCGTGATGCCGTTGACGATCGCGAAAACGGCCCACTGTTCCATCGTGTTCACCGACTCGGACTCAGATTGATCGCAGACATACGCTGATGCTGCACCGCTCCGAGCGGATGGAGGTCGCGGACGCGATCCCTCATCGCTCCCGCGAAACCTGCAACGTCTCCGCGAACAACTCGCGCAGTTTTACGAACGCGCGCTCCGCTTCCGGCTCGTTGTATGCCGCGCTGTCCGGCACCGTCCAGCCGTGCAGCGCGTCGTACGTCTCGCTCTCGCCGCGACCGCCCCACGCCGCGAGCGCCTGCTCGAATTGCGCGATTGCTTCGGCCGGCATTCCGCGGTCATCGCGCGCGTGGCCAACGTACAGTCGCGCCGCGATGCGCGGGAGCACGAGATGCGGACTGGCCGCGCCTTCTTTGAAAAGTCCGCCGCCGTGAAACGACGCCGCGGCGGCGATTCGATCGGGACGCGCGGCCGCCATTCGCAACGCGAACGCGCCGGTGAAACAGAAGCCGGCCACGCCCATCGGACCCTCACTCACTTCCGGCCGCGATGCGAGGTAATCGACGTATGCGGAACCATCGCGCTCCATCGCATCCGGCGGCACCGACGACGCCAGCTCGCCGAATCGCGTACGCGTCCCCTCTTCGCTGAAGTCCGGCCACGATGCGAAGATCGGCGGCCGCGCCACGCGGTAGTAAATGTTCGGCAGGAGAACGTTGTATCCCTCGCCCGCCACCCGTCGAGCCATCTGCCGCAGCGACGGACGCGAGCCGATTCCGTCCGGCAGAAAGATCACGCCGGGCCGCCGGCCATCCGTCCATCGATACAGCACCGCATCGGCAGTTCCGTCGGCAGTCGGGATCTCGACCTCTTCTTCGATGATGTTCGGTGCGGTCATGGACCGCAATTATGCCTCCTTGAATTCACAGGAACCTGTCGCCGAAAGCGACCAAATGTCGGATAGTGCTGATGTGACGTCCTGCTTCACCCCGGAAACCAGATGGTGAGCGACCAACCGACCCTCCTCAATCGCGCGGACGCGACGGACCAGCAACACATCCGCATCCTCCTGGTCGAAGACAATCCGGTCGATGCGGAACTGCTCGAGCTCGACCTCACCAGCGGTGGTTACGTGCCCGAGATGCTGCGCGTGCAGTCGGGACCGGAGTTGCACCAGGCACTGCAGACCGACAGCTGGGACATCGTGCTGAGCGACTTCGCGCTGCCCGGTTTCTCCGGCATCGAAGCGCTCGAGATTCTCAACGAATCGAAGAAAGACATCCCGTTCATCCTCATCTCCGGCAGCGCCGGCGAAGACGTCGCCGTTCGCGCCATGAAAGCGGGCGCGCAGGATTTCTTCGTCAAGGGAAAGACGTCGCTGCTCGTGCCGGCCATTCAGCGCGAAGTGCGCGAAGCGAAGCTGCGAGCGTCCGCGCGGCGGCAGCACGAACAGGCGCTCGATGACCTCTGGCGCAGCGAAGAGCGGCTGCGCCTGCTCGTAAACGCGGTGCGCGACTTCGCGATCTTCATGGTCGATCCAGACAGCCGCATCGCGACGTGGAACGTCGGCGCGGAGCGGCTCACCGGTTACACGACGAACGAAGCGATCGGCCAGCCGTTGTCGATTCTGCGAACGCCGGGAGCGTCACCGATCGACGAGATGCTGGCTCGCCTCGCGAGCGAAGGGAGCGCGGAGTGGGATTCCATCTGCGTTCGTAAAGACCATTCGCGCTACGTTTCGCGCTCGTACGGCGCGACGATGCTCGGCCGCGGCGGCGAGCTCCTCGGATACGTCTTCATCCTCCGCGACATCACCGAGCAGCGCGATCTCGAAGCGCGCCTGGCGCGGACGCAGAAACTCGAATCGCTCGGGCAACTCGCGGGCGGCATCGCGCACGACTTCAACAACATGCTGATGGTGATCTTTGCGCGCTGCGAGCTGCTGTCGCGGCAGCTCGAGTCGGAGAAACACCGCCAGTACGTCAGCGACATTCACGCCGCCGCCGCGCAGAACCGCGACCTCACGCATCAGCTGCTCGCCGCCGCGCGGCAGCAGGTACTCGAGCCGCAGGTCGTAAACGTGAACGAGGTCATCGCGTCGGCGATGAAGCTGCTCGGCCCGACGCTCGGCGAGCGCTTCACGATTCGGACGGACCTCGAGCCGTCGCTCTGGAGCGTCTACGCCGATCCCGGCAAACTGCATCAGGTGCTCGTCAATCTCGCCATCAACGCCCGCGATGCGATGACGTTCGGCGGCACGCTGACGGTCGAGAGCCGCAACGTAAACGTCGATGCGGCGAACGGCCGCGAAGAGCACGGACTACGCGGCGGCGATTACATCGCGATCACCGTCATCGATACCGGCACCGGCATCCCGGAAGGTGTTCGCGACCGAATCTTCGATCCCTTCTTCACGACGAAAGAACCGGGCCGTGGCACCGGCCTCGGGCTCGCCGTCGTGCGCGGCGTGATCGAACAAACCGGCGGCGTGATCGCGATGGATACCGAAGAAGGACGCGGCACCACGTTCCGAATTTTTCTTCCGCGCCACACGGCGGAATCGCGCGCCACCGCGGCCGCCGCGGCGCGCAAGACCGTCCTCCTCGTCGAGGACGAAGACATGACGTCGTCGATCGTCCGCGAAACGGTCGAGCATCAGGGATATCGCGTCATCGCCGTGCGAAGCGCGGCGGAAGCACTAGCCATCAGCGAGCGATCGACGGAAGCCATTCACCTTCTGCTGATGGACGCCGCGATGCCCGGCATCTCCGGGAGAAAACTGGCGGAAATGATGATCGCGCAACGCCCCGGCCTGCCGGTCATCCTGATGGCCGGCTATCCCGATCACGCTCATCACCCGCTGCCGCCATCGATGCGCACGCTCGAAAAGCCGATCCCCACGCCTGTGCTCGTCCGCACGATTCGCGCGGCGCTGCACGAACCGTAGCCGGGCACGCACCGCGCAATCGCAAACGGTCGAGGAGACCGTCCGATGGCGAAGACGAAGAGTACAGGCGCGGTTGTCGCGAAGCAGCGGAAAGTGCAGCGGGAGATCGACGTCGCGGAGAAGAAGAAGCCGGCGCCGAAGAAATCCGAGAAAACGATTCAGACGGGGACGCGAAAGCATCCCGCCAATCCGCTGCCGAAGCAGCATCAGGCGAAGCCCGGCATCGAAGCGAAGCTGAAGCCGGCGCCGCGGTTTCGCAATCCCGACTATCGCGGCAGCGGCAAGCTCGACGGCAAAGTGGCGCTGATCACCGGCGGCGACTCCGGCATCGGACGCGCGGTCGCGGTGCACTTCGCGCGCGAAGGAGCCGACGTCGCCATCGTTTATCTCGACGTCGAACAGGTCGATGCTGAAGAGACGCGGCGCGTCATCGAAGAGGAAGAGAATCGCCGCTGCCTGCTGATTCCCGGCGACGTGAAAGATCCCGACTTCTGCAACGACGCCGTCAAGCGCACCGTCGACGAGCTCGGCTCGCTCGACATCCTCGTGAACAACGCGGCGTTTCAGGAGCACGCGCAGTCGATCGATGAGATCACCGAGGAGCATTTCGATCTGACGTTCAGGACGAATATTTACGGGTACTTCCATATGGTGAAAGCGGCGCTCCCGCACCTCGGCGAAGGAAGCTCGATCATCAACACCGGCTCGGAGACCGGCATCTTCGGCCAGCCGATCCTGCTCGATTATTCGGCGACGAAAGGAGCGATTCATGCGTTCACGAAATCGCTGGCGACGAACCTCGCGCCGCGCGGCATTCGCGTGAACGACGTCGCGCCGGGACCGGTCTGTAAGCCGCTCAATCCCGCCGACCAGCCTGCGAAGAAAGTGCGCGACTTCGGCCACGGCACGTCGATGAAGCGGCCGGCGCAGCCGGAAGAGATTGCGCCGGCGTACGTCTTTCTCGCTGCGCCCGTCTGCGCGAGTTACATCACCGGCATCGTGCTGCCGGTGATGGGAGGCGTGATCGGCGCAACAGAACCGTAAGCGACTCGCGGCGCGGAATTCATCTCAAGGCCACTGATTGTTCGAGCACTCCGCGTTCAGGCGATGTGCCGTGTCATGTGTATGCGTGCCCGCCCCTCCGTCGATCGTGATCAGCTGCGGTCCTTCCTTACAGGCAGGCACATGCGCCGACGAGATCGGACACTCGACCGGTTTCGAACACGCCTGCAGCATGGCCGCATATGCGTTGTAATGCGGAGCTGTCGCCGGACAGAGTTTCCGACCGGTCGTCGCATCCGTCGGCACGTTTGCAAAGACCACGAACGCGGAGCCGTCGAGCGTCAGCAGTTTCTTCGTCTGCCCTTTCGTTCCTTCGATTGTCAGGGTGCCGTCGTTATCGATATTGACGACCGTGTCGGCGCGACCGCCCACCATGCACGAGTTGGCTCGCCCGTTGGACAAATCGACGACCGCGGCAGCGAGCTTGTAGTCGGGCGGCAGGTACTCCGGACGGAGCACCGGTTGCGCACAACACTGCCCCTGAACGTGCGGCAGACCGAGATCGACGACGGCGCTCGGCGCATCGTTCGGAAGTGTGATCCTCCGTGCGCTGGTCTTGATCGCGGTCCGATCGATCGGAAACCGGCCCGACAAACCGCTCCTGAAGGTAATCAACTCGCCGTCGAGCTGCACATAGAGTTTTCCGGGTTGCGTCTCGAGCGGGGCGACCGTCCATCCGCTGCTCGACCGATAGTCACACGCGGAAAACACGAGGATGGCCGCGTGCTCTTCGACGCCGGCGAGGTTCATCGCCTTTTCTCCCGTGTCCCCTCTCGACTGAATGGCTGCCGAGGGACAGGGAATTCGGGGCGCGATCGCTGCCAGGTGGCCTCCCGGCAAAACGCCATTAGCGATTAAGTACAATCCGACAATCTGCACCATTGCGGTAGCTGCTGACATGACGATCTCCTTCCTCTCAAATAGTGCCGCCGAGTAGCTCGGCCGACGCCCATGTGGCCGGGTGCTTGAGACGCGGATCCGACGAATGCAGCATCGTCCGTTGCGCGTCGCGAAGGGCGCGTGCGGGCGACGCGCCCGCGCGGAGGTTTTCGTGAAACCGGAGGAACAGCGCGGCGGCGGCGTCGTCCTCGACTTCCCACAACGTGCCGACGACGGCTCGCGCTCCGGCGATCAGGAACGCGCGCGAAAGGCTGGACATCCCGGCCACGTGCATTGGATCGCCGCGAAACGTCCCGCACGCCGCCAGAACGACGAGCGGACGCCGGTCGAGGTGCATGCGCGCGACGTCGTCCTCGCCCAGCACATCGCCGCCCGCGAGCAGCAGCGCACCATCTGAAGCGATGGCATCGCTCTCCGCGTGGCCGGTGAAATGGATCAGCGCGCATTGCCGCGCGGCATCGATGAACCTCGCCCGCGTGGCGGCGTCGCCGGCCAGCAGCGTCGCGCCGTGCATCGACGCGATCCGTTCCGCTTCGTCGCGTCCTCCGCGCAGGCGAGGCCGTGACGTCGGTGGATCGGCGACGACGAGCGCCGGCGCGAGCGCGTTCGTCGTCACGGTCGACGATGACGCGAGTGCCGGCGCGAATCGAATCTCGAGCTCGTCCATCAGATAGCGGCCGTTCTTCTCGTCACAAAGCGCGGCGAACGGGATCCCGAAGAGCTGCCGGTCCGGGACGATCACC
>JAOBAU010000023.1 GCA_025463165.1 Acidobacteriota bacterium | reverse complement strand
CTCTTCTTCATGCCTTCCACAGATTGCGATATGCGCGCCATTCCGGCGACGAATTCGGGCTTCCCGGCCATCGACGGATGACGCACTTTGTCGTGCGGGATGACGAGCTTCGTCAGCGAGGAGTCCGCGTGATTGCCGACCGCGACGATGCGCTCGAAGCCGAACAGCTGCACGAGTCGCGCGATGAGCGTCGCGCCCATTGCCAGCTCGGCCGCGGACGGCATCCGATTCGTGAACGCGTTGCCGGCATCGAACGGATGAAACGGAAAGGCGTTCCAGAGCAGCGGCAGCGGATCGATCTCGCGAATCGTCGCCCACACCATCGTCGCACTCGCCTCGGTCGACAGTTTCTCGCCCTCCGTCGCTTTGCGGTAACCGTGCGATTCGCCGAGCACGAAGCCGTTGCGCGTTTCGACGCCGCGCAGCATCACCGTTTCGCTGACGAACGGGATTCCCGTTAGCCGGCCGCCGCGATAACTCGGCGCTTCGCCGATGAGGACGATGCGCGCGCCGACGGCGTCGAGCTGCTCGAGATAGAGGCGCAGGTTCCGGCGGCGGATGGCGTTCGCGCGGATGTCGCCGAGCGTCGATGAGTACTGGTTGCACGCGCGCTCCGACACTTCGATGCGCCCGAGGTAGTTGATGAATCGATCGAATCGTCCCACGCGGCGATTATCGCTGCACGTAGAATCCCCCGATGTCGGGAAAGCTGGTGACGATCGCGAAATGCTCGACGGAAGCGGAAGTCGACGGCGTCAGCGCCGCGTTGCGGCTGGCCGCGATCGAGCACGTCGTTCGCCGCGCGACGATCGGCGCTCCCGGCTGGGAGCTCGCGGTCCGCGACGTCGACAGCGATCGCGCCGACGAGATCGTCAACGACATTTACGGGATCAACACGCGCGAAGCGGAAGCGGCGGTCGTGCCGCCGCCGGCGCCGCTGCAGGTCTGCGAATCATGCGGCGCAACTGACATCGCGCGGACGCCGAAGCTGCAGATTTTTCTGCTGGGACTGGTGATGTCGATCGGGTTCGCGTTCGTCGCCGATTCGAAGCTGAGCCGCGTCAGTTTCTTTCTGATCGCAGGGCTGGCGATCGCGATGCTCGTTCTCGATAAATGGCGCTGCCGCGAATGCGGCAACGGCTGGAAATGAAGGCCGGCCGTACAATTTCGCGCCGGAGGAGACGTAATGACTCGATTCTTCCCGGTGCTTTGCGCGACATTCGCGCTTTCCCTCTCCGCGTTTGCGCAGACCGCGCAGCAGCCACCATCCGCACCACCGCGCGATCCGGCGGAAGGCCAGCAGGCTTCCACGACAAAGACGGCAACGCCGACTCCTGCTCCCGCCGCGCCAACGACGCTCGACCCGAAACCGCTCCGCTGGCGCTCCATCGGACCGGCGAACATGGGCGGACGTATCTCCGACTTCGCGGTCGTCGAAAAAGATCCGTTCACGATCTTCGTCACCACCGGCACCGGCGGTGCCTTCCGCACGACCAACAACGGCACGACGTGGGAAGCGATCTTCGACAAGCAGCCGGTCGCGTCGACCGGTTCCGTCGCCGTCTCGCAGACCAATCCGAAACTCGTCTGGATCGGCAGCGGCGAAGGCAACTCGCGCAACTCCTCATCGTGGGGCAACGGCATCTACAAATCTGATGACGGCGGCGACACATGGAAGAACGTCGGTCTTCCCGACGCCGGCGACATTCCGAAGATCGCTATCGATCCGAAGAACGACGACGTCGTTTACGCCGCCGCGCTCGGCCATCTCTGGGGCACGAACAAAGAGCGCGGCATCTACAAAACCGCCGATGGCGGCAAGACGTGGAACGCCGTGCTGCAGGTCGACGAGCGGACCGGCGGCATCGACGTGCTCGTCGATCCGTCCGATTCGAAGATCGTTTACGCCGCGCTCTGGTCGCGGCTGCGGACGCCGTACAGCTTCGTCAACGGGGGCGCGACGAGCGGCATCTACAAATCGATCGACGCCGGCAAAACGTGGCAGAAGCAGAGCAACGGATTGCCGGAAGAAGTCGGCCGCATCGGACTCGACATCTATCGCAAGAACTCGAAGATCCTCTTCGCGATCGTCGAATCGGACATCGGCGGTTCGGTGAATCTCTTCACGCAGCGCAGCCGCAGCGGCGGAGTTTTCCGCACGGATGATGGCGGAGCACACTGGAAGCGCGTCAGCGACGTCACGCCGCGCGGCTTCTACTTCGCCAAAGTCCGCGTCGATCCGACCAACGATCAGCGTGTCTACGTCCTCGGCTTCGGCATGGCGGTCTCCGACGATGGCGGGCGGACGTTTCTCAACACCGGCGCGCGCGACATTCACGGCGACTGTCACGCGCTCTGGATCGATCCCGCCAACTCCAATCACGTGCTGCTCGGCACCGACGGCGGCATCTACTTCTCGTACGACAAAACGAAAACCTGGAACTTCCAGAACAACGTCGCGCTCGGCGAGTTCTACAACATCAGCTACGGCATGGATCAGCCGTACACGATCTGCGGCGGGCTGCAGGACAACGGCACGTGGTGCGGCAAAGCGCAGGTGCGGCATGACACCCGCGGCGATGAGGAAGACAAGAAGAAGGCCGTCGGTATCACCAACGCCGACTGGCAGTTCGTCAACGGCGGCGACGGCTTCTGGTCGGCCATCGATCCGACGAACGCGAACATCATCTATGCCGAGTGGCAGGGCGGTAACGCCGCGCGCATCGATCTCACGACCGGCAAGCGCGTTTCGATCAAGCCGGCAGCGAAAGAAGGATCGACCGAATTTCGCTTCAACTGGAACACGCCGCTGATCATCTCGCAGCACGATCCGAAGACGCTCTACATGGGCGGCAACGTTCTCTTCCGGCTGACGAATCGCGGCGATGCGTGGAGCGCGATCTCGCCCGATCTGACGACGCGCGATCCGGTGAAGATGGCGACGTCCGGTTCATCGGCGGAGAACTACTGCACGATCGTTTCGATCGCGGAATCGCCGAAGGATCGCAACGTGATCTGGGTCGGCACCGATGACGGAAACGTGCAGGTGACGCGCGATGGCGGCAAGTTGTGGACGAACGTCACCGAGAACATTCCTGGCGTGCCGCGCGGACTTTGGGTCTCGCGCCTTCAGGCGTCGAACCATGATGCCGCCCGTGCGTACGTTGCGATTGATGGTCATCGCAGCAACGATTTCCACCCGTATCTCTTCACGACCGACGACTACGGAAAGACGTGGAGAGCGATCACCGGCAGCGGCGCGCAGGCGTCGGCTGCAGTGCCGGGCGAAGCGAATGGCGCGATTCCTTCGCATCATCCGGTCAAAGGCTTCCGCGAAGATCCGGTGAATCCGTCGCTGCTGTTCGCCGGTACCGAATTCGGCATCTTCATGTCGCTCGATCGCGGCGTGCGCTGGCAGCAGTTGAAGGAAGGACTGCCGACCGTTGCCGTCGACGACATTCAGATCCATCCGCGCGAGCACGATCTGCTGATCGCGACGCATGGCCGCAGCGTCTTCGTCATCGACGACATCTCCGCGCTCGAACAGCTGACACCCGAGAAACTCGACCAGAACGCGGTGTTGTTCGATCCGCGTCCGGCGACGGAGTTCTACTACAACCCGATCGGCGGATTGTGGGGCGCGCATCCGTTCCGCGCGAAGAATCCTCCGTTCGGCGCGTACATCAATTACTACCTGAAGGGAACGCCGACGGAAGACGTGACGATCACGATCGAGGACGCGAAAGGCCGCAAGGTCCGCGAGCTCGATGCATCGAATCGCGGCGGACTCAATCGCGTCGTCTGGGATCTCAGCGCCGATCCGCAGGAGACGATCAGCGCGGCGCGCGGCGAGGAAGACACACCGCAATATGTGCCGGCCGGCGAGTACGTCGTGAAGATGAAATACGGCGAGTGGAAAGCGCAGACGAAGGTGCGCGTCGAAGCGGACGCGGGCGTTCATGAAGGGGAGTTCGCCCCCTGAAAGTGGCGTCGATCTTGAAGTTATTCGGAATCGCAAAGGAGAACCAATGCGACCGAATGAAAACGAAGTTCGTGGAAAGATCGAACAGGTGAAAGGTGCCGCAAAAGAGACGCTTGGACGCGCTACCGGCGACCCGTTCCTCGAGAGCGAAGGCGCCGATCAGCGTGCTGGCGGCGAGCTCGAAAGCGGCTTCGGCAAAGCGCGCCGGAAAGTCGGCGACGCTGTTCGTGAAGTTGGAAAGAAACTCGGCGGCTAATTGAATCGCCGCGTCACCGGGCTGTTCGCCCCCTTCGGGAAACTACCTCGAAGCGGTGCGGCAGCCCGGCCGGCGCGTATTCAGGGATGATCGTCCGGCTGCACGTCGATCATCGGATCGAGTTTCGGTCCGCTCGGACCGTTCACCTGCACGTCGTATTTGATCCGTTCCACACGCGTGAATACCTTCGACGTGCATTTCCAGATGCTTCCCGCTTTCTTGCAATCCGGCTGCGGGAAGTTCTTCGGCAGCATGATCGAAAGCTCGTTCGCACTCGTCCAGATGACCTTGTGCATATTTCTGCGAGGTTTGACCGGATCGGGTTTGCAGGTGATCGTCGAGCCATCGACCGTCACCTGAACGAGTTTCGAGTTCGCCGTGTCGCCTGTCAGCCCTTCATTTCCACCGTCGTTGTTGCCGCTCTTGCAGCTTCCGACAAGAATTACGGTGGCGCAAAGCAACTGCAGGCAGAGAACGCGTCTCCCCTTGAACATTGGTGTTCCTCCTTAATAACTTACTTCGCGTGGATCGGTTGTGGTGGTATCTGCTGAAATATATCGTCTCCGCGTAAATTCGCAAATTCCGGATCGCGCTGCAGCTCCGCGCGGCTGTAGCCGAGGTCCAGCGCCTTGCGCAGCAGGAGCAGCGCTGCGCTTCGATCGCCGCGCAAATTCGCGATGACCGCGGCTTGATACAGATAAAGGATGTTTTTCGGATCGAGCTTCATCGCGGCCTGAATTTCAGCCTCGCCCGCTTTGATGTGTCCCGTGCGCGCGAGGGAGACGCCGAGCGCGGTGCGTGCGTCGCCGTCCTGCGGATTGATTCGGAGCTCTCCGCGCGCCAGCTCGATCGCTTTTCCGTAGGCGGCCGCAGCCTGCTGTTGGGCGCCGGGAACGAGACGCAGGGCATCGCCCAGGTTCAGGCGATAGAGAAAATTCGACGGCTCGAGTGCAATCGCTTTCTCGTATGCGCTCGCCGACTCTCCGTAATGCTGCAGCGAATAGTGGCAGGTACCGAGATTCGAATATGCCTGCGCCGTCGGCTTCTTGCGAATCGACATCGCATAGACGTCGATCGCTTTGGCGTTGTCGTTCATGAACTGATAAGCCGCGCCGAGGTTGTTGTAGGCGCGAAGATTGTCGGGATGAAGCTGGATGACCTTCTGAAACAACTCCGCGCTTTGCGGATATTGTCCGTGGACCAGATAAAAGACGCCGAGCTTGTTGTAAGCGCCCCAGAAATTCGGCTGCAGGTCGATGGCGTGGCGATATTCCTTCTCCGCCTCTGCGTTTTTCCCCGAGCTCTTGTAGGTTTCCGCCAGTCCCAGCACCGCGTCCGCATTGTTCGGCTGCTGTGCGAGCGCTCGCTTGTACGCCTCGATTGCTTCCGGATAACGGCCGGTGCGCCGGCGCAACTCTCCCAGCGTGTAATGAACGTCGGGATTTTGCGCGTCGAGGCGCGCGGCCGCTTCGCACGTTTCACTCGCGCGCGCCGCCCATTGCGGATCGTGCGTGAGCTGGAACTTGTAGAGATACGCGCGTCCAAGCGCGGCCACGACCGACGCGGAGCTCGAGCCGGCCAGCGGCTGCAGTTTCGCGATGGCATTGTCGACCGACGCCTGATCGTCGTAGCGCCGCATCGAACCGAGCGCCTCGAGATAATCGCGTTGCGACGTGGCGTCGTCGGGGATCGACGCACGCTCGATGCTGGCAACGTGTCCGCCGAGACGCAACGCGCCCGCGACGCTGTCGGCGAGCTTGTCCTGCACGCCAAAGAGATCGGCGAATGAGCCTTCGATCAGATCGCGGTTTTCGACTTGCGTCGTTGCGTCGAAGACCGTGTAAGCGACGCGCAGCCGATCGCCGTTGCGCTGCATTGACCCGGTGAGAATCACGTTCGCGCCGAGCTCGCGTGCGATCTGCGCACGATCGGTGCTCGCCGCGATCTCCGGCGTTTGCGGACGCATCACCTGCACCGATGGAAAATGCGCGAGTCGTGCGGTCAGCGTTTCGGCGAATCCGTCGACGACGAGTTGTCCGTTGCGATCGCCGGTCAGATCCTGAAAGCGCATGACAGCGAGATATTTTTTCGCGGTGTTCTGTGACTTCGTGATCGTCAGCGGCAAACGATCGCGCTCCAGCCATACGGCGCCGCTCGCGGCGATCAGCACCGCGGCGCCGATCGCAATCAGTCGCGAACGTTTCGACGCAAACACCGGCGGACGCGGAATCGCGAAATCCGAAGACTCCGTCGCCATCCGCTCGCGCAGCATCTTCAGCTCGCGCGCGAGATCGCGCGTCGAGGCGTAACGCTCGTCCGGTTCCTTCGAAAGCAAGCGGTCGACGATCCAGCAGAACGGCTGCGGGATCTTTGCGTTGTAGCGGCCGATCGGCTCCGGCTCGTCGTGGAGAATTGCCGACAGCGTATCGATAGCCGTGTCGCGATCGAACGCCGGACGTCCTGTCGCGAGCTCGTAGAGAATCGCGCCGAGCGCGAACTGATCGGAGCGGACGTCGAGCGTTTTTCCGCGCGCC
This sequence comes from Acidobacteriota bacterium, assembly GCA_025463165.1. GTDB lineage: Bacteria > Acidobacteriota > Thermoanaerobaculia > Gp7-AA8 > Gp7-AA8 > JAOBAU01. Next base: position 5,445 of record JAOBAU010000023.1, on the reverse strand, counting down.
TGCTCGGGCGACATATAGCCGACGGTGCCGAGGATCGTGCCGGGGTTGGTGCCGGGAAGATCGAGCTCCAGCGTGTCTTCTTCATCGCCCGGAGTTGCGCGCACGACTTTCGCCAAACCGAAGTCGAGAATCTTCACGAAGCCGTCCTTCGTGTACATCAGGTTTTCCGGCTTCAGATCGCGATGGATGATTCCCAGTTCGTGCGCTGCCGCGAGTCCGTCGGCGATCTGCGATGCGATCTCCAGCGTCTTCCGATTCGGCAGCGGACCGGCGGCGAGCATCGAACGGAGATCGCGTCCTTCGATGCACTCCATGACGATGTACGGCGCGCCTTCATCCATCCCGACTTCGTGAATCGTCACGATGTTCGGATGATTGAGCGCCGACGCCGAGCGCGCTTCCTGCGTGAATCGCGTGAGCGTGTCGCGGTCTCCGGAGAGCCGCACGGCGAGCACTTTGATGGCGACTTTGCGGCCGAGCACCGGATCGCGCGCGGCATACACTTCGCCCATTCCGCCTGCCCCGAGGGAGCCGAGAATTTCGTATTGCCCGAGGCGCTCGCGCTGGGTTTCCATAAAAAAGATTAGAGGATCGCTGTGCCTGCGATTCTATCCGTCATCCGGAGCGCAGCGAAGGTTCTCGCTCGCGTACCATCGCAACGGATGCATCCGCTCCGCGTCACGCTGATCGTTTCCCTCGGCATCGCCGCCGTCGTCGCGTTCGCATTCAACGAAGCCCTTCATCGCAACGGCGTGTCGCAAACCGAGTCGGCGATCCTCGGCGCATGCGTCTTCGTCGCGTACCTCATTCCGTGGGCGGCGGTGTCGGCGTGGGCGTTCCGCCGTGCAGCCGATCTCGATCGGCTCACCGATCGCGCGCGCCGTGTTGCCGGTGGCGACTACGATCGACCGATCGCCGATCGCGAATACCATGGCGAGCTCGACGACCTCGGCCGCGCGGTCGAAGAGATTCGCGCCGTCGTCGTGCGACAGAAAGCGTCGTTCGATGAGCAGCGCGCCACGATGGAGCAGATCGTCGCCGCGCTCGGCGAAGGATTGCTCGCGCTCAGTCCGCGCGGGAAGGTCGTCTTCGCGAACGCGGTCGTCGGAGAGCTCTTCGGCGTGCCGGGAACACTCGTCGGCCGCTCGTTTCTTGAAGTGGTCCGACGCCAGCCGCTCGTCGATGCATTTGATCGCGCCATTCGCGGCGAGACGACTGCCGAACGACTCACATTGACGAGCGGCGGCCGCGAGCGGCAGATCGAAGTGCGCGCGTTTCCGGTCGGCGCGTCGACGGAGATCGCCGCCGTCGCGCTCTTCATCGACATGACGGAGATCGAACGGCTGCAGCGCATCCGCAAAGACTTTCTCGACGATTTCTCGCATGAGGTGCGCACGCCGCTGGCCGGATTGCGATCAGCCGCGGAAACGCTCGAACAGCGCGGACTCACTGCCGAACAGGAAGAGCATCTGCGGCGGATCGTCGTGCGACAGGTCGGACGAATCGGCCGGCTCGTGCGCGATCTTTCCGAGCTGAATCGGATCGAGTCAGGAGAGCTCGTGCTCGAGCGGGCTGACGTCGATCTCGTCGAGATCGTGCGCGACGTGATGGAGGAGTTCCGCGAGCGGCTCGCGGCGCAGCCGATCACGCTAACGATGCGTGGCGAACAGCACGTGAGCGCCTCGGTCGACGTCGAGCGGATGCAGCAGGTCATCGCCAACCTCATCGACAACGCGTCGAAGCATGGCGGCGGTGGAGAGATCGCCGTCGAAGTGTCGCGCGATGGAGCGGACGCGATCGTGCGCGTATCCGATCACGGCTCCGGCATTCCGCCGCAGGACGTCGAGCGAATCTTCAACCGCTTCTATCGCCTCGACAAATCGCGTTCGCAGGAGACGCCGGGACTCGGCCTCGGGCTCGCCATCGCCAAGCATCTGGTGCTGCTGCACGGCGGTTCCATCCGCGCCGGAAATCGCGAGCCGCACGGCGCCGAGTTCGAGGTGCGAATCCCCGCCCGTTAGCGTGAAACGCATCTGCTAGAATCCGCGCCGTTCCACGAGGGAGGCAATCCTGTGTCGCGTTTCCGTCTGATTCCCCGCGAGGAGAAGTTTTACGACGACTTCAAAGCGATGGCCGACCAGCTTCGCAATGGAGCGCGCCTCCTCGAAGAAATGCTGGCTGGCGATCCGCCTCTCCACGACAAAGCGCATGAGATCAAGGAGGTCGAGCACAAGTGCGACTTCCTGACGCACGAGATCATTCAGCGCCTCAACAAAACGTTCGTCACGCCGATCGATCGTGAAGACATCCATTCGCTGGCGCGCTCGCTCGACGACATCATGGATGCCATCGATGACGCCGCGGCGCTCTTCCCGCTCTACCACATCGACACCGTTCGTCCCGGCGCGCGCGATCTGACGCGCATCCTTTCCGAGACCACCGATCAGGTGCGGCTGGCGGTCGAAGCGCTCGAAAAGAAAGACGGCGTGCTGCAGCATGCCGTCGAGATCAACCGGCTCGAGAACGAAGCGGATCGCGCGCATCACCGCGCCGTCGCGCAGCTGTTCGATGAAGAGCGCGATCCGATTCTGGTGATGAAGTGGAAAGAGATCCTCGATCTCCTCGAAGATGCGACGGACCGTTGCGAGGACGTCGCGAACCTTCTCGAAAACGTCGTCGTGAAGCACGGATAAAGCGCACGTGACGATGCAGCTTCTCGTGGTCTTCGGCATCATCGCCGTGGCGTTGTCGTTCGACTACATCAACGGCTTCCACGATGCCGCGAACTCGATCGCCACGATCGTGTCGACTCGTGTTTTGTCGCCCGGCCAGGCGGTCATCTGGGCCGCGTTCTTCAACTTCGTCGCCGCGTTTACGTTCGGCACGGCGGTCGCGAAGACGATCGGCAGAGGGATGATCGATCTCTCGGCCGTCACGCTCGGCGTGATCTTCGCCGGTCTCATCGGCGCGATCGTCTGGGATCTCATCACCTGGTATTACGGGCTGCCGACGAGCTCGTCGCACGCGCTGATCGGCGGCTATGCAGGAGCGGCGGTCGCGAACGCCGGCTTCACCGCGATCGTGCTGAGCGGCTGGACGAAGACGCTGATCTACATCGTGCTCGCGCCGATGATCGGTCTCATCCTCGCGCTGATTATCACCGTCGCGATCTTCTGGATTTTTCAGCGCTGGACGCCGACGAAAGTCGATCGGCTGTTTCGGCGCGCGCAGCTCGTCTCCGCGGCCGCGTATTCGCTCGGACACGGCACGAACGACGCGCAGAAAACGATGGGCATCATCGCCGGCGTGCTGTTCACCGCCGGCTATCTGAAGACGTTCATGATTCCGACGTGGGTGATTCTCGCCGCGCATTCGGCGATCGCGCTCGGCACGCTCAGCGGCGGCTGGCGCATCATCCACACAATGGGCTCGAAGATCACGCGGCTGCAGCCGGTCGGCGGATTTGCCGCTGAGACCGCCGGCGCGATCACGCTCTTCATCGCCAGCTCGATCGGTGTGCCGGTCTCGACCACGCACACGATCACCGGCGCAATCGTCGGTGTCGGCGCGACGCGGCGGCTCTCGGCGGTACGCTGGGGAATCGCCGGACGCATCGTCTGGGCGTGGGTGCTGACGATCCCGATGGCCGCACTGATCGGCGCGCTCACCTTCGGTCTCGTCCGCCTCCTCGGCGGCCACTAGAATTTTTTCGCTATACTCCTCGTTTTTCATCGCGTTCTCATATCTTCATCCGAGGTAAATTCATGAAAACAGAGATCCATCCGACCTACCACGCGGCGCCGGTGCATTGTGCCTGCGGCGAGACCTGGACGACCGGCTCGACGAAGAAAGAACTTCGCGTCGAGATCTGCTCGAAGTGCCACCCGTTCTTCACCGGCAAGCAGAAGCTTCTCGATACGGCAGGCCGCATCGACCGCTTCCAGCGCAAGTACGGAAAGAAGCCGATCACGGAAGCAGGAGCAGCGAAGTAATGTCGCTCCGGCGCACCTGGGTGCGCGCGGCGAAGCTGACGGTCGGCGCGTTCAACGCGCTGACCAACGGCCTCACCTCTTCCATGCCGACCGGCGTGGCGGACAAAAACGTCGACATGCTCATCGGCGGCCAGGCGGTCATCGAAGGTGTGATGATGCGCGGCCTGACCGGTTACTCGGTCGCGGTCCGTCAGCCGAACGGCGACGTATCGATCAAGAAAGACACGCTCGTCTCCGTGACGAAGAAGTATCCGTTTCTGAAGCTGCCGGTGCTGCGCGGATCGGTCGTACTGATCCAGTCGCTGATCCTCGGCATCCGCGCGCTGAACTATTCGGCGTCGGTCGCTTCGGAAGGGGAAGACGGGGAGCCGGAGATGTCGAACTGGGCCGTTGCCGGCTCGATGTCGATCGCGCTCGTGCTCGGTGTCGGCTTCTTCATCCTCGCGCCGCTCGGCCTGACGAACCTCACGCGGCACTACGTGATGCCGAACATGGGGAACCTCACGTACAACGCCATCGACGGCGTGCTGCGCGCGCTCTTCTTCTTCGCGTACATCCTCTCGATCTCCTTCATGGAGGAGATTCGCCGCGTGTTCCAGTACCACGGCGCCGAGCACAAGACGGTCTACACGTTCGAAGCGAACGAAGAACTGACGGTCGAGAATGCGCGGAAGAAATCGACGCTGCATCCGCGTTGTGGAACGAGCTTCCTGATGTTCGTCATGGCCATCTCGATTCTTGTCTTCTCGCTCGTCCCGTCGACGGTGCCGTTCGCGGTGAAGTTCCTCGCGCGCGTCGTCCTCATCCCGCTCATCGCCGGATTGGCGTACGAGATCATCCGCTTCTCGGCGCGCCACCTGACAAATCCAATCTGCCGCGTCATGACCCGTCCCGGCATGTGGCTGCAGAAGATCACGACGAAAGAGCCCGACGACTCGCAGCTCGAAGTCGCCATCACCGCGCTGAAAGAAGCGCTGATGTTCGATGCGATTGAGGAGAAGCACGCCGCCGTCGCTTAGCGACTCATCTGTAATTTGACCGGTGGGAAGACGCACGCGCGTCTTCCCATTTTTGTTTTTTGGAGAGAAGGCGATGCACGAGAAACTCGACGAGATCGAAAAGCGCTACGAAGAGCTGCAGCGAAAGATCGAAGATCCTTCGATCGTGACCGACGTCGCCGCTTACCGCGAGACGATGAAGTCGATCTCTGAGCTGAACGAGGTCGTCGCGAAGTTCCGCGAGCTGAAGCAGGTTCAGAAAGGGCTCGCGGAAACACGCGAGATGCTTTCGACGCTGAAACACGGCGACGAGATGCGCGAGCTGGCGGAGCTGGAGCTCGCCGATCTCGAGGCGCGCGAGCCGTCGCTCGAAAACGAAGTGCGCGTGCTGCTGCAACCGAAGGATCCGAACGACGACAAGAACGTCTTCGTCGAGATTCGTGCCGGTACCGGCG
>JAOBAU010000020.1 GCA_025463165.1 Acidobacteriota bacterium | reverse complement strand
TTGCCGCGCTTCTACGACGTGCAGGCGGGACGAATCACGATCGACGGGCAGGACATTCGCGACGTGCAGCTGCATTCGCTCCGCACGCTGATGGGATTCGTCACGCAGGAAGTGGTGCTGTTCAACGACACGGTGCGAAACAACATCGCGTACGGTCGCGCCGACGTCGACGAACAGCGCGTCATCGACGCGGCGACGGCCGCGAACGCGCACGAGTTCATCTCCGCGATGCCGAACGGTTACGACACGCAGATCGGCGAAGGCGGCGTGCTGTTGTCGGGCGGTCAGCGTCAGCGCCTCGCGATTGCACGCGCGCTGTTCAAGGATCCGCCGATTCTCGTGCTCGATGAAGCGACGTCGGCGCTCGACACGGAATCGGAGCGGCTCGTGCAGCAGGCGCTCAACAATCTGATGCGCGGCCGCACGACGCTGGTCATCGCGCATCGTCTCTCGACCATTCGCAGCGCGCACAAGATCGTGGTGCTCGACAAGGGACAGATCGTCGAGGCCGGACGGCATGAGGAGCTCATCGAGCGGCGCGGTGTTTACCGCAAGCTGCACGACCTGCAGTTCCTCGAGGAAGAGCCGGCCGGAGCGCTCGCGTGACGTTGCGGATTGCCGGCATTTTGCTCTCGATGATCGTCCGCGCGCTGCACTTCACGCTGCGCGTGCGTCACGTGAACGTCGATGCCGCAACCCGCACGCCGCGGCACATCTTCGCGTTCTGGCACGAGCATCTGCTGCTGATGCTGCACTCGAAATTTCAATACCCGATCACCGTCCTCTCATCATCATCGCGCGACGGCGACATCGCCGTCTCCGCATATCGGACGTACGGCGTCGACACGGTGCGCGGCTCGTCGACGCGCGGCGCGCAATCGGCGATGCGCGGCGTCATCCGCCGCGCGCGCGACGGCTCGAACCTCGCCTTCACACCGGACGGGCCGAAAGGTCCGCCGCACGTCGTGAAGGAAGGCGTCGTGTTCGCGGCGCAGATGACCGGGCTGCCGATCGTGCCGGTTGCGTTCGGCGCGGCGCGATATAAGCGACTTCGTTCGTGGGACCGAATGATCGTGCCGTGGCCGTTCACGCGCGCGATCTTTCTCTACGGCGAGCCGATCGTCGTCGCGCGCGACGATGATGCAGAGGCAGCTTCACGCGCACTCGAATCGACGCTCAACGAACTGGCGCGCCGCGTCGATGAAGAGTTCGAAGCGGTCTGGCAGGAAGGAAAAAAACGATGATCACATCCATGACCGGATTCGGCCGCGCCGCCGGCGCGCTGTCGCCGCGCTACTTCGCCGCCGTCACCATCAAAAGCGTCAACCACCGTTTCCTCGAGTTATCGGTGCGGTTGCCGGAGTATTTGTGGGAGCTCGAATCCGCGATTCGCGCGATCGCGTCGGAGGCGCTTTCGCGCGGCAAGGTCGACATCTCCATTCGCGTGCAGCGGACGTCGCAACCCGATTACGACGTGCGCATCAACACGCAGATCGCGAACACCGTCATTCCGCGATTGAAGGCGATCGCCGAGGAGCTCGGGCTTGGCTCGACGTTCACCGGCAGCGATCTCCTTCGCGTTCCCGATCTGCTGCACGTCGAAGCGATCGAGCTCGAAGTGCAGGACGAGGAGCGTGACGGGCTCGCGCGCCTCGTGCGCGAAGCGCTCGCACAACTGCAGGTGATGCGCGCGAAAGAAGGGGAGGCGCTGCTCACCGACATCACCGCGCGACTGGCGTCCATTCGCGAGCTGCATGGCCGCGTTGCCGAGCAGCGTGAAGGCGTTCGCGATGAGTTGCTTGTCTCGTATCAGCAGCGCGTGCAGGAGATCGCTGCGAAGGCCGGCGTCGACGTGAACCACGATCGCATCGCCCAGGAAGTGGTGATGATGGTGGAGAAAGGCGACATCGCCGAGGAGCTGACGCGGCTCGCGCATCACGTCGAACAGACGGTGAAAGCGGTAGAAGCGAAGGAGCCGGCCGGCAAGAAGCTCGACTTCCTTTCGCAGGAAATGCTGCGCGAGATCAATACGATGGGCTCGAAGTCGCGCTCCGCGGCGCTCAGAACCGCCGTTGTAGAATTGAAAACGGAGGTCGAGCGGATACGCGAGCAGGTGCAGAATGTCGAGTAATTTCCATCCGGACGGGACGTTGTTCATCGTGTCAGGCCCGTCGGGAGCGGGGAAGACGACGCTGATCAATCGCGTCCGCGAGCAGCTCGAACCGCTCGGCATCACGCTCTACTTTTCCGTCTCGCATACGACGCGCCGTCCGCGCGCCGGCGAAGAAGACGGCTGCAACTATCATTTCGTCACTCGCGACACCTTCCGCGCCATGATCGACGGAGGGGAATTTCTCGAATGGGCTCACGTTCACGAACAGCTGTACGGGACATCCAAATATGAGGTTGTGTCGCGACTCGATCGCGGCCAGGATGTGATCGTCGACATCGATTTTCAGGGCGCGCGGCAGATCGCTCAGGACGAGCACCTGAACGAGCGCTCGCTGAACGTGTTCATCTTTCCGCCGACGCTCGACGTGCTCGAGCAGCGGCTCCGCGATCGCGGCCTCAACACCGAACAGGAGATCGAGACGCGGATGCAGAAGGCGATCGATGAGATCGACGCCGGCAAGGATTTCTACGATTACGTGATCATCAACGATGATCTGCCCGAGGCGACGGAATGCCTCAAAGCGGCGGTCATCGCGAAAAAGTTGCAGACGAAAACGGCGCTCGAATCCATCGCCAGGATGGCCGAGCGCTTCAGGGAGGAACGCGATGGAAGGATTACCGGAAAACGTTGACAGCAAGTTCCGCTACGTGTTGCTGGTGGCGAAACGCGCCGAGCAGCTGATCCAGGGCTCGATGCCGAAGATGCGGTCGCGGCACGCCAAGCCGACGCGCGTGGCGATGGAAGAGATCGATCGCAACCAGGTAAAGTGGCAGCTCAGCCCGCCGGTCGAAGAACCGACCGCGCTGGAAACGGCCGAATAGCAGACCCGTGCAGAGTGCTGAGTGCAGAGTGCTGAGTCGGGGTGTTCAGCACTCTGCACTCTGCACTCTGCACTTTTTCTTCGTATGAAAATCGTCCTCGGCGTCTCCGGCGGCATCGCGGCGTACAAAGCGCCCGAGCTCGTGCGGCGCCTGCAGGACGCCGGCGCTGAGGTTCGCGTTATCCTCACTCCGAATGCGGCGCGGTTCGTTTCGCCGCTGTCGCTCGCGGCGGTCTCCGGACATGGAGTGATCGTCGAGCAGTGGGGCGATTCGGGGAGCGGCGGTGTCGATCACATCGAGTTCGCACGCTGGGCCGATCTGCTGCTCATCGCTCCCGCGAGCGCGAACATTCTCGCGAAGCTGGCGACCGGAATCGCTGACGACGCGCTGACGACGTATGCGGTCGCGCATCGCGGCGACGTCATGGTCGCGCCGGCGATGAACACCTTCATGCTGCAGCATCCGACGGTCATTGCGAACGTCGAAACGCTGCGTGCGCGCGGCGTGATCATCCTCGAGCCGGACACCGGACTCCTCGCGTGCGGCGATGAAGGCGCAGGTCGTCTTCCCGACGTGCCGGTCATCGTCGAGCGCGTTCGCACGCACTTCGCCGCGCGCGATCTCGAAGGCCGCAACATTCTCATCACCGCCGGTCCGACACGCGAAGCGATCGATCCCGTGCGCTACCTCTCGAATCGTTCGTCGGGAAAGATGGGCTACGCGCTCGCGGAAGCAGCAGTGCGGCGCGGCGCGAACGTCACACTCGTCAGCGGACCGACGTCGCTCATGACGCCTGCCGGCGTTTCGTTCGAGCAGATTTCCTCCGCGTCCGAGATGTATGAGCGCGTGATGAACGCGTTGCCGCAACATCAGATCGTGATCAAAGCCGCGGCCGTGGCCGACTTCACGCCGGTCGAAGTTGCGGATCGCAAGATCAAGAAAGGCGATCGCGACGAGCTCACGCTGACGCTGAAGAAAACGCCCGACATCCTCGCCGCAATCGGCGAGCGCTCGCCGAAACCGTTCGTCGTCGCGTTTGCGGCAGAAACGGATTCGGTGGAAGCGAATGCGAAGACGAAGCTGCTGAAAAAGAACGCCGACCTCATCGTCGCGAACGACGTTGCCGACAAATCGATCGGTTTCGATTCGGAACAGAACGAAGTGCTCGTCCTCGCACGCGACGGCTCGACGACCCGTCTCGCCAAAGCGCCGAAGCTCGTCATCGCAAACCGCATCCTCGATCTCGTCCTCGCGCGACTCGGCCGCGCATAGCAGATACTTACCCGCAATGAACGACGACCTCCGTACTGAGCTCGCGCTCCTTCGCGATCTCGGCTTCACGCATCTCGATCTCACGAAGCCGCTGAGCGAAGCCGCCGCCGTCGAAGCGGGACTCGCCGGCGAATCGCTGGAGCTGCAGCCAAACGAAGAGACACTCGAATCGCTCGGCGCCGTCGCTTCCGCGTGCGTCCGCTGCAGGCTCGCGCAGAGTCGCACGCAGGTCGTCTTCGGTACCGGCAGCCCGACCGCCGATCTGATGTTCATCGGCGAAGCGCCGGGCCGCGATGAAGATCTGCAGGGCGAGCCGTTCGTCGGCCGCGCCGGCCAGCTGCTCACCGACATCATCAAAGCGATGCGCCTCACGCGCGACGACGTTTACATCGCCAACGTCATCAAGTGCCGGCCGCCGGAGAATCGCAATCCGGAGCCCGACGAGCTCGACGCCTGCCGTCCGTACATCCGCCGCCAGGTCGAGCTGATCCAGCCGAAAGTGATCGTCACGCTCGGCCGCTTTGCGTTGCAAAGCCTCCTCGAAAAAAGCTACTCGATCACCAGCATTCGCGGGCAGTGGCTCGAGTATCACGGCGTCAAGGTGATGCCGACGCTGCATCCCGCGTATCTCCTCCGGACGCCGGCGGCGAAGAAGGATGTCTGGAGCGACATGAAGCAGGTGATGGGGGAGCTGGGGATCGCGTTCTGAGCGGGATCGCGAGGTTCGCCGAGATCGCGCTGCCGGTGGCGGTGCACGACACGTATACGTACGCGATTCCGCCGGAGCTCGCCGATGCCGTTCGCCTCGGCTCACGCGTCGAAGTTCCGCTCGGTACCAAAGTGACGACCGGCTTCGTCGTCGCGCTGACCGATGTGAAGCCGGACGTCGCGAAGATGCGCCCGATCCGCGGCGTGCTCGATGACGAAGAGCCGGCGCTGATCCCGGAGATCATCGAACTTTGCAAATGGGCGGCGGAGTATTACATCGCACCACTCGGCGAAATGCTGCGCGTCGCATTGCCGGCGAACATGGCCGCGCGCAGCAAACGCGAAGTACGTTTCGCCGGTGACGATGCGCTCGTCGAAGCGGCGCTGAGATCGAAACAGATCCTCTCGACCGATCTACCGCTCGTGGAAGAGTTGCGAAAACGTCCGCTGCTCCTCGCGAATGTTTACGAGGAGATGAAAGGCAGCCGGGCGATGGTGGCACGGCTGCGCGATGCGGGACTCGTCACGATCGATGAACGCTTCCGCGATGCAGTCGGCGTTCGCTACGACCGCTTCGTCATCCTCGAAGCAGCCGGTGGAGCGCTGCCGGCGAAACAGCAGGAAGCGGTCGAGCTGCTGAGCGCGCGGAGCGGCGAGCTGTCGGTGCGCGCGCTCGAACACGCGGGCATCGGCGCGTCGACGCTTTCAACGCTGGCGAAGAAAGGAATCGTTCGGATCGAACGACGCGCGCGCCGGCACACGCTCGATGCATTTCTGGCCGGACTCGACTCCTCATCGGTCGCGGAGATCCGCTACTCCGACGAACAGCGCAACGCCATCGATGCAGTCACGTCGTCGCTTGGAACGTTCGCGCCGTTCCTGCTCGAAGGAGTCACCGGCAGCGGAAAAACCGAGGTTTATGTCGAGGTGATGAGGGAAGTGGTGAGGCGCGGCGAACAGGCGCTCCTGCTCGTTCCGGAAATCTCGCTCACACCCGTTTTCGCCGCGCGGCTGAAGGAGCGTTTCGGCGAACGAATCGCGATTTTGCACAGCAGTCTCTCCGCGAGCGAACGCTACGACCAGTGGTGGCGCGCACGGCGCGGACAGGTCGACGTCGCCATCGGTCCGCGCTCCGCGCTCTTCACACCGTTCCATCGCCTCGGCATCATCGTCGTCGATGAAGAAGGCGACGGTGCGTACAAACAGGAAGAGACTCCGCGCTACAACGCGCGCGACATGGCTGTCGTTCGGGCACGACTGCGCAACATCCCGGTCGTCCTCGGCTCCGCGACGCCGTCACTCGAATCGCGCGAGAACGCCGCGAAAGGAAAGTACACGCTGCTCCGGATGAAGAGCCGCGTCGAAGCGCGTCCTCTGCCGGAAGTAGAAGTCATTGACTTGCGCAAAGAGCGCGCGGAGAAAGAGGACCGCGGCTTCGTCATCTTCAGCGGCGCGATGAAAGAAGCGATGCGCGCCACGTTCAACGCCGGCGAACAGGTCATCGTCCTCATCAATCGCCGCGGCTACGCGCCGTATCTGCTCTGCCGCGAATGCGGTCACGAGTTCCGCTGCCGCGACTGCAGCGTGACGCTCACCGTGCATCGCCGCTCGGGCATGCTCGTCTGTCATTACTGCGGATTGCGCACACCGATTCCGGCGAAATGTCCGTTGTGCAATGGCGAAGTGCTGCAGCCGATCGGCTTCGGAACGGAGAAGGTCGAAGAGCGTTTCCGCCGCGACTTTCCCGACGTGATCGTCGAAGTGCTCGATCGCGATTCGACGCGCAAGAAAGGGGAGATGGTCCGCATCCTCGACCGCTTCCGCGCGCGCAAAACGCAGGCACTCATCGGCACGCAGATGCTCAGCAAAGGACATCACTTCCCGACGGTGACGCTCACTGCCGTCCTCAACGCTGACTCGATCCTCGGCTATCCCGACTTCCGCTCCGCCGAGAAAACGTTCTATCTCCTGACGCAGGTCGCCGGCCGCTCCGGTCGCGGCGAACTGCCAGGCAAAGTGCTGATCCAGAGCGCGTTTCCGACGCACTACGCGATCCAGCACGCCATGCATCACGACTACGAAGCGTTCTACGAAGCGGAGATTCAGTTCCGCAAAACGTTTCACTATCCGCCGGTCACCGCGATGATCGCCATCCTCTTTCGCGGAGAGCAGTTCGCCGACGTCGAGAAAGCAGCGATCGACAGCGGGACCAAACTCGAAGAAGCGATTCAGCCACTCGCCGGCACGCGAATGCAGGGACCGGCACCCGCGCCGCTCGCGCGCATCAAGGCCGTCTATCGCTACCAGATCCTGATCCGCTCCCCGCATCGCAACGCGCTGCGCAAAGCGGTCGAAGCGGTGATGCTCGGTCGCAAGTGGAAGGGCGTCGACTACGCGATCGACGTCGATCCGATCAACATCCTGTAGGGGAAGTGCGAGCGCGCTTCCGGATGAAGTTCCCGATCCGCTTCGGCGTTCCTGCGCCGACTGACATGACCATCAGGGTCGACACCGTTTCCGATATGGCGTCGAGGGAAAGGACTTCGCCGGCCTGCACCGTTCGTACTACATCCTGAAAGGAACGGACCTGATCGTCGCAGTGCCGCTGATTTGCGACTCTATTCAGGAAGAGGGGAGACGTTTTCACTCGTCGTCTCCGGGGCGTTCGCAACCGGTACGATTCTCGACACACGGGCAGTCTCGATCGCGACCCTCCGATTCCGGTGGTCTCGATCGACGACACGCTCGTGATCGAAACGAACGGCGGCGCAGCCGCGACGACCTTCCAGGTCCACCTCGATCGAGCATCGTCCGAACCGCGTCGTCACCCGACGACTATGTGACTGCCGGCGGCTCCGTCACGTTCGCGCCCGGCCAGCTGGACGCGACGATCGTCGTCATGGTGAACGGCGACACGACCATCGAGCCTGACGAAGATTTCTTTGTGACGCTCACCGCTCCGATCAACGCGCGGCTCGGCAACGAAAGCGCGCGCGGTCTGATCCTCAACGATGACGGCCTGAGACGAACGCGGGTCGCAGGTCACTGATGCCGGAGCTGGTCGCGTTACGCGATCGGCTTCAGCATCCGCGCATCGACCGGATTCGCGAGCACGACCAGCCCTTCGAGGAGCCGTTCGTCGAGTCCGGGATCGATTGTGCGAACGAGCGTTTTCGTCCGCTCCAGATGCTGGAGCACGACGAGCAGCGCGCCGTAGACCTGCTCGCCTTTCGAGCGTTCCAGCGTCTGGAACGGGAAGCGGCGACCGAAGAGATTCGGATCTACAGAATGTAGATTCGTGATGGCGTGCTGAATCGCCTGGCGGATTCGTTCGCCGAGGTCGTTGGGAGCGTGGCCGTTGCGCGAGTGGCGGGCGATCTCGGAGAGACGATCGACGGCGCGGCAGAACCCGCGGAACTCCTCCTCGATCGTGGTGCGTCGCGGGTCATCCGCGGCGAGCGCGGTGAACGGCGACCAGAGGTGCTCGAACGCCTTTCGGACGTCGCGCTCGACCTTTTGCGTGATCCACTCGATCGAGGGGATGTGGCGCATTCGCTCGTTCTTTGCCCATGTTTCGAGCAACGGGTGGGTGGCGACCGGCTTTTCAGCGGTCGCAGCAGGAGTGCTGGTGGTTTGTTCGGTTGCGAGCATGCTGTTCATCTGTTAGCGTCACGCCGCATGAGCAGCGACCCAACTCAATTTGAAGAGCCGATTCTGAAGATCCGGCGCGAGATCGAAGAGATCACCGCCACGGAGGAAGGCGATCCGGCGCGCGCCGTTCAGATTGAGGAACTTCAGGAGAAGCTTACCAAAGTCAGCCAGGAGATCTACGCGAATCTCTCTCCATGGCAGAAAACGCTCGTTGCGCGGCATCCGCAGCGCCCTTACACCCTCGACTTCATAAGTCTCCTCTTTGAAGAATTCACGGAGATTCACGGCGATCGCAAGTTTTCTGACGATCCCGCCATCGTGGCCGGTTTTGGCCGCTTTCACGGCCAGGCGTGTGCGGTGATCGGTCATCAGAAGGGACGCAACACCAAAGAGAAGATCTATCGCAACTTCGGCCAGCCGCGGCCGGAAGGTTTCCGCAAGGCGCTGCGCGTCATGAAGCTCGCCGAGAAGTTCAAAGTCCCGGTCTTCACCTTCATCGATACGCAGGGCGCGTATCCGGGACTCGGCGCGGAAGAGCGCGGCCAGGCCGAAGCGATCGCCGTCAATCTGCGTGAAATGGCAGCGCTCACGGTGCCGATCATCGTCACGGTCATCGGCGAAGGCGGCAGCGGCGGCGCGCTGGCGCTCGGCGTCGGCGATCGCGTCTTCATGCTCGAGCACGCCGTCTACTCCGTCATTTCGCCGGAAGGTTGCGCGGCCATTCTCTGGAAGAGCTCCGCGGCCGCGCCGGAAGCAGCCGCCGCGATGAAGATCACCGCATCCGATTTGAAGCGCTTCGGCATCATTGACGAGATCGTGCCCGAGCCGGTTGGCGGCGCGCACGCCGACGCCGCGCAGGCGGCGGAGCTCCTCACGCCGTATCTCGACAAAGCGGTGAAAGAGTTGATGAAGCTCAAGCCGCCGGCGCTCACCGAGGAGCGTTATAAAAAGTTCCGGAAGATGGGACATTTCGAAAAGGCGTAATGCCTGCGCTCCACCACACGTAGAGTCGGCTCCGCTCGCGTACGATTACCTCAATGCCGATTCACGACCGCTGGCTCATCGCCGAGCCGCCCCAGGACGATCTCTCCATTCCGATGTCGCACGCCGCGCTGCGCTCGATCGCCATCCGCCGCGGCATCGGCAGTGGTGAAGAGTGGCGCCGCTTCGTCGCGCCGTCGCTTGATGATCTGCACGATCCGTCCACCATTCACGGCATCGACTACGCGTGCGAGCGGATCGCGCGAGCCATTCGCGATGGCGAGAACATCCTCATCTATGGCGACTACGACGTCGACGGCGTCACGTCCATCGTCCTCCTGCAAACGGTGCTGCGAACGCTTGGCGCCGACGCCGGCTTCGTCGTGCCGCATCGGCTCGTCGACGGCTACGGCCTGAAGATCGAGGTCATCGAACGCGTCCTCGTCGAACGCGACGTGAAGCTCGTCATCACCGTCGATTGCGGCATCACCAGCATCGAGCCGGTGCGCCGCGCCATCGAGCAGGGGATCGACGTCATCATCACCGATCACCATCTGCCGCCCGGCACGCTCCCCGAAGCGGCGGCGGTGCTCAATCCGAAACAGC
>JAOBAU010000426.1 GCA_025463165.1 Acidobacteriota bacterium | reverse complement strand
CAGTCATCTCGATGAGACAGGCGGCATCTCGATGGTCGACGTCGCTACGAAGCGCGTCACGCACCGCGAAGCGGTTGCCGTCGCCACCGTCCGCATGCAGCGCGCCACGCTGCAGAAACTGATCGACCGCGCGCTGCCGAAAGGCGACGTCCTCACCACCGCGAAAGTGGCCGGCGTCCTCGCCGCGAAACAGACGCCGTCGCTGATCCCGCTCGCGCATCCGATCGCCATTACTTCCGTCGACGTCACCTTCGACATCGACGCGAACGGCGGCACGATCGAAGTCCGCGCCATCGTGAAGTGCGAAGGAAAGACAGGCGTCGAGATGGAAGCGCTGACCGGCTGCACGATCGCCGCGCTGACGATTTATGACATGTGCAAAAGCGTCGAGAAGGGGATCATCATCGACGGCGTGCAATTGGTCCGAAAGTCCGGCGGGAAGTCGGGAACCTGGGAGCGCGGGTAATTACGGCCGCACCCACGCCGGCACGCTCTCATCCCTCGTTTTCCCGCCGTCCTCATCGCGTTTCTCCGCGGTCACGAGCTGCTTGCGAATCGTGCCGAGGATGCGCTGATCGGTCGTTGCCGCGAGATCGACAAGATGTTGTCGTTCCCGGTAACCGTTGAACGCGATCACGAAACGATCGATGCGGAACGCCACCGCTCGCCCCAGATATCGATCCTCGGCCGTGAAGTTGTCTTCGCCGAGGTTCGGGATCGGATCGAGCAGTTTCCCGTTGCGGACGTAGAGATTGCGATACGCGTTCAGGATCTGCGTCGCCGCCTGTTTGTTCGCGGCGGGAATCACCAGACCGTCGACCAGATCGCCGTCGATGTTGAACGTCGCCTGAAACGAGTTCGCGAGATACGGCTGACCGAATCCCGATTCCGCCGAGTAACGCTCGCTGCCGGCGACACGCGGCTTGTCGGGAAGGAAGTTGAAGACGGCCGGCTTCGACGGCGCGGCCGGCATGCGATCGGCGACGAAACGGACCAGTGTCAGCGCGCCTTCGCCGGCATCGCTCGTCACGCGCACGTAGAACGGACCACGCCAGACGTGGATCGAATGCGCTTTCTCGAACGACTCGTTCGGGATGTCGAGGAAGCGCATCGTGCCGTTCTTGCGCGTCGAATACGCGCCGAACGCTTTCACGAAATCGGGGAAGCGGAAGATTTCGACGGTCGCGAAGCGATCGCCGCCGAGCGACGTGTATTTGCCGACCGTCACATCGGACGCTTCGTACTTCGTGAAGTGCGCGCTCTCCTTCTCGAAATACGCCTCGAGACGATTGCCCGGCACGACGATCGGATCTTCATCGAGCCGCCAGCCCGAGGCTTCCTGTTGTCGCGGCAGAAACGCCAGGGACGGCGATTCGATCGCGGTGAAGCTGATCTCTTCCGCGGGACGCGGCGCGGCGGAAGCCTGCACGACCGTCGCGTTTTGCGAGCGGCCGCACGCGGCGAGCACCGCCGCGACGATCAGCGCAACAGCGATTCGAGAAAGGCGATGGTGACGCGCACTCCGGCGCCCGTCGCACCTTTCGCTTCGCGCGCATTTTCGTGTTCGGCATACGCCGTTCCGGCGATGTCGAGATGAGCCCAGGAGGGACAATCGACGAACTCCTTCAGAAACAGCGCCGCGCTGGTTGCTCCGCCCCAGCGGCCGCCCGAATTCTTCATGTCGGCCCACTCGCTGCGAATCAGCTCTTTGTAATCGTCCCACTCAGGGAGTCTCCAGAGACGCTCACCGACACTCTCACCCGCCTCAATCAACTTCTGAGCCAGTTCGTCGTGCGGCGTGAAAAGTCCCGCCGCTTCGCTGCCGAGTGCGACGACGCACGCGCCGGTCAGCGTCGCGTAATCGAGGATGTGATCGGGCTTCAGCTGCGACGCGTAATGCAGCGCGTCGCCGAGGATCATCCGTCCCTCGGCATCGGTATTCACGATCTCGACCGTCTTGCCGCTCATCATCGTGATGATGTCGCCCGGCTTGTACGCGCTGCCGCTCGGCAGGTTGTCGGTCGACGCGATGATGCCGGTCAGCTTCACCGGCAGCCCGAGCTTCGCCGCCGCGTAAACGGTGCCGACGACGGCCGCGGCCCCGCACATGTCGAACTTCATCTCTTCCATCTTCTCGGCCGGCTTGATGGAGATGCCGCCGGAGTCGAAGGTGATCCCCTTGCCGACCAGCGCGACGTGCTGCTTCGCGCGCTTCGGCGAATATTCGAGCACGATGAAGCGCGGCTCTTCCGCGGAACCGCGGTTGACCGCGAGCAGTCCGCCCATCTTCATCCGCTCGATCTCGCGCCGGCCGTAAACCGTGCACTTGATGCCGAGCTCGCTCGCCACTTCCTGCGCGCGCTCGCCGATCTTCGTCGGCGTCATGACGTTGCCGGGACTGTTGCCCATGTCGCGAACGATCTGCACGCCTTCCGCGATCGCGCGCGCTTCGCTGTCGATCGTCTTCGCCGTCTTGTTGTCGAAGCCCGGCGGCGGAATGAGGATCGCGGAGATCTTCGACTGCTTCTGATCTTTCTTGACCGTG
Source organism: Acidobacteriota bacterium (assembly GCA_025463165.1). Taxonomy (GTDB): domain Bacteria; phylum Acidobacteriota; class Thermoanaerobaculia; order Gp7-AA8; family Gp7-AA8; genus JAOBAU01. The sequence goes on along the minus strand of JAOBAU010000426.1, from coordinate 2,609 downwards.
ATGTACGGGTCGTACTTGTAGTCGGACTGACTGAGGTGATCGGCTACGATACGCGCGGTCTCGGCGGCGTCGCGTTTGCCGATGATGTACGGGAAGACGACGGCGATCGACGCGTCGCGCTGTTTCTTCGCCGTCTTCGCGATGGCGTACAGCGATGCGCGAACGCCGCGGATCGTCAGCGCATCGCGCTTGCCGAGTCCGAGCAGCGTGATCTTGCGCGGACCGTCGGCGAGGATGGTGATCGACTCGTCCGACCGGCCGCTGAACTTCGCGCGTTTGATGGCGTCGACGACGCCTTCGTATTCATTGGCGGCGCCTGTTTCGCCCTCGGCGAGGAGGACGAAGAGATGATCGATTTTCGAGAGCTTCGGTTCGCGATTGACGACGACTTGCATGACGCGCGCGATTCTACTCCGGGACCATCATCACCGGGAGTCCGGCATTACGGACGATTTCCTTCTTCACGTCGCCGAGGGTGTCGCCGGCGTTGATGAGGAGCATGTCGGCGTCGTGGTCGGCGCAGTACTTCACCAGTTCGCCCTCGACGTCGCCGCCGATTACCACCGCGCGCGTGACGTTCACGCCGTCGAACAGTCTTGCGATCGCTTCGTTCTGCAGCGTCTGCGCGCGCTCGGTGTCGGATTTCTTCGCGAGCGTCACAAGATGAACTTCCGACTGTTCGCGACGGGCGATCGTCGCCGCCAGCGTCGCCGCCGATTCGCACGCCTGTTCGAGATGCAGCGGGACGACGAGCCGCTTCATCCGTCCATGACGGCGATGAATTCCGTAGCGAACGGCCAGCACCGGCGCGGGCGGCTTGTGCATCACCGACATCGTCGTCGAGCCGATGATGAAGTGCGCGATGTGATGCCGCGCATGCGTCGAGATGACGATCAGGTCGACGTCCTCGTCCTGCGCGGTGCGGCAAATCTCCGCTCCGGGATTCGGCGCCTGACGCACGACGAGCCGCGTGGCGACGTTCGCATGCGCGCTCTTCACGCGATCGCGCAGCATGTCGAGCTCGTGCTGCTCCGCGTATTCATACAGCTGCGGATCGGCGGGGAATCGGAGCTCGCCGGGGCGCGACGTGCGCGTCATCCGAATGTGCAGGATGATCAGCTCCGCGCCGGTGGCGGCGGCGAGATGGATGGCATCATCGAACGCCCACTGCGAAGCGGTCGAGAAATCCGTCGGAATCAGAATGCGACGCCACGGGTACATCATCGTCAGACTACTACTGCTGCACCGCCGCGGCACTCGAAATCGGCTGCGGCGTGACGATGTAGCGGATCACCGTCTTCGGCTCCGCTTCCGTCTCCGCGATCTGCAGCGTGACCTGTTTGCCGCGCGGATCGAGCGTGTCGCCGGGGATGAACGGATCCTGCATCGCCTGATTCAGCTGCACTTCCAGCGAGCGCCAGTTCTGCTGCTCCGGCGGATACGGATTCACCGACGGATACGCGCGGAACTGCGCGAGGTAAGTCGTGTAGTAGTGATAGACCTGCGGGAACGAGTCGTCGGTGGCGAGCGTGTAGACCTCGCTGTTCGGCCCGTATTGATTGCGGATCATCACCGAGTCGCGGCGCGTCAGATCGTCGCGATACGTCGCGCCGGCGTAAATCGGAATGGCGCGATTGATCGCTTTGATGTCTTTCGTGGCGTCGACCGCCGTCGCTCCCTGCGGATCGGCTGCCGCCGCCGCGGTCTGCGCCTCGGCGTTTTTCTTCGGGCGCTGCTCCTCGGCCGCGCTTCCTTCCTGACCGCCCGTGCAGCCGGACGACAGCACGGCCGCGAGCGTCAACGCCGCGAGTCCCGTCACCGCTTTCAGCGTTGTGGGTTTCATGCGTCGACAGAAGAGCAAGCGATGTGCCGCTGAGCCGAGCGCATCAATTGCGTTCCGCTCCGCGCGCGTGCGCCGTACGGCGGACCACGCGATTGCTGCGAAGACATTCGAGCGCCGTCTCGCCGCCGTACCGGTTGACGAACTGTTCGTCGAATTCGTCGGAGACGGTAGCGACGTTCTCGAGCGATGCGATCAGCTGTTCCGGCGGCACGCGGCGCCCGAGGAATGAGTGCGAGTAGAAGATGTCATGGCCGACGAGGCTGAACGCGCCGAGCGCGACCTCGGCATTCAGTCGCAAAAGTTCCTGCATCAGCTCGAACGACGGCTCGACGCCCTGCACGCAGAAGGCGAGGATCTCGATGACGGCTTCGTCGGCCTGATATGGCTCGATCGAGATTTCGAGCACGGTCGAACCGTACTTCAGGTAGAAGTCGCAATGCTCCGCGTCGTCGAAGTGTTCGTCGACCAGTTCATCGAGATACGACTTGACCTGGCGGTAGACCTCTTCCTGGCAACGCGTGTGGAACCTTTTTTCGCGCGTAGGGGGCATTCCGTCGATTATAGGTGGTTTGCCGCACCATAGAATGCGCGGGTGTTGAAGCGTTTCCAGATCGGCATTCCCGACGAGTCGTTGAATGATCTCCGCGCGCGGCTCCGCGCGGCCCGCTGGCCCCTCGGCGTAACGGACTCCGGCGGCGTCTCGCTCGAGGAGATGGGCTCCCTGGTCCGCTACTGGGTCGAGGAGTTCGACTGGCGCGCGCAGGAG
>JAOBAU010000423.1 GCA_025463165.1 Acidobacteriota bacterium | reverse complement strand
ACTTAACTTTTTAGATGTGACCCCATAGTTACCGGTTCAGGCGGAGGTGTCTCGCGGAGCATTCGGCGAAGCCGTCGCAGCGGACGCAGTAGCGGTCGGCGGCTTCCGGTTTGTAGTCGACCGGCGGGCAGATGTTCACGCCGGGGACGATGTCCTGCTCGGCCTGGGCGATCAGGCGATCGATGTCCGTATCCGACTTCGTCGTCAGGGCGTTCTTCATCGCGGTCCAGCGGGTGATGTTCTTCGTCGAGCCGGCGAGCGTCTGATCGCCTGATGCGGCGACCGCCTTCGGCATTGCTCGCTGTCGCTCCGGCAGTGCGCGATGAATGAGGAAGAAGGCGTAGCTGGCCGCGGCGCCGGCGAGGGCGGCGATGGCGTCGGTGCTGCCGCCGAAGATGCCGAGGATGAGGATGGCGAGGACGATCCAGGCGATCCAGCGGACCTGCACCGGCAGGACGTAGAAAACGTAGAACGTCTGATCGGGATAGAGCGTCGCGTAAACGAACAGCAGCGAATAGCTGACGAAGAAGCTGCCGAGCAGCGGCACGCCGAGCAACGCGCCGGCGGCGGCCGTGACCAGCGTCGAGACCAAATAGAACGTGACGAAGTTGAACGTTCCCCATTCCTCTTCGAGCGCCGAGCCCATGATCCAGAGCATCAGCAGCGTGAAGAAGAGCGAGATCGCGGACGAATTGAAGAAGAGAAACGCGCCGCCCTGCAGATATTGATAGGTGAAGAGGCGCCAGAACTCGCCGTGCATCACCGCGACGCGGTCGAACGCGAACGCATGCGCGTAGCGCTGCGCATCCTGAAACTGAAACACGAAGAAGACGATGTTCAGAAAGAGGAAGATGTAAACCGAATTGAGGTTCTCGCCGCGGCGCCGGAACATGTCTGGTGCGAACCCTTCCTCCGCGCGAAAAAGTTCAGCGCGCGACCACCCGCTCCGTTCCCTCAAACCGCAACACGCTCCCCTCGGTCAACCGATGTTTCGCCGCCACGCCCGACGCGAGCTCGAGCACGTACATCGCTTTCGCATTCGGCGGATAGCTCGGACAGGGATCGGCGCGACACGGCGGAATCCCGGCGCCGATGTGGACGATCTTCTTCTGCTCGTCGATCCAGATGATGTCGAGCGGAATCAGCGTGTCCTTCATCCAGAACGAATACTCGTCCGACTTCGTGAAGAAGAAGAGCATGCCGGCGTCGTCGGCCAGACGGTCGCGATACATCAGTCCCTGCTGGCGCGTCGCGTCATCAGCGGCGATCTCGATGCGCACCGCGAAGCCGTCGGGAAGGATGACGCGCGCCGCCGGCTCCGTTCCGACGGTCGCCGATGGCGGCGCGGAGTCCTGCACGCGCGAATTGCATCCGCTGGCGAGCAGCAGCGCGGCGATCGTCATCACGAGACTACGTTTCATGCTCCACCTCAGCGACATCCTCCCCCTTCGTCTCGCGCGGGATGAGGTCGTATTTTTTCGCGTAGTAACGGAACGAGCGGAACGACATCCGCAGCAGCTCGGCCGCCTGCGTCTGCACGCCGCCGGCGCGCTCGAGCGCCTTCAGCATGAAGATCTTTCCGATCGATTCGAGGTGCTCTTCGAGTGACAGCCCTTCCGCCGGCAGCTCGTAAGTAAGTCCCGGAATGCTGCCGCCGACCAGGATGTGCTCGGGCAGTGATTTGGTCGTCAGCACGTCCGACGCTTCGAGCGCAATCATCCGCTCGATGACGTTCTCGAGCTCGCGCACGTTGCCGGGCCAGTGATATTTCTCGATGGCGCGCATCGCGTCGGACGAGATTCGCTTCGTCGGCATCGCGAGGTTCTCGGAGAACTTCGTCAGGAAGTGATCGACGAGCAGCGCGATGTCTTCCTTTCGCGTGCGCAACGGCGGCAGCTCGATCGGAATGACGTTGATCCGATAGAAGAGATCTTCGCGAAACGTGCCGGTGCGAATCGATTCGGAGAGATCGCGATTCGTCGCCGCCAATACGCGGACGTCGACGAGCGTCTCGGTGTTCGAGCCGACCTTGCGGACGACGCGATCCTGGAGGACGCGCAGCAGTTTGATCTGCATCGCCGTCGACGTCTCGCCGATCTCGTCGAGAAAGATCGTGCCGCGATCGGCTTCCTGAAAGAGGCCGCGCTTCTCGCGGATGGCGCCGGTAAATGCGCCACGCTCATGCCCGAAGAGCTCCGATTCGAGCAGCGTCTCCGGCAACGCGCCGCAGTTGATCGAGACGAACTTTCCGCGGCGGCCGGAGTTGTAGTGAATGGCGCGCGCGATCAGCTCTTTGCCGGTGCCTGATTCGCCGGAGATGAGCACGGTCGACGTCGTCTTCGCGATCCGCTGCACGATCGTGAAGATCTCCTGCATCTTCGCGCTGCGGCCGATGATGTTCGCGAACGTGAAGCGTTCTTCGAGCGCGCTGCGGAGATGGAGGTTCTCGTCTTCGAGCTCTTTCCGCTCGACCGCTTTGCCGACGATGATCTTCAGCTCGTCGATGTCGAACGGCTTGGCGATGTAGTCGTGTGCGCCCGCTTTCAGCGCTTCGACGGCCGAGCGCGTCGACGTATGCGCGGTGATCATCACGACCGGGATCGATTCGTTCTGCGCTTTGACCTCGCGCAGGAAGTCGATGCCGGAACCGTCGGGGAGCATGAGGTCGCAAAGGATGACGTCGGGCTCGTGCCGTCCGATCGCGACTCGGGCTTCGTCGAGAGAGGCGGCGGCTTCCACGTGCCACCCTTCTTCTTCGAAGACGATGGAGAGGAAATCGCGCAGCGACGCTTCGTCGTCAATGATGAGGAGATCCACGCGGCGCGGGATTATGACAGCGCTCGGCGGTAGCGTGAGGGCGTCACTTATAACCCCATGGTGACAGATGTTCCGCTGCTGCCACTCCATCGATATTGAGAGAAAGACTCCTTTGCTTGTCGCACTTATAGGTGCCTTTACTTAAGGGTTGACGTAATCACGGAGATGCGCAGAATATCCGCACTTCGACAAGACGAAGGAGGAGGTTTGTATGAAACGTTTGAGGATTCTGGTGATGCTCGCCCTGGTGTTCGTGGTTTCCGCGCCGCTGTTCGCGGCTCCGCCCGCGCAGACGATCGATACGTCATCGACGGTCTACGCGACTGGCGGCACCATTCTCTGCTCGGACACGTGGGGCTGTCCGTTCTGCGTATCCAACATGGAAGGGACGCAGTCGATGTGCGCCAAGATTCGCTTTTCGATCGGCTGGTGCGTGTGCGGCAATCCGCAGCCGCCGACGGCGACCGCCGCGGTGTGTCTCACGCTGAAGGGTTCGTGCAAGTTCCTCTGGTAGTTCGATGAACCGACGAATCGCATTGGTTGCGGTCTTTCTCGCCGCCGTCGCAAACGCGGCGGCGGCGAGCGAAGTGCGCGTGACGTTTCCGACGCCGCTCGAAACGCCGAAGTCGGACGTGGCGGTGACGCTGCGTGCGCGCAGCGACGCGGGCGTCGTGGAAACGGCGACGCTGTCGCTCATCGCCGGCGGAACGCTGAAGCTGGCCGACGGGCTGTGGGAACTGACGGCTGACGCGCCGCATTACTGGAGCAGCCCGGCCACCGT
>JAOBAU010000415.1 GCA_025463165.1 Acidobacteriota bacterium | reverse complement strand
TCGGCCGCTTCGTTCAGCTCCGCGCCGGGACCGCGCAGCGGATCGCCCTGAATGTCCTGCGCGAACTTTTCGCCGAAGCCGGTCGAGCCGGTGTAGTTCGTCAGCAGCACGACGTAGCCCGGTTTCGCGAGGAGGTGATAGTTCCAGCGATACGAAATCTCATCGCGCCACTGCGAGGCCGGTCCGCCGTGAATGAGGATGAAGAGCGGATACTTTTTCGTCGCGTCGAAGCCGGCCGGCACGACGAGCATGTTGTGGATCTTCTTTCCGCGCGATGAGGTGAACCAGAAGTGCTGCGGCGGCTGCCAGTCGATCTTCGCGGCTGCGTCGACGTCGAACGAGGTGATGTTCGTCCGCGTCTTTTTCACCGGATCGAGACGCACGACTTCGGTCGGATTGATGGCGCTGCCCCAGTTGCCGACCATCACGAGCGACGGCGCTTTCTTCGCGATGGAGAGGTTGCCGAAAACGCCGCGCTCCGGCTCGATCGCGAGCTTCGCCTCGCCGCCGGCGGCCGGCACCGTGAAGATCTTCTCCTGACCGAATTCTTCTGCCGTGAAGTAGATCGTTTTCGAATCAGGCGTGATCGCAAAGCCGCCGACGGAGCGATCGAACGGCGCCGGCGTGACGACGCGGCGGTTGGCCATCGACGGCCAGTCGAACGCGACGAGGCGATCGGCCTGATAGATCTTCTCGTTGCGCTCATTGAACGAGGCGTACAGAGTCTTGCCGTCGGGGCTGAACTGCAGCCGTCCGTAGCTCCCTTCCGCATGCGCGATCTTTTCCGGCTCGCCGCCGTTCGGCGTCGTGCGCCAGATGTCCTGAACGTGCTCCTCGTATGCCGACGTGTTGCGGCTGGTCGTTGCGGTGAAGATGATCGCCGAGCCGTCCGGCGACCAGGCGGCGTCGATCTCTTCGCGCGATCCTTCGGCGCCGCGTCCTGCGAAGCCGGGCTGTTTGACGAGCTCCGTGCCGCCGAGGAGGTCGCGCGATTTCGCGCCGTTCTCGAGCGGCTGCACGACGAGGTGGATCTGCGATTCGTCGAGCCAGCGATCCCACATGCGAACCGGGTAGCTGTCGAACGTGCGGACTTTCGCTTTCGCTTCCTTCCGCTCTTTGGCGAGCTTGCGATTCGACTCCTCGTCGGTCGCGCCCGGCCACGCGATGGTCGAGTAGAGGATCGCGTTGCCATCGGGACGAAAGCGCGGCGTGCGCGCGCCGGTGGCGCTGTTCGTCACGCGCTGCGCTTCGCCGCCGTTCGCGATGTCGAGGACGTAGACCTGATTCGCATCGTCGCCTTCGCGTTTTGAGGAGAAGGCGATGCGGCGCGAGTCCGGCGACCACGTCGCTTCGCTCTCACTCGCTTTGTTGAAGGTGATGCGCCGCGGCGCCGTGCTGCCGTCGGCGGCGGCGAGCCAGAGATCGCTCGACTGATCCTTCTCGTCGTACGCCGGCTCGGTGACCGAGACGACGATCCAGCGTCCGTCGGGACTCACCTGCGGCGAGCCGACGCGTTTCATCAGCCAGAGCGCTTCGTGCGTCGGCGCATCCTTCGCGAACGCGGAGGCGCAGATGAGAAAACAGAGGAGGAGCGGCAGGACGATTCGTTTCATGGCGCGACAGATTAGCGCCACGCACGATCGTCATCAATGAGTGGCCGCGCGCCTGCGGGGCGTGGGCGGCGTTGTTTCACGAATGTTGTACACGAGACCGCGATCCTGATCGATGACGTAGACCTCGCCGCCGACGTCTTCGCCGAAGCCGGTGATGGCGGCGTTGGTCGTCAGCAGTTTCTTCGTCGCGAACGTGCCGTCGGCGGAGCGCTTCGTGCCCCAGATCGAGCCGCTGCAGTAATCGCCGAAGAGGTACGTTCCTTTCAGCGCCGGGTAGCGAACGCCGCGATAGAGATAGCCGCCGGTGACCGAGCATCCTTCGCCGTGCGAGTACTCGAAGACCGGCAGCGTCATCGACGCATCGCTGCAGTTCGTCGCCGGGTCGAAGCAGTGCGTCGCTTCCATCCGCCGCCAGCCGTAGTTTTCGCCGCCGATGCTCGTGGCCGGCGCGAAGTCGACCTCTTCCCATTTGTCCTGTCCGACGTCGGCGATCCAGAGATCGCCGGTGACGCGATCGAAGCTGAAGCGCCAGGGATTGCGCAGACCGAATGCCCAGATCTCGCCGCGCGCACCGACGCGGCTGACGAACGGATTCGACGGAGGAATCGCGTAAGGCGAGCCGGAGTCGACGTCGATGCGGAGGATTTTTCCGAGCAGCGTCGAGAGATCCTGGGCGCGATTGCCGGGGTCGCCGCCGCTGCCGCCGTCGCCGAGGGCGATGTAGAGATAGCCGTCCGGACCGAAGGCGAGATGTCCGCCGTTGTGATTCGCGAACGGCTGCGCGACATTGAGCAGCACGCGCGCTGATGCCGGATCGGCGCGATTCGGATCGCTCGCCGAAACCGAGTAGCGCGCCACGACGGTGTTGCCGTTGCGATCGGTGTAGTCGACGAAGAAGAAACCGTTGTCGCGATAGCGCGGATGGAACGCGAGGCCGAGCAGGCCGCGCTCGCCGCAGCAGGAGACGAGCGATGAGAGATCGAGGAACGGCTGCGCGAGGACGTTCGTGCCGTCGAAGATGGCGATCCGTCCGCGTTGCTGAATGACGAACAGGCGCGTGTCGCCGGCGTGCGCGATGCCGAGCGGAAGATCGAAACCGGAGGCGACCTGCGTCAGCGCGATGTTCTGCGCGACGGCGGAGAAGGGGAGGAGCAGCGCCAGCACGAGGAGAAGTCGTCGCATATATGCAACGTTAAGACCGGCGGCGGACGAAGCGCCCGCCGCCGCACCATGACCTTCTTTACTTCGTCGCCACGCGCAGCTTCGACACCGCTTCCTGCGCGGTCTCGTACAACTCCGCTTTCGTGATCGTGATCGGCGTGGCCGGTTTCCCGTCCGCATCGACCGCGGCGCCGCTCATCGCACGAAGCACCGCGGCGCCCGCGCCGACGCGGCCGAACGCCGTGCACTTGCCGTCGCGCGTCGTATCGAACGCGAGCATGAACGTGAATCCCGCGCTTCCGCGGCACATCGAGAGCATCCCCGGCTCGTGATGCGCCTCCGGCTCCGCCGACATGCCGGCCACTTCCGCTTTCGATTCGGCGCTGAGCGTCGCGATCGTGGCGACCTGAATGCCGTTTTTGTCGATCTTCGTCACCTTCGCGCCTTCATACGCGCCGACGCGCACGAGGCGGAGGAACTCGCGCGCGGTGTGCGGCGACTCGCTGCGCAGCGGCGTGATGGCGATGTCGCCCGCGGACGTGCGCAATACGACGACCGCGGTGTTCGACATCTCCAGATGTTCCGACGCGCGCGATGCCAGCTGGGCGGGAGTGGGGCGGACGAACTCCGGATCTTCGAGTCCCATGAAGACCGAGGCCATCGAATCGGCGTTCTGCTTCGTCGGATTGTCGTAGACGCTGACCAGTTCGTACTTGTGGTTTTTGTAGATCGGCATGCCGCGCTCGCTGATGATCGTGTCGACGCGATCGAGGCCGATCCCTTTGCGCGGATTGTCGGCTTTGGCGATGAAGACCGTCTCGCCAGTGGTCACGTCGCGCAGCGTCAGCGACCTCGCGAACGGATGCAGATGGACGGCGGCGAAGTGCAGCATCGTGTCGTATTGCAGGTTCATGAACCACGTGATGTCGCTGTGGTTCTCCTGATGGCCGGGCGGCACGACCCAGTGGCCGGTCAGTTTGCGACCGGTCGGATCGACGTAATCGGCGCCGATGCCGTTGGCGTTCGGCGCGCGCGGCGCGAGCAGACAGCTGGCGCCATGCGCGCCTGCATCGGCGGCCGGTTGCATCGTCGCGCTCAGATTGTCGAGCAGCACCATGCCGGACGCGCCGAGGTTGAAGAGCGGCTTGAGCGGCGCGGCGAGATCTTTGTCGCGCACATATTCAAAGGTGATGCGATGCCGCACCTTGATGTTGTTCGGCTTCTCGATGTTGTGATTGAGGACCTGCGTGAAAAGAACGAGCGGCTCGTTCGACGCGATCGGAAATCCGTAGCCGCGCGGGAGTTGCGCGCCGAGCATTCCCTGCGACAGCGTGATCAGGCGCGTCGCGGAGGGACGTTTGAATTTGAAGAGCGTCTGATGCTTCGCCGAGTCGAGATCGACGTTGACGTGGCACATCAACTCGGGAAGCTGCGGCGTCTTGCCATCCTCGCCGACCATCTCCGTCTTCACGCCGACGATCCAGAGCAGCTCGGGCTTCGTCGGGTCGCCGAGGTAAATACGATCGCTGCTGGCCGGCCCTTCCATCGAACGGTATTTGCGGTCGATGGTGTAGGTCTTCGACAGGACCTGTTTCGTTTCGATCTGTGCGGCGGCGAGCGGGAACACGGAGATGAGGAGAAGGAAGATGGGGAGGCGCTTCATGCGGCCTAGTGTAACGCTCTGTTGCGAATGACGAGGAGCACGACGATCGCGCCGCAGGCGTCGACGACGACGTCGGCCGGCGTGCCGGTGCGGAGCAGCGTTCGCGACTGCAGCCATTCGTCGGCGGACGCGACCGCAATGACATACGACAGCGCACCCGCGCCCCAGCCGAATCGCCATCCCCGTTGTTCGGCACGCAGCGCGCGGAAGGCGAGTGCGGCGAGCAGTCCGTATTCGGTGAGATGCGCGGCTTTGCGCATGACGAAGTTCAGCGCTTCATACGCATCAGGATGCAGCGCCGCCTGAAAAAACGCGCCGAGGATGCTGACGAGTGTCTGCCCCGTCTCCTCGGAGGAGAGGCGATCGTTTGCGGCCGAGAGGATGATTGCCGCGAGGATGAGCGGCGGAAGGTAGTAGCGGAAGAATCGGAGCATGAGTTGTGGAGGGCGAGCGCGAACGCCCGCCCTCCGAACGAACTCAGAATGAAACCTTCACGCCAATTCGTGCCGAGGTCGGACTGGTGCGCAACACCGGCGCGAGATAGCCGTCGCGCGGTGTCGTCCGGCTGTTGTCGGCTTCGCGGAACGACCATCGCTGATCGAGCAGGATCGGCCGCTGTGCGTTGAGCAGGTTGAACACGTCGAGCACGAGCAGCACGCGCGCTTTGCCGGTATCGATCGGATAGCCGAGGTGGACGTCGGCCTCGTAGTTGCTCGGCGAACGTCCTTCCGCGCCGCGCTTCGTCAGAAAAAACTCCCAGCGGCTGTATGCGTCGGAGTAGCCGTAACGCGTCAGCGGCGTGCCGCTGCGCCAGTAGGCGGACGCGCCGATCGACAGCTTCCACGGCGTGTCATAGACGCCCGACACCTTGAACTGATGCCGGCGATCATTCGACAGCGGCCCGCTGTTCGTGATCTTCGAGAGGTCGCTGCCGTTCGTGAAGAAGTCGTAATAGTCGTATGCGGCGGAGATGTTCGGATCGGCGCCGAGGTTCGTGAACGGCGCGTATTCGCCGTCGTAATTGCCTTCCAGACGCGAATAGACATATGAGGCCATGCCCTGCCAGTTGTTGCTGAAGGACTTATTCGCGTCGAGCTGAATGCCTTTGTACGT
>JAOBAU010000402.1 GCA_025463165.1 Acidobacteriota bacterium | reverse complement strand
GATCGGCGATCGCGGCATCAGCCGCTTCGCGCAGACGCCAGTGCCGGCCGGGGATGAACGAACGTTCCGGTTCGAAAAGATTCTGGCCGTCCTGCATGTAGAGCACGGGATAGCGCGCTTCCGGCCGATCGTTGTAGCTCGGCGGAAGATAGATCGTGATCTCGCGCGTGTTGCCGAGGATCTTCGATTCGAACTGGTGGATCTTTTCCAGTCGCCCGGCGCGTGGTACGCGGCGGCGGTTTTCGAAGCGGAAGACGCGTTGAAACGTCGACCGTAAAGTGTCAGCCATCGGCTAATTGCCGATGCGTAGTGGACATAGCCATGACGTACGGCTCCTTGTGGGCGCAGCGCTCGAGAGCAAGAATCTCACCCGAGGTTGTGATACGCACTGCGGAAGTAGAGGAGCGGCAACCCTTCGCGTGTCTCGGACTCGGCGACTTCGCCGACGAAGATCGTGTGATCGCCGCCGGGCAGTTGTTCGCGAACGCGGCATTCGAGCGTCGTCAGTGCGCCGGTGATCAGCGGCACGCCGAGCGTGCCATCGGTGACGTCGGTATCGGCGAACTTGTCTTCGCTGCGCGATGCGAAGCGATTCGAGACGGCAGTCTGATCGTTTGCCAGAATGCTGACGCCGAATTTCTGCGCGGCGATGATCGCGTCATGCGTCTTGACCGATTTCTCGACGCAGACGAGCACGAGCGGCGGGTGCAGCGAGAGCGATGCGAACGACGCGACGGTCATCCCATAGCGGCGGCCTTCGTGCTCTGTGGTCACGATCGTCACCCCGCTGGCGAAATGCGACATGGCCAGCTTGAATCCCGCGTCATCGATCGGCATCGCGTTTCCTCTCGGGGGCGGAGTGTACTGCAACGTTTCTAACTTTCGTGCGCGCGCTGCGTACTACATGCAAACGGAGGATTCACCATGCAACGCTCTCGCACGTTTCTGTTCGCGACCGCCCTTCTTCTCGCTGCAGCGAGCAACTCTTACGCCGCCACGGCGCCGCTGCATCGCACCTTCACGGTTGTCGACGGCGGCACGCTGAAAATCGATGCGGACTTCGGCTCGATTCGCGTCATGCCGGGCGCGAGCGGAAGCGTCACGGTCGACGTGAAGCGCTCCGGCGAAGCGGACGAAGTGAAAGCGTACGGCGTCACCTTCGAACAGCAGTCGAACACGATCTCGATCAAGAGCGATTACTCGCGGCCGAGCCACTGGTTCAACTGGAGCACGAACCTCGAGGTCGATTACGTCGTCAGCGTTCCGTCGCGCTTCAACGTCGATCTCGTGACGTCGGGCGGCGACATCAAAGTCGGCGATCTGCAGGGCACCGCGACCGTGAAGACTTCCGGCGGCGAGCTCGACCTCGGCCACATCTCCGGCAATGTCACCGCGCGCACATCCGGCGGCGATGCGACAGTCGCGGCCGCCGGCGGAGTGCTCGACGTGAAAACGTCCGGCGGCAGCATCTCGATCGGCAACGCCGCGCAGAACGTCGACGCCAGAACGTCGGGCGGCTCGATCGAAGTGAAGCACTCGTCAGGCGACCTGAAGCTCCACACTTCGGGCGGCTCGATCTCCATCGATGAAGCGCTCGGCAGCGTGCAGGCCGATACGTCAGGTGGTTCGATCACCGCGCGTCTCGCCCGTCAGCCGCGCGGCGACTCGCGCTTTGCGACGTCGGGCGGCGGCGTCACGGTGTCGTTCGCCGCGAACGTTGCGGTCGACATCGATGCGAAGACGAGCGGCGGCGACGTCGATTCATCGATCCCGCTGACGGTGCTGGGCACGCAGTCGGAAGGAACGCTGTCCGGGAAGATCAACGGCGGCGGTCCGATGGTCACGTTGCGCGCGTCGGGAGGCGACATTCGTCTGAAGCGGCTGTAAGGTCGTCGCACTCCGGATGCTGTTCCGTCACAGGCCGTCCACTGAAGCGAGCGGCGTGCGCCGTAGAATCCGTCGCACAACCGCATGAACATTCAACGCATCGTCGCTCGCGCGCTGCCGGCCGTCGTTGTCGCCGGCTGCACTTTGTACTCCGACGTTTCGATCACGCCGCTGTACGTATCACCGCCTGACATCGAGCGCGGCGCCGATCTGCAGCAGATGTTGCGCAAGGCCGATTTCCTTCGCGCCATCGAGCTGACGAAGTCGATCGAGTCGCGGCAGTCGCCGAGCGCCAGCGAGCTTTCGGCGCTCGGCGAAGCAGAGCTGACGTCGGGACGCTACGACGCCGCGCGCAAACATCTGCGCGCGGCGCTCGATCTCAATCCGTTCCGCACGACGTACGCGAGCGTGGCGTGGGACCTTTCGCAGCTCGAGTACCTCAACAACAATTTCGACTCCAGTCTCGACTGGGCAAAGATCGCCATCGCGCGCGGGATGAACATCAAGAAGTGGCACCTCGACTACATGGAGGCGCTCGCGAATCGCCGCGTGTACGAGTTCCCCGGAAAGACCACCGCGCAACTTGCGATGCGCGTCGACAATCCCGACGTTCCGCGCGTCGAAGTGCGACTCAACGATCAGCGCGCCGTCTCCGCCGTCGTCGATACCGGCGCGGTGATCTCGATCGTCTCGAAGCGCTACGCCGAGTTGATGTCGCTCAAGCCGATCGGCGATTTCGAGGGAACGTTTTACGGCCTGCTCGGCGAGCCGATTGCGGTTCGCTTCGCGGTGCTCGACTCCGTCGAGATCGGCGATATGGTCGTCCGCAGCGTGCCGGTCGCGATCATGCCCGACGAGAAGATGAAGTTCCTCGTCAGCGACAAGAAGGAGTACCACATCGATTTTCTGCTCGGCGCGAACTTCCTGAAGGAGTTCCGCATCGAGCTCAACTTCCGCAAAGATCTGATCGAGTTCACGAAACTGTCAGCCGCCGATCGCAATCCGTCGCCGGATCAGAACATGTTCATCGAAGGCTTCCGGCCGCAGGTTCGCAGCACGGTGAATCGCCACGGCTGGTTCATGTTCGTGCTCGACACCGGTTCGGAAGTGACGTTCCTCAACGAAGCGCAGCTGGCCGTGCTGCCGATTCCGGGCTTCCAGGCGAAAGCGCACAACGCGCGGCTGCAGGGACTGGGCGGCTCGATGAAGCGCGGCGCGAAAGTGGAGAACGTCGAAGTCGGCGTCGACAAATTCGCGGGCGTTTTCCGGACCCTGCCGATGTACGCGTCGTCGAATCAGGATCGGTCGGTCGGCATCATCGGCGAGAACTTCCTGAAGAACTTCCGCGTCGTGATCGACTTCGGCCGGATGCGCGTCGATCTCTTCCGCGAAGGGATCAACGCGACGCAGTTGTAGCGCGCTACTCCTTCTTCGCGCGCGCTTCGCGTTTGCGCTCGGCCCATCCTTCAACCGTCCGCTGCGGCGTGCGACTCAGCGCGAGTGCGCCCGGCGGCACGTCCTTCGTGATCGTCGAGCCGGCGCCGACGTACGCGCCCTTCCCGATGCGGATCGGCGCGACGAGCTGCGAGTCGGAGCCGATGAACACTCCATCTTCGAGCACCGTCTTATGCTTGTTCACGCCGTCGTAATTGCAGGTGATCGTGCCGGCGCCGATGTTCACGTCGGCGCCGATCTCGGCATCGCCGATGTACGAGAGGTGCGACGCTTTCGCCCCTTCGCCGAACACCGCTTTCTTCGTCTCGACGAAGTTGCCGACTTTCACCTTTCGTCCGAGATGTGTACCGGGACGAAGATGCGCGTACGGACCAACCGTCGCTTCATCTTCGATCGTCGCATCTTCGGCGACGGTGCCGGTCTTGAGATGCACGTCATCGCCGACGGTGACGTTGATGAGATGAACGCCAGGCTCGATGACGCAGCCTTCGCCGATGTTCGTCATTCCTTCGAGCGTCACGAACGGATAGACGACCGTGTCCGCGCCGATGCTGACCGTTGAATCGATCACGACCGTCGTCGGATTGCGGAACGTCACTCCTTCGCTGAGCAGCTTCTCGACGACGCGGCGCTGAATCTCCGCTTCGACGACCGCAAGCTCCGAGCGTGAGTTCACGCCGATCGCTTCGATCGGATCGTCGACGATCAGCGCGCCGACGCGCTCGCCGTTTTCGCGCAGCACGGCGATGAGATCGGTCAGGTAATACTCGCCCTGCGCGTTGTTCGTGCCCAGATTGCGGAGTCGCTCGAAGAGACCGCCGGCGTTGAAGAGATAGATGCCGGCATTCACTTCGCCGATCTTCTTCTGCTCGTCGTTCGCATCTTTCGCTTCGACGATACGCGTCACCGAACCGTCGGCATCGCGGACGATGCGGCCGTACATCGCCGGATCGTCGAGTTTCATCGTCAGGAGCGTCAGCGCGTTTCCGGATGCGTCGTGTTCCGCGATCAGTTTGCGCAGCGTTTCGGCGCGCGTCAGCGGCACGTCACCGGAAAGAATGAGGACGCGGCGCGACGCGAACGCTTCGTCGGATTCAAGCGCCGCCGACGCCTGCAACACCGCGTGGCCGGTACCGAGTTGCTGGTCCTGTACGGCGAAGCGCGCGCGGCCATCAATCGACGCCTGCACGGCTTCGCGTTGATGTCCGACCACGACGATCGGCGGCCGCTCGCAGACGTCGGAGGCGAGGTCGAGAACGTAGTCGATGATCGGACGGCCGGCCGCACGATGCAGCACTTTGATCGTCGCCGACTTCATCCGCGTGCCAAGGCCCGCGGCGAGGATGATCACGTCAAGGTTGTTGGTCATGGTCGCTGCGCTCCGGCATGGGTATGGGGCATGAGGTATGAGTAAAAGCAAAGCGGCTCATGCCGTTACTCATGCCTCATGCCTCATCACTCATGCTGCTTTTCCGCATCCGTTCAAGTGTTCGGCCATACCGGTCGTACAACCGAAAAATCGTACCCGCGAGCGCTGCTGAATCGTGCCGCACGAAGTCGCCCTCGGCGATAATGTCGCCGAAGAACGGCGTCGCGCCGAGCTCGCGGATCTTCTCCAGATCTGCTTCCACCGGAAACTGATTCTGCGCCGCGTACGCCTCGAGAATCTGCTCCGATGGGCGGCTGCCGTTCAGCATCATCACATCGACGACCAGTCCCGCGTGCTCGATCACCGCACGCAAATGTTCCTCGGCCGTGTAGCCGTCCGTCTCACCAGGCTGCGTCATCACGTTGCAAACGTAAACGCGCAACGCTTTTGCCGCGCGCAGCGCCTCGGCGAGCGGACGGATGGCGAGGTTCGGCAGCACCGACGTGTAGAGCGAGCCGGGACCGATCAGAATCAGATCGGCATTCGCGATCGCATCGAGCACGCGCTGCGGCGGCTCGGCGTCGGCCGGCTCGATCGCCAGATGAACGATGCGTGCGTGACGCGGCGCCGTCTTCTTTTCATCGCCGAGGTGCGAGCCGCTGATCGCCACTTCGCCGACGAGCTCCGTGCCGTCGGCGAGCGTCGCGCGCAGCCGGACATCCGACAGTGTCGACGGGTAAATCTCGCCGCGAATCGCGAGAACCTCGGATGCCGCGAGCACCGCGTGATCGAAACCGCCGGTGATGTCGGTCATCGCCGTCAGCAGCAGGTTGCCGAGCGAATGTCCTTTCAGCGCCGAGTCGGTATCGAAGCGATAGTTGAAGAGCTGCGAGAGGAGCGCTTCTTCTTCCGCGAGCGCAACGATGCAGTTTCGAATGTCGCCCGGCGGCAGCATCCCGAACTCCTTGCGCAACGCGCCGGAGCTGCCGCCTTCATCGGTGACGGTGACGACCGCGGCGAGATTCGAGATCGACCAGGCGCCGTCGGCGTCGACGTAAACCTTGAGTCCGCGGAGGAGGGTGGAGAGCCCGGTGCCGCCACCGATTGCGACGATGTTCAGACCGGTGTGGCGCATCGCGGCGTCACTTCTTCTTCAATTCGGTGAGGACGAGCTTGGCGACCGCTTTGAGCGTGTCGAAGACTCCGGTGCCGTTCATCGCCACCGCTTCGAACGTCGGCTCGCCTTTGAAGTTGAGCTGCCGGTACATCTCATCGGCCGCGAGCGCGGTCGGGAGATCGCGCTTGTTCATCTGCAGCGCGTACGGAACCGACTTCAGGTCGTAGCCCTGTTCCTTGAGGTTCTTGTCCAGGTTCTGCAGCGATTCGATATTCGCTTCCATGCGCGGTTCCTGCGAGTCGGCGACGAAGATCACGCCATCGACGCCTTTCAGGATCAGCTTGCGCGACGCGTCATAGAAGACCTGTCCGGGAACGGTGTAGAGATGAAAGCGCGTTTTGAATCCACGCACGGTGCCGAGATCGAGCGGAAGGAAATCGAAGAAGAGCGTCCGATCGGTCTCGGTCGCCAGCGAGATCAGCTTTCCCTTCGCCTGCGGATTGGTCTTGTCGTAGATCCACTGCAGGTTCGTCGTCTTCCCGCAGAGACCGGGACCGTAATAGACGATCTTGCAGTTGATCTCGCGCGCGGCGTAGTTGATGAACGTCATGGACTATTCGCTGAAGAGACTGTCGATGTCCTCGTCCGTGATCTCGGCGAATGGTGAGTCGAAGCGGTTGGCCATGTTGCCGCGTTCCGCCTCCGACTTGCGCAGGAGCTCCTCGAACGTTTTCTCGAGCTCGACCGACGCTTTCTTGACGCGAAGGCGGACAAGTCCGAGTGACGATTTCTCGTCGAAGATCACGACGAGAATGACGCGTTGCGCGACGAGCGAGATGTGGATGTTGTCGCGCTCGCCCTCGTGAAAGAGGATCGAGAACTCTTTTTCGCCGATCAGCTTCGCCAGTCCGTCCGTGGCGGCAACGTTGTCGGCGGTCAGCGAAGCGAGAGAGGTGGCATCCACGCCTTTCATGTCGCCATGCGCGGCGATCTGCTGGCCGTTTTTATCGACCAGAAAGACGATTTTCGAGTTGGAGTCGACCTGCAGACGCTGGAGCGTGTCCTTTATCTGCTGGTACTCCTCCTCGTACATGACGAGATCAGGAGAAGCCATCTATATGCACCGTTTACCCGAGGACGGGGACGCGAATGTATAGCATGGAACCGTTTGGAATGGGAGAGAGGCGTGAGGTTCAGATCTCTCTGCGGCCTTCGAGCGCTTTGGCCATCGTGACCTGATCGGCGTACTCGAGATCGCCACCGACCGGCAGTCCGAATGCGAGCCGCGTCGTCTTCACGTCGAGCGTTCGAAGCTGCTGCGCGATGTAGAGCGCCGTCGCCTCGCCTTCGACATTCGGATTCGTGGCGACGATCACTTCGCGCACGTTTCCCGACTGCACGCGGCGGACGAGACCATGCACGTCGATGTCTTGCGGGCCGACGCCTTTGAGCGGCGAGAGCGCGCCGAGCAGCACGTGAAAGACGCCGCGAAAATCGCGCGTCTGTTCGATGGTGGCGATGTTGAACGCCTCTTCGACGACGCAGATGATCGACGCGTCGCGCCGCGGATCGTCGCAGATCGCGCACGGCTCGACGTCCGTCATGTTGTTGCAGATCGAGCAGCGGAAGATCTTCGATTTCACTTCGAGGATCGCCGTCGCCAGCGACTCCGCTTCCGCCACCGGACGCTTGAGGATGTGATACGCGAGACGCGACGCCGATTTGCCGCCGACGCCGGGCAGCTTCGTCAGTTCATTGATGAGGTTCGCGAGCGGAGGAGCGGTCATCCTTAGAACAGACCCGGAATCTTCAATCCCCCGGTCATCGCGCTGACCTGCGACGACATCTCTTCATCGACTTTGCGCGACGCTTCGTTCACGGCGGCGACGATCATGTCCTGCAGCATCTCGACGTCGTTCGGGTCGACTGCTTCTTTGTCGATAGCCACGGCCAGCAGTTCTTTCGCGCCGTTCACGGTCGCCTTGACCATTCCGCCGCCGGCGCTTCCTTCGACGCGCAGCTCTGCCATCCGCTGCTGCATCTGGGCCTGCATCTGCTGCACCTGCTGCATCATTTTCTTCGGGTTCATCGGGCTCTCCTCAACGCTTGCGGGATTCGACGATCTCTCCGCCGAGGTGTTTCTGGAACGACTTCACCACCGGATCGTCGCGGAGGGGTGAAGAAGGTTTGGGGCTGTCTTCGGCGCGGCGATTTTCGACCGCTTCACGCGGCGCGGCAACGGTGATGTCGATCTTCATCGGCTGGCCGAACAGCTCGCGCGCCGCTTCTTCGATGACCGCTTTCGCATCGGAAGCGGAATCAGCTTTGAAGGAATCGTCGAAGGTGAAGACGATGCGCGAGCCATCCTGCTGCGCGGATGCATCGGCGAGATAAGTGGCGGCCATCGGACGCGTTTTGCGAACGCGCTCGACGAGCGTTTTGAGGTCGGCGGTGTCGCGTTTGCCTGGCCCCGCACCCCCAGCCCCTCTCCCGGTGGGAGAGGGGAGAATGGTTGCCTGCGTCCCTCTCCCGCCGGGAGAGGGTGGCCGAAGGCCGGGTGAGGGGCTCGGCACACCGCGCAGCTCCGCTTCCACGCTGCGCAATCTGGGGAACGTTGCCGCTTTCAGCAGCGCGATCTCCACCGCCAGCCTTTGATGCTCGGCACGATTTACGGTCTCGTCGTCGCGCAGCAGCAGGTTCGCGATGCGCAGCAGTTCCGTGTACGAGAACTTCTCCGCCACTGATTCGATCGTGCCGAGATCTTCCGGTGACACGGCGAGCATCGCGCTGTTCGCGCCACTCGCGATGAGCAGCAGATTGCGCACGAAGTTCAGCAGATCGCGATAGAGCATCCGGAAATCGCGTCCGCCTTCCGCCGCTTCCTGCAGCGCTTCGAGAATGCCGGCGTGATCGCCGTCGCCGATCAGGCTGACGGCGTGCGCGAAAAACGTCGTGTCGGAAAGCCCGAGGATCGTCGAGACGTCGTTCGCGGTGATCTTCCGTCCGCTGAAGGCGATGATCTGATCGAGCAGCGAGAGCGCGTCGCGCGCGCTTCCTTCACCGCGGCGCGCCACCATTTCGACGGCGTCGCGATCGGCTTCGATTCCTTCGCTCGCACAGATTTCGGTGAGCCGCTGGATCAGCTCCTCGAGCGTGATCTTGCGCAGCATGAACTTCTGCACGCGCGAGATGATCGTCTGCGGCACCTTGTGAATCTCGGTCGTCGCAAACATGAAGATCACATGCGACGGCGGCTCCTCGAGGATTTTCAGCAGCGCGTTCCACGCGCCGGTCGAGAGCATGTGCGCTTCATCGATGATGAAGATTCGATAGCGATC
>JAOBAU010000366.1 GCA_025463165.1 Acidobacteriota bacterium | reverse complement strand
AGGACGTGGCGGCCACAGACCTGCGTTTCAACGAGGGGATGGCAATCGACTATGAGAATGACTGCGGAGCGGTTGCGCGGTACTTCACTGGGCTCGGTGTGAAGAACTACTGGTATGGCGACGGGATCTCCTCGCTGCTTCCCGAGCCACTGTCAGTCAGAAGTTCGGTTCAAAGTGGAGTGAATGCTCGCGGTATCTTCAACGAGATCAGAAAAGTCTACGTCTGGTCGCTGGCGAATCCGGACAACATTGCGAGCTACCTGGACATGGGCGTCGACGGGATCCTCGTCGAGGCGAATCCCGCGGGAAGCTTTACGGGCGCGTATGTCGAGGCGACCGTCGGGCAGGTGAACAGCCGATCGGACATACGCCTCGCAACGCGGAGCGACTTTGCGTTCTCCCGGGCGATCACGAGCGACCTCCCACCAGGTGCCTTTGGTGGCTCAATCGTAGAGTATTGGGGGGGGTGGCCCGCCAACTTCACTCCGCCGCTCGACGCCGCGATGGTCCTGCCCGGCGGTCGCGGGTACTTCTTCAAAGGCGATCAATATTTCAGGTACGACGATTCTGGCCACGCACCTGCGAATGCCCCGAGCTCCTTTGTCAAAGGTGACTGGCCAAACTGGCCCTCCGACTTCTACCCCATCGACGCGGCGGTCTTCTGGCCGCCGACGGGGAAGGTGTACTTCTTCAAAGGCGACCAGTACATCCGCTACAACCTGCCCGAATACGGCGGCCGCGAGGGCGTGGACCAGGGTCCTTCGCCCATCCAGGGCAACTGGCCGGGACTTGTCGAGGCTCTGAAGCTCGACGCAAACTCCGGACTGGATGCGGCGATCTACTGGCCGGATGGCAACGCGTACTTCATCAAAGGCGAGCAGTGCGCGACGTACGCATCCGGCGTCAATCAGGGTGAACCCGAAGGGGTTGTCGGCGTCCCGATCGCGTTTGGCGATACAGTGAGAAAACTGCTCAATTTCGCAAACATCGGTCCAATCAAGATCGACGCCGGCCTCTATTGGCCGAATGGGCGTGTCACCCTCCTGATGGGCGCAAACTACTTCATCTATCCCACGAACAAGAACCTGATCTAGTGTAGTGGGTCATTGGGATCGGCCCTTATTCGCGTCGGCACGTGATCCGAAACGGCCTGAGTCAGCAATGACTCAGGCCACAACTTGCCCGCGCAACGTGTGGTGCTGCGCCTGATCGATGCGCACGCCAAGCATACTCCCCGGCCGCGTCGAGGGATCGCCGCTGAAATTCACGACGAAGTTGTCATCGGTTCTGCCCGCCAGCATGTCGGGATCGTGGCGGCTCGGTCCTTCGACGAGCACCGGCAGCACGCGTCCGCGATAGCCTTCCAGCCGCTCGCGCTTGTGCTGTTCGTGCAACTCGAAAAGTCGCGTCAATCGTTCCGACGCGATCGCGTCATCGACCGGCTGTCCGATTCGCAGCGCCGGCGTTCCTGGCCGCGGCGAATACTTGAACGCGAAGAGCGAGCCATAGCGCACCTCTTCGATGAGGCTCAGCGTCTGCGCGAAATCGTCATCGGTCTCACCGGGGAAGCCGACGATGAAGTCAGTGGAGAAGTGAATCTCCGGAATGGCGTCGCGCAGCCGCGCGATGATCTCCAGGTATTTCTCGCGCGTGTACAGCCGTTTCATCCGCCGCAGCACGGCCGACGATCCCGACTGCACCGGCAGGTGAAGATAGCGGGAAATGTTCGCGTGATCGCGCATGGCGGCGATCATCGAATCGCTCACTTCCGCCGGATGCGAGGTCATGAAGCGCAGCCGCTTCACATCGGACAGTTCGGCGATTGCGCGCAGCAGCGCACCGAAGTCGCGGCCGCTGATCGGGCAGCGATAGGCATTGACGGTTTGCCCGAGCAACTCGAGCTCGACGCGGCCGCTCTCCAGCGCCGCGCGGACTTCGTTCAGCACATCGTCGAACGGCCGCGATACTTCACGTCCGCGCGTGGTCGGCACGATGCAGAAGGTGCAGTTCTTGTTGCACCCTTCGATGATCGTGACCTGCGCTTTCGTTGCCGACGGCCGATCGATTGCCAGGTAGTCGTAATGCCGATCCTCGGGGAAATCGACGGCCACCGTGCGTCCGCCGTCGAGCACCGCGTCGAGATGGCCGACATTGCCGGGCCCCATCACGAAGTCGACCCACGGCGCGCGCTTCAGAATCGCTTCGCCTTCCTGCTGCGCGACGCAACCGCAGACGCCGATCGTCAGCGCTCGCTCCTGTTTCATTTCGCGGAAACGGCCGAGGCGTGAGAAGACTTTGTGCTCCGACTTCTCGCGGATCGAGCAGGTATTGAGGAGGATGAGATCGGCGGCCGTCTCATCTTCCACGCGCTGATAGCCGCGCAGTTTGAGATTGCCGGAGAGACGCTGGGTGTCGAGATCGTTCATCTGACAGCCCCACGTTTCGATGAAAAAAGTTTTGGACATGGTCGTGGTGGCGACGCGCTTACGAGCGTGGTTTCTCGGTCACTTTCGTGAGCGCCTCGCGCGCGTCGGTGAGGTCGGCGCGCGCGGCAGCGAGTTGCTTCTTCGTCTGCTCGAAACGCTTCGCCAGCTCTTTGTCGCGGCGGGTCGGGTCGTTCTCCTCGTAGTAATCCTGCTCCACGCGCGCGATCTCTTTCTCGAGATCGATCACGTGCTTTTCCGCGGCGGCGACTTTGTCTTCCGCGGCGTGCTGCACTTTCAGCTCCGCGGTGCGCTCGTCGGCGGGACTGGCTTTCACTTCGATCGTGCTGCCGACCGCTGACGGCTTCGCCGGCGCCGGTTTGTTCGACGGTTTTTTCAGATCGGCGTTGGTGATGATGTGCTTCGGCTTCGCCTTCTTCCGATTGCTCGCCTTCGACGCTTTCACGAGCGCCGAATCTTCCGCCGGCGCGGTTGTCGTCGTGGTCGCCTCCTGCGCGAGCGCGGTGGCGGAGACGAGCAACAGCGCGATGGCGAGTCGTTTCATGGGGTAGTCGTACCGGTGCGTCCGTAGCGATCTTCGAGTCGCACGACGTCCGTCAGCTCGGGCGTCGAGACTTCGGCGACGTCGGTGTCGACGACCGCTTCCATCCGATGAATCAGCCGCGGGCGGATGTGAAACGCCTCCCCTTCCCGCAGGCTGAGCTCGCGTCGATCGCCTTCCCACTCGAGCGTCAGTTTCAGTTCACCGCGAACAACAAAGAGCGTTTCGTCTTTCATTTCGTGGTACTGCAGGCTGAGGCTGTGACCCTGGTTCACGTGCAGGATCTTGCCGACGTAGCGCTCTGTCTTCGCGAAGATCAGCTCGTAGCCCCACGGCTTCGGGACGTGCTGCACTTCACGATGACGGAAAATCTCTTCATTCGTCATGAGTTCTTGTTTACCAGTCCTTCGGGGAACCGCATGGCGACGCTTTCGATGATGAACTCTTCGATCTCCTGCGCGGTCTTCTTCGTCATGGCGACGTCGGCGATGCGGCGGCAGTCTTTGTAACGTACGGATCTGACGACGTTCTTGATGATCGGAATCGATGACGGATTCATCGAGAAGTTTTCAAGCCCGAGGCCGATGAGGATGATCGCGTAGAGCGGATCGGACGCCATCTCGCCGCACATCGACACCGGGATCCCGGCTTTCTTTCCCGCGTCGATGACCCCTTTGACGAGGCGAAGCAGCGCCGGATGCAGCGGTTCATAGAGATAGCTGACGTTCTCGTTCGAGCGATCGATGGCCAGCGAGTATTGAATGAGATCGTTGGTGCCGATGGCGAAGAAATCAGCTTCGGTCGCGAGGATATCGGCGATGACGGCAGCCGACGGCACTTCGATCATGATGCCGATCTTCAGCTCGGGGTCATACGCGATTCCTTCACGATCGAGATCCGCTTTCAGCTCGCGGACGAGCGTCTTGACCTGACGCAACTCCTGCACGCCGGAGACGAGCGGGAACATGATCTTGATGTGGCCGAACGCCGACGCGCGCAGCAACGCTCGCAACTGGGTCCGGAACATATCGCGATGCTTCATGCAGAGCCGCAGGCCGCGCAGGCCGAGCACCGGATTGTCTTCCTTGCTCCCCATCACTTCGCGCGCGAGTTTCTTGCCGCCGAGGTCGAAGGTCCGGATCACGCACCAGTTCGGCGCGAGTGCTTCCGCGAGCTTTTTGTAGAGCTCGAAGTGTTCTTCTTCCGACGGCAGCAGCGGGCTCTTGGCGATGTAGAGAAACTCGGAACGATAAAGTCCGATCCCTTCCGCGCCGAACTTGATCGCGTCTTTCAACTCTTCGACGAGCTCGATGTTCGCCTGCAGTGAGATGCGCCGCTCGTCTTTCGTCATCGCCGCGAGGTCGCGGTTCTGCAGCAGCTCGCGCTCCTGCTCTTCGTGACGCGACACGCGGCTCACGTACTCCGAGATCATCGCCTCGGTCGGATTGACGACGACCGTTCCTTCGTAGCCGTCGATGATCACGACCTCGTCGTTGTCGATCATCTTCGTCAGCCGCGGCACGCCGATGACGGCCGGCATGAACATCGACTTGGCGATGATCGACGTGTGCGACGTCCGTCCGCCGGTCTCCGTCGCGAAGCCGACGATCGGCCGGCGATTGAAGTGGACGGTGTCGGACGGCGTGAGGTCGTCCGCAAGAATGATGACGTCGTGCTTGATCTCGGAGAGATCGTGATGCGCGATTCCCTGTAGGTTGACGAGCACGCGCTCAGCGACGTCTTTCACATCAGCGACGCGCTCGCGCAGGTACTCATCATCGAAGCTGAGGAACCGCGCCTGCAACTCTTCCTGCACCTCGGACATCGCCCACTCGGCGTTGACCTGTTCCTCTTCGATCTTCTGCAGCACTTTGTCGGCGAACGATGCGTCGCCGACGATCATCGCGTGCGCTTCGAAGATGGAGCCGTACTCATCGCCCATCGAGCGGCTGACGCGCTGCTTCAGCTCGTGCAGCTCGTCTTTCGTTTTTTCGAGCGCTTCGAGGAAGCGATTCACTTCCCCTTCGACTTCTTCGTCGCGAATGGGAACGCGATAAATCGAGGCGACGCGCTTCTCGATGATGACGGCGCGGCCGATGGCAATGCCGGGCGAGACGCCGATTCCCTTATAGGTCCGAATGGCGTTGCGCGAATGCGCGGCGTGCTTCGTGGCGGGGTCGGTGAGCACCGGAAGTCATTCTACTTCATCGAACTTACGGTCGATCAGCTCCTGGATGCCGTCGATGGCCGCCGCTTCGTCCTCGCCGTTCGCTTTCACGGTGATGATCGAGCCGCGTCCGGCCGCGAGCAGGAGGATGCCGAGGATCGATTTGCCGTCGACCTCTTCCTCCCCTTTGCGGATCTTGATGTCGGATTTGTATCGCGCCGCCGTGTGCACGAGCTTGGCCGCTGCACGCGCATGCAGACCAAGCTTGTTTTTGATCTCGATGTCCCGCTCGATCAACGCACGACCTCGGGGGTGCGACGCTCGCTCGACAGCAGATCGGACGCGACGCGGATCGCTTTCGAGCCCTTCTCGCTGATGACGTGCGCGAGCGTGGCGACGTCGGTCGCGTCCTGCGCCAGCGTCGCGAACTTCACGACCATCGGCAGGTTCACGCCGGTCACGATCTCGACGCGTCCCTTCTCGAGAAACGAGAGGCTGATGTTGCTCGGTGTGCCGCCGAACATGTCGGTGAAGATGATCACGCCGTTGCCGTCGCTGATCCGCTCCAGCGCCATGCGGATCTTTTCACGCGCTTCGTCGACGGTATCCGTCCATTCGAGCGGAACCGCCTCGACGCCGGAGACGTTCGTCTCGATTTTTTGCGCGGCATTGAGCAGCTCGTACGCGAGCTTGCCGTGGGTAACGATGAGGGCCCCGATCACGGGGCGCATGATACATCGCCGCCGATGAGTGAGACTCAGCGTGAGTCGCCGGGCTCTTCAAGGTTGAACTCGACGATTCCGCCAGCGACAGTGGCGCGCCGCGTCTCCGGCTCAAGGCGATGTGCGCGAATATCAATGAACTGATCGAGTCCGCGGTACGCGGCAACGATGTACGAACCACTCGGCATTTGCGGAAGGACAGCGACGCCACGGTCGTCGGTGATCGCGCTCGCGCGCTGCTGAAACGCGATCATCTCCAGCACGCCGGGTGGGATCACGAGCCCGTCGCGCTGGATCAGGATGTTGGCGGCGGCGGCCGCCTTCCCGTTCCTCGTGACGCGAAATCGAAGCGACGCGGTCGGCGCCTCGATAACAAGCAGCCGCGGTTCTTCGCGCGACGTCCGGTCGGCGGCATCGAGTGTGGCGACGGTGAATCGTCCGTCCGGAGCAACGATCCAGATTCGCCGCTTCTCTCCTTCGCTGAGCGGCAGAGTGGCTGCACCGGTTGCGTCGGTCGTGATTCCTGAGCGGTTGGGATAGCCGTCGGGCGGCAGTCGATCGACGATGAACGCCTCGGCGATTGCGCGCTCTGCTTTGTCGACGACGCGAATGAACGTCGCGTTGCCTCGCGACAACGCAAAGTCGACGTCCTGAACCGGCTCATCGCCCGCGATCTGCAGCGTTACCGGCGGCGCATCCTGGTGCGAGTCGGATTCGATGTGAATCACGTGTCGTCCCGTTCGCGCCATCGCGAACGCGTAGCGTCCGTCGTCGTCCGTGGTGACGAAATGCCCCGCGCTGTGAAAACGCTCGGCCGAGACCTCGTCAAAGACGCGCGCCCCGGCCACCGGCGTTCCCGACTCTTTTTCGATGACGCGTCCGGTGATTCGTGCCGCCGGCAGCGTGAGTTGCCATTCGGTATCCGCCTCGCTGAGTGACCGCTCCAGCGTGTAGCGCTCCGTCTCGCCAGGCGGCTGAACCGTGACTCGCAGCGAGCCGTTCTGCCATCGCTCCGTCGCGTACTCGCCGTGTTCGTCGGTCATGACCTGGCCGTTCCAGATGCGCTCGTTCGTCGTGAAGCGAAGAGTCGCCCGCGCGACCCGCTCCCCCGCGGAGGTCACGAACCCGCGGAGCGCCGTTGGTTCGAGATCGATGGCGAGCGATTCACTCTTTGCATTCTTCACCTCAGCTTCAACGATCCTTTGCTCGAGTGGTCCGGCTCCGCGCAGCACGATCACGTACCTGCCGGACTCGAGATGCTCGAAGGCCACGTCGGCTTCGGCCGGGAGCGATACAGTACGGATCGTTTCCCATCGATTCGGTCGCGGATCGAGCTCTACGGGACGCATGAGGCTGAGAGTGGTTGTGCACGGCGCAGGACATTTGCGTGCGAGGTGCAGGTGAAGCGAACCTCCGGCCTCGAGCAGGATGTCTCCGACGTCAATGTCCATGAAATCCGTCCGCCGCAGCGCCACTGCGGCCGGGGCACGATCGGATGAGGTGACGGTGAGAAAGAGCGGTATTTCGGAAAGGCCTTCGACGACAAAACCTCCGCCGGCGTCAGTCGTCGCGAGCGCAACTCCCTCCGGCGAGAGAACCGTCGCTTGCGCCACCGCTTCTTTCCGCGCGGCGTCAATCACGCGTCCGGTGATCCGTGGCATTCGCGTCATTGCGAGATGGCCGAGTTGCACCGGAACCAGCCGACGGACGCGGAGAGCGGACCGATACACCGCCTCCCAGCCAGGAACGGCGAGCGCCAGGCGGTACTCTCCTTCCGGGAGGCGAATCTCTTCAAGTTTACTCAGAGAAAGAACCGGGATCGCAATCGTCCAAGTCGACGTTGCACTCGTCAGTGTGACTGCCGCCGCTCTCCGTTCCGCGGCCACGCCAGGATCAGGGTCGACGCGAAATCGCACGGCACCAAATGACTGCTCATCGAGTTGAACGTCGGCACTCCGGCTGGTGTTGAAAAGGAGCACCTTGCCGTCCGCGCGTATCCAGCGGAACGGAACCGGCGCCGGAACGTTGTCGAGCACGATATGAGCGGAGGTCGTCGCCATACACACTTCCCCGGATCCGCCGCGTGGTGTGCGGCAGAGGGTTCCCTTCCATTCCGCCGACGCGAAGCCATCGACTGCAATCACCGTGGCGAGGAGGCAGAGAGCTCGACGCATACCGTTCAGTGCTTCGACGTTTCAGCGATCCGAAAGGCAACGCTCCGCGCGCCGGGAGGAACACGCTTGTCTGTCCATTGGCCTCCATCGGATGGATCGCGTGAGATCGGCGCGTTCGGAAGAGGAGAGACGCCGGAATCGCAGTTGCCCGACACCTGCCAAACAGCCTGACAGATCGCGTTGCCGGCGCCGTCCTCCACCGTCTGACAATTCGGCACCGTACCGCTGAGACTTCGCACGCAATATTCGTATGTGTACGTGTTTCCGCCGACGTTCATCCTTTTCTCACGGCACTCCGAGCAGCTGTCGAGCGCGAAGCAATCACCTCCGCAGGCCATCATGAAGGCCGCAAAGATAGACACACATGCATTACGCATAGAACTCCCTCCACAGAGAATCCTAAGCGCAACATCTGTTTCAGGTCAAAGGCCTGACGCGGTCAGCGCTTGTGATCGCGGTGAACGATGTCGACCGCGTATCCGTCCGCTGCCAGGTCTTCGCCCAGCCGCTGGCCGATGGCGACGCTGCGATGTTTACCGCCCGTGCAGCCGACGCCGATCGTCAGATAGCTCTTCATCTCCTTCCGATACTCCGGCAGGAGATAGCCGACGAAATCGCGCAGCCGTTTGTAGAAGACTTCGTACTCCGGCTGCTCTTTCAAATACGCGACGACTTCGGGATCGAGTCCGGTCTTCGGGCGCAGCTCATCGATGAAGTGCGGGTTCGGGAGGAAGCGGACGTCGAAGAGGAGATCGAGATTGTAGGGATGGCTGTGCTTGAAGCCGAAGGTGATGATCGTGACGAGCATCGTCACGTTGACGTCCGGTCCCGACAGCTGGAAGCGTTTCATCACTTCCGCTTTCAGCTCGTGAACGGAGAACTGGGAAGTGTCGAGCACGAGATTCGAGAGCGATTTCACTTCCGCGAGCGCTTCCCGTTCGCGCTGAATCGCTTCGATGATCGGCAGGTCGTGCGCGAGCGGATGCGGGCGCCGCGTTTCGGAGTAGCGGCGCGCCAGCACTTCGTCGCTTGCCTCGAGGAAGATCAGCTGGACGTTCGGGACGAGCTCGCGAATTCGTTCGCGATAGAAGTTCGGAAAGACGTTCGCGAAGTCGTGCGTCCGGACGTCGACGACGATGCCGACGCGATTCGCTTTCTCGTGCGATGCGACCTCTTCGAGGAACGGCTCGATCAGCTCGATCGGCAGGTTGTCGCAGCAGTAGAAGCCGAGGTCTTCGAGCGTCGACTGAACGTAGCTTTTTCCCGAGCCGGAGAGGCCGGTGATGATGACCAGATATTCGGGGCCGCGTTTTGTGGCGCTCAGCGCTGCCTCCGGATCCGTTCGAGAATGTCGGGCGTGAGCCGCGCGCGCGACGTCATGCTGCGATGTTCGGAGCTCGTCAGCTCTTCGCGATTGGTCGGCGGCAGCGCGTTGATCGCTTCCATTGCTCCCTGCCGCGCGATCTGTTCGTCGATGCGCTTCGTGAACTCGCGCGCCGAGTCGTAACCCTGCAGCTTCATCAGGTGATTGCGCGCGGCGATCTCGACGAGGAGCGCGAGGTTGCGGCCTGACGCGACCGGCAGCCGGACGTACGGCTTCGGCACGCCGAGCATTTCGTAGGTTTCGCCCGCGATGCCGAGGCGGTCGTACTCGGTTCCCTCGACCCACTTTTCCAGCTTCACGACGAGATCGATCGGCTTTACGTCGCGCGTCGATGCAACACCGAAGAGATCTTTGATGTCGATGATGCCGATGCCGCGCAGCTCCATGTGATGGCGGAGCAGATCGTTCGAGTAACCGAGGAGGACGTCGTTCGGATGGCGGCGAACGATGACCATGTCGTCGGCGATGAGTCGATGTCCGCGATAAACGAGATCGAGCGCGCACTCGCTTTTGCCGATGCCGCTATCGCCGAGAAGAAGGACGCCGATGCCGTAGACGTCGAGAAGACCGGAGTGCAGCGTGCTGCGCGGCGCCATCGTCTCTTCGAGGAAGTAGGTCGTGCGGATGATTGAGGTGGACGACATCGCCGGCGTGGAGAAGAGCGGCACCGAGCGTTTCTCGCATTCCTGGCGGAACTCATCGAGCGGCGTGATGCCTTTGGTGACGATGAAGCAGGAGACATCGAGCGCCGCAACGTCGCGAACGCGTTTCTCGCGAAGCCGCGCCGGGAGCGACTGCAGATACTTCGTCTCCGACTCGCCAATGATCTGCACGCGCCACTGCTTGATGTATTCGTAGTACCCGGCGAACGC